>DXBY01000247.1 GCA_019116305.1 Candidatus Ruania gallistercoris | reverse complement strand
GGTTCGCTCTGGTACCACCAGGCGGTGGAGGCGATGTCGTCCTGCAGTGGGCGGTAGCGTTCCAGCCCTTCCTGCGGGCTGGCGAACCCGAGCGCCTGCACGGTGACCCGGATCCTGCGGCTGAACCGGATCGGGTCGGGCAGGTGCCAGCGGTACAGGCCGAACCGGAGCTGGCTGTCATAGAACTCGTCCGGGGTGATCACCTGCGGCATGCCCAGGTAGGGCGTGCTGTACGGCTCGTAACGGCCGCCGTCCGGGTGCTCGAACGCCCAGGCGCCACCGAAGTAGTCCTCGGTCCCGGTACCGCAGATCGTGGGGAAGTCCTCGTCGTCGTCGAGGTAGAACTTGACCTCGCCCTCGCCCCACCACCCCGGATGGTGGGACTCCCAGGCGAGGTAGGTGCCGAGGTAGTGCCCCTGGCCCTGGACGCCGTCGAGGATCACGTGCGGCTCGGCGAAAGCCAGCGGATCGGACCGGCGCCACTGGGCATGCAGGTAACCGTGCCCCTCCCCCACCTCGGTGAGGCTGTAGGTGATCTGGTAGAAGAAGCCTTCGATCGTGTCCTTGCTGGTGTTCTCGATCGTGATCCGGGCGTGCCGCCGGAACGGCATCTCCAGGTAGGAGTTCAGCCCGCCGGCGGGTGCGACCGTGATCGGCAGGGAGGAGACCGGGGCGTAGCGCGCCCAGCCCTGGCAGAAGAAGTCACCGAGCGGTACCTCGATCGACGGCGCATCCTCCCCGTCCCAGTAGCACCGCAGGATCAGGGAGCGCCAGTGCCGGGGCAGGGTGGTGATCCACACGTGCTGGATGATCCCCGGCCCGTCGATCTCGGCGATCGTGGCCGTCTCGCCACCGCGCAGGTCCCTGCACGGGGACTTCTTCCAGCCGATCGGCAGGTCACGGGAGGCATAGGCGGTGGAGTGGGTGCCGCGTTCGGCCCGGCCGCCGCCACCGGGTGCACCGGTGGGGTTCTCCGCGCTGATCGACCGGGTGCGGGCGTCGGTGAGCAGCGACATCCCACCCGAGGGTGCGGTGAGCGGTGCTGAGTTCATCGAGCTGTCCTCCTTGGCAGCGGGTGCAGGGTGCTCAGTTCATCCGGAAGTCGTAGTGGGCGGGGACCGGCCGGTCCGGAAAGGTCTCCCGCCACAGGTCGCTGAGGGAACGTTCCCCCTCGCGCAGGTCGGGGATCACCAGATCGGAGGCGAGCACCGCCTCGGCGCGTTCGCGTGCGCCGGTGCGCAGGGCGGCGGTACCTTCCAGCAGCCGGGCGCGGGCGGTGGACCGGCTCGCCACCGGGGCGGCGTCGAAGAACTGCAGGGCGAGGTCGGGCCGGTCGGCTGCGAGCGCGGCGGTCATCGCCTCGAGCAGGAGATGGACCTGGCCCGGGGCGAGCGCCAGCGCGTCGGCGAGCAGGTCCAGTGCGGCACCGGACCGGCCCTGCTCGGCCAGTACCCGGGCCTCGGCGCGCAGCGCCCAGGCGTTCGGCTGGTGGGCGGAGGAGGAGCGCAGGAGCTCCCCGGCGGTGGCCAGGTCGGCGCGGGCGTGGGCGAGGACGCCGAGGTGGTAGTCACGCAACCAGCCCGGGGCGAGCCGGTGCAGCCGGTCCTCCCAGAGCCCGCCGGTCACGTACGAGGGCGGTGGGGTGTGCGGGTCGGCGCCGGCGAACGGATCGGCGTCGGCGTCGGTGAGCAGCTGGTGCCAGGGGTGCTGCTCCGCGCCGAGGGTATCGGCCGGGAACGGACGGGAGGTCTCGGCGATCCAGGGCTCGCCGGTGGCCTGGCGCAGCTCCCGTTCCAGGGCGCCCCAGCCGGATCCGGCCGCGAGGTGCCGGGTAGGTGGCTGGTCGGCGAGGACGCGGGCGGAGGCGAGCGTGGTGTCCAGGTATTCGGGGGCGGCCAGCTCGGCCACCCGGGCGCCGACATGGGCGACGGCCTCGTCCCAGTCCTGGCCGTGGGCCACCTGCGCGTCGGCGCGCACGTCTCCGTAGACCTCGAGCCAGTCCCAGCTGGTCCGCCCGGGCATCGGCACGTGCTCGAACTGGGTCGTGGCCAGCCCGGCCTGGAGCTCCAGGTACTCCCCGCCGTCCGGGCAGAGCCAACGCTGCCAGTGCCGCCCCCCTTCGCCACTGCCCCAGCAGAACAGCTTGCGTCCGGACAGCCTGGAGGTGGAGGCGATCGCCAGCCCGTGCCCGGTGCCGTCCACCCCGGCCACCCAGGGCGGTTCGTTCTCGGCGATGGCGTAGAAGTAGTCGGCCGAGCGGGCGCTGGCCGCCGGCCAGGTGTGGTCCCCCTCGGCGGTGCGGGGCACGCTCACTTCGGCAACGGTCCCGTCATAGCCGGTGGCGTAGGCCCGGCGGGCGGGGGCCAGCACGCGCAGGTCCGGGCGCTGCCGGACGGCGGCGTTGGACCACCAGTACATCGGCACGGTGTGCTCGTTCGGGTTCTCGATCCGCACGTAGACGTGCAGACCACGCGCGCCCCGGGGCAGCCAGGCATCGATCTGGAACACCACCCGGCGGAGGCGGTCCAGCTCCCACATCCGCAACCGGGGGACACCGTCCGAGCCGTTCACCACAGCAGCGTGCAGTGGGGCCATCGTGTGCGCGCTGTGCCCCTTGGTGCCGATGTTCCACTCCACCCCGCCGGCCACCCAGGCGTTGCGTAGCGCCAGGTTGGCGGGCTGGATCGCGGTGTTGGCGAAGACCAGGTCCGACCCGGTGGACAGGTCCACCAGGGACCACAGCCGGCCGCCGAGCCCGGGCAGGAAGGTGGCGCGCAGGATGCCGTTGTCCAGGACCACGGTGTCCACCTCGGCCGGCTGCCGGTCGCGACCGTACCCGTCCTGGAGCAGGTAGGGGTGCATCGAGCGCGGTGTCCCGGTGCTGGCTCCGGTCTGCAGCTCGGCGGGGAGTCCGTCGTCGAGCGCGAACGGTGCCTCCAGCAGCCGGTCCGGCATCGGCAGCGGGTTGTCCGCGCCCAGCGGGGCGGCGGGGAGCTGCAGCGTCTGGCGATACAGCGTCGAATCAGGGCTCACTTACCGGCTCCTACGGTCATTCCTTCGATGATGCGGCGGCCCAGCCAGATGTAGGCGGCCAGGACCGGGAGCAGGATGATCCCGATACCGGCCAGCAGCTGGCCGTAGTCGTTGCCGCCGTACTGCTGCTGGGCCATGAAGTTCAGCAGTGCCAGCGGGAGGGTCTGCTTCTCCGTGCTCTGGATGAGGATCAGCGCGAGGAAGACCTCGGCCCACAGCCAGACCAGGTTGAGGATGAGCGCGGTGGTCATCCCGGAGCGGGCCATCGGCGCGATGATCTGGGCGAAGATGCGCAGCATCCCGGCACCGTCCAGTGCTGCCGCTTCCTCCAACTCGTCCGGCATCGATCGGAAGAAGCCGGCGAGCAGGAACACGCTGAACGGCAGGTTCAGGGCGATGTAGACCACGATCAGGCCGAACAGGGAGTTCAGCAGCCCGAGGGTCTGCACGATGGTGAACAGCGGGATCACTATCACCTGCATCGGCACTCCCACGCCGACGGCGATGTACATCAGCGCCACCTCGGACAGCCGCCGGTTCGTCTTGGCCAGGATGTAGCCGGCCGGCGCGGAGAGCAGCACGATGCCGACTGCCGAGGTGACGCAGACCAGGACCGAGTTGCCGATCGCTGCACCGAAGCCGGAGGTGGTCCAGGCGTTCACCCAGTTCTCCGTGTGCAGCACGTTCGGCAGGCCCCAGGGGTTGGCGAAGATCTCCGCATGGCTGCGCAGCGAGTTGATGAACAGCCAGGCGAAGACGGCGAGGTTGAAGGCGATCACCAGCCACACCGCAGTGGAGGCGACGGTGCGCCACCCACCAGCGCGCCGCCGTCGCGGCCGTGATCGCAGCGCAACCTGACTCACAGCTGCACCGCCTCTCGGCGGGTGAGCCGGCGCAGCAGCACCACCAGCACGATCACGGTGACGAGGGTGACCACGGCAGCGGCCGAGGCGTACCCGAACCGGTAGAGCGGGACCCGGCCGCCGAACGTGGACCCGTAGATGAACAGCGCCGTGTTCCAGGTGCCCGAGGGCGGCAGATCGTTCGTAGTGCCGCCGAAGGCGAGGATGAAGTCGAAGATCTTCAGCGAGCTCACCGTCCAGAGCACGGTGGTGGTGGCGATCACGTCCCAGGTGAGCGGGAAGGTCACGTATCGGAACCGCTGCCAGGCGCTCGCACCGGCCAGCTCGCACTCCTCGTACAGGTACGGCGGGATCTGGTCGACGCCGGCCATGATGATGGTCACGTACAGCCCGGTGGACATCCACACCATGCCTACGCAGACCACCAGCCACAGGTGGTCACCGAGGAAGTTCGGCCGGTCGGCTACACCGATTCCGGTCAGGAAGCTGTCCAGCAGTCCGCCCTGCTGGAACAGGAAGCCCCAGAAGATCGCGAGCACCAACGGGGAGACGATCGAGGGGAAGAAGATGACGGCGCGGGCGAACCGGCGCCCAGCCATGTCCCGGAGCAGCATCGTGAGAGCGAAGCTGAGCGCGAACACGGCCGCACCGACCCCGAACAGGATCACCAACGTGTTCACCAGGGCGGTGCGGAACACCGGATCGCCGAAGATCAGTTGGAAGTTCGTCAGCCCCCGCCAGCTCATCTCGCTGATGCCGTCCCAGGAGTGCAGGGAGATCCAGAACGAGGCGAGCGTGGGGCCCACCATGAACACGGTGTAGAGCACCAGCGCCGGGAGCAGGAACGGCCAGAACATCCTGGCCCGGCGGCGCTGCAGCGGGGAGGTCGCCCCGCCGGCCCGCGGCCGACGGGGCGACCCCGGTGGCCGCGCGCGGGCGAGCGGATCGATCGCAGGTGCCGCCACGCTCAGCCCTGCTTGTCCCAGTAGCTCTGCTGCGCGTCGGTCAGCTCGGCGATGGCCTGGTCCACGTCGATCTGCCCGCGCAGCAGCTGCAGGTTCACCGGTTCGAACACCTCGGCCGGGTACCCCGGATAGTCGCCGTCCACACCGTCGTAGAACCGGACTGCCGTACGGCTCTGGACCAGGTCGGCGGTGTCGGCAAGGGTCTCCGGCGGTTCGACGTCCGGTCGGGTGACCAGCTGGGCCGCATCGTCGGCCAGCGCCTGCATCACGTCGGTCTGGACGAAGTGGGCGAGCAGCTGCTCGGCCTGCTCGGGATTCTCCGACCCGGCCAGCACCGCGAAGCCGGAGACGTCGCTCTGGATGAACTCGCCCTGACCGGCCGGAGGGAAGCCGAGCTGGCGATATTCGAATCCCTCAGTGGTGGAAGTGCTGGTCTCCTGGGGTGCCCACGAGCCCATGAACAGCAGGTCCGCCTCACCGGCGGCCCACTGCTCCTGCACCTGCGGGAATCGGGAACCGAAGCTGCCGTCCGCCCAGTACTGACCCTCACCGAGCTCAGCGATCCGCCCGAGTGCCGCGCGGACGCCGTCGCTGTCCCAGGCCTGACCGGTCTCGTCGGCGGCGATCTCGTTGAAGCCGCCGACGCCGAGCTCGTGGATCAGTGCCGCCGAGGTCCACACGGCGCCGTAGGAGCCGATGTCGCCGTCGAGAGCGATCGGTCCGGAGCCGCGCTCGGACTTCAGGTCCTCCAGCGTGGCCATGAAGTCCGACCAGTCGCCCGGCTGGGTCAGGTCGTGGGCGTTGCCGTCGTAGAACAGGCTCTGCGCCATCAGGATGGTGGGCAGCATGAACGGCCCCTCTATCGACTCGGCGGTGATCAGCTCGTCGTAGTCGCCGAGCACCTCCTCCACAGTGGTGTCCTCACCGGGCACCTCGGCCGCGAACACAGCGGAGAGGTCGCGCGCCTGGTCGGCGCGGACCAGCGTGGCCCGGATGTCGTTGCTGGAGGCGTCCACCACATCCGGAACGTCACCGGAGCGCAGCAGCGGCTGGACCTTCTGCATGATCTGCCGGCCCTGCCACTCCACCTCGACCTCGATCCCGGTCTCGGCGGTGAAGTCCTCGATTGCGGACTGCAGGATCTCCGCCTGGGGTTCGCCCTGCTCCCACTGGGACCAGTAGGTCACGGTCTCACCGCCGTCGCCACCGTCACCGCTGCAGCCGGCGAGCAGGAGGGCGGTGGCCACCGCCACGGCACCGGCAGCGTTCCTTCTCCGAGTCATCATTGACACTCCTCGTTCTCGTCAGGTCCCGGGCGGGACGATCGTTGGTTCCTGCGGCCACGTCACCGCGGCGGGCCGGGTATTTACGATAGATTCTTTATTAAAGGTTCTCGCTAATATAGGGGATGGCAGCGATGTTGTGAAGGGCCCGGAGGTGCCAGTGGAGAGTCCGGCCGCGATCCGTGGCGTGAGCCCGGCAGACCTGCGCCGGATCAATGAGCGGGTGGTCCTGGAGGCGATGACCCCGGGAGCGTGCTATCGCGTGACCGAGTTGATGCAGACCACTGCGCTGACCCGGGTGACCGTGACTGATGTGCTGCGCCAGCTGCAGGAGAAGGGCTGGGTCACCGCACAAGCCTCCTCCGGTGGGCGGGGCCGCCCTGCTCAGGAGTTCGGCCGGGTAGTGGCCCCGGGTGTGGTGGCCGGACTGGATATCGGCGCCCACGAGGTGGCCGCGTCACTGGCCGATCTGACCGGCACGGTGCTCGCGCAGGAACGGGTGAGCGTCGATCCCCAGCTGCCCCGGGCCGACCGGCTGGATCGCGCCGCGGACCTGCTGCACACCCTGCTGACGGCGACCGGTCATGTCCCTGCGGACCTGTGGTCGGCTCTGGCCGCGACCACCGGCACGATCACCGACGACGGCGTGGTCAGCCAGTCGGTGGCCATCGGCGACTGGGCCGGGACGAATCTGGTGCACGAGCTCGGCAAGCGCCTCGGCGTCCCGGTGGAGGCCCGCAATGACATCCAGCTGTTCGGCCGGGTCGAGCACCTCTGGGGTGCGGCAGCCGGCTACCGGCACGCGTTGCTGGTCTGGCTCGGCCGCCGACCGGCGGTCAGCCTGATCCTGCACGGTCGCCCACACACCGGCGCACACGGCACCGCCGGCGACCTGTCCCGGGTGGGCTTGAGCCCCTCGGACACCTCCTGGAGCGGGCACGGTCGATGGCTGCCGGCGCCGGAGCGCACGGTCGGCACGGAAGGCACAGAGGACGCGCAGGACGCAGCTCGCCCGCAGGGCACGGCCGATACGCAGCGCGCGGCCGGTGCCGGCCCCGCCCCGGAGGACCCGCTGCCGAGCCTGCTGGCGGCGGCCCGGATCGGTGATGAGCAGGCGCTCGCCGCGCTGCGCCACTGGTTGGAGGCGATCTCGCCGTTCATCTCCCTGTTCGCGGCAGTGGTCGACCCCGAGGTGATCGTGCTCGGTGGTCCTTTGGTCCCGCTCGCCGAGGAGCTGGTGCCGGTGCTGGAGCAGGACCTGGCCGTGCACGTGCAGCAGCGCCCTCCGATCCGCATCTCCGCCGGCGGCCAGGACGCCGTGGTGGACGGTGCGGCACGCTACGCCGCGCAGCGGGTGCACGCCCGGCTGATCGACAACGGCGGCCAGGGCGTCGCCCCGCTGGACCGCACCGCCTTCCACGAGCTCACCTCTGCGGTCGCCCGGTGAGGAGTGCGCCATAGCGCACCCCCGACCTGACGACCCACGGTGGGGTGGGGGCTAGGGGGAGGTGGGCAGGGTGACCTCGCCGCACAGGTGCACGGTCAGGCCGAGCGCCTCGAACATCGCGGCCTTGGCCACCAGCGCCTTGTCCGCTGTGGCCGCGTCGGGGGCGTAGACCACCTGGATGTGGTTGGCCTTGTGCCGGGCCATGAACTGGTCCCGGCTCACCCCGTGCAGCACGGCGTGCATCACCGGCCACTCCGGGTTGGTCATCTCCTTGCGCCGGGTGCTCTCCGCTTCGGGGAGTGCTACGGAGCTGCCGCGACCAAGATCCACGTGCAGTCCGCCGTCGGCGATGTACACCCGCGACCAGACGATCTCCCCCGGCCGGGACACCCCGTTCAGCGTGGCCCCGCCGGCGGGGAAGAACACCGGACCCTGACGCCAGCCCTCGGCGCCGGCGTAGCCGCCCTCCAGGTGCGAGGCGGGCACCGAGCCGGAGATCTCCATCGTCCAGACGTAGTCGCCGCCGAACTCCTCGCCCCAGCGCACGTCGTGCAGCGTGGTGGCCGGGTCCAGACCCATCGCCCGCCAGATGCGGTGGGTGATCAGCGCATCGACCGCCACCCCTTCGTCCACCTCGTTGAAGTGCGGCAGCGCCCGACCTTCCCAGAGCACGCGGGACCCGTCCCGGCTGGTCACCGGCGGGCGGGAGTCGTTGTTCAGCAGCCCTTCGACCAGGTCCGAGGCCGGGGACAGGTTCTTCAGACCTTGCTGGTACTGGATGCCCACCGCGTCCAGGCCGAAGTCGTCGCTGATCCGCAGCACCGCCACATACATCTTGTACTGCCAGCGCAGCTGGTTCTCGGTGAGCTCGGTGGCCTCGTCGGTGCCGAGGCGGAAGGTCATTCCGGCCTCCCGCAACCAGGCGCCGACGGCGTCCGCCTCCTCGTCGGAGACCTGCTGCATCTGCGCCCACAGCTCGCTCTGGGAGAGCCGTTCCTTGTAGATGCCGATCGGGTTCAGCAGCTCGTCGTCGATGATCGCGTTGTACATCCCCATGCAGCCCTCATCGAAGATGCCGATGATCGCCTTCGCGTGCAGCAGCTCAGCGGCGAGCGCCCGGCCGAGGGCAGTCTCCTCGTTCTCCGGCAGCTTGGGCAGTGCCCGCACGTGCGAGTCGTCGTGCTCCACCCGGCCGTTGGCCAGCCAGCCGGAGAGCTGGTCGGTGAACCACTGGTCGGTCCCGTCCACGGTCCACAGGGTGGAGTAGGACTTGCCCATCTTGGTCAGCCCGCCGTTCAGGCCGAGCAGCCCGACCAGACCCGGCCACTGGGCCACGAAGTTCGCCACGGTGAGGATCGGGCCCTCGTGGGTGCGCAGACCGGGCAGCACGTGGCTGGAGTACTGCCAGTTGCCGATCGCCACCACCAGCGGCGCCTCGGCCGGGATGGTGGCGAACACCTCCAGGCCCTTGCGCTGGCTGTTGATGAAGCCGTGCCCGGTGGCCGGGTCCACCCCGTGCGCGCGCACCACCCGGCGGCCCTGGGCCTCGATCGCGCGGGTGATCATCTGCTCCAGCGCCTCCTGCACCGGCCAGCTGGCCACGTTCGCCGACTCGCGCAAGTCACCGCTGGAGACCAGGTAGACGGTGCCGGGCTCCGCCGGGGCCGGCGTGGGGATCGTCGGCATCGCGTAGGTGGTCATCAGCTGGGGTCCTTTCGACGGCGGCGCGGCAGCGGCACTCAGCCGGCCCGGGGGCGGGGCGGTCGGGAGCGCTTCGGTCAGGCTAGCAGAAATCGATTACAGGTCGAAGGGGGTGACTCTGACCCGCGAGCCCACGGCGCACCCTCGCCGTGGGTGTGGTCAGCGGCCGCCGGGGAGCGCGAGCAGCACCGCCCGGGCCACCGGCTCGTAGGCCGGGTGCGGCGACCCGCCGAGGAAGATGTCGGTGGTCATGCGGAACAGCAGTGCCCGGGCAAGCAGGTGGGCGAAGCCGGGGTCGACGCCGATGGAGCTCAACAGCTGCACCGGCGCTCCCTCGAACGCCACCACATCCACGGCCAGCACTGCCACCGCCCACTCCACCGGGCGCACGTACAACGAGAGGTCGATCACGGCGGGCGGCCGGCCGGGATGCAGAAGGGTGTTGCCGGCCAGGTCCCCATGCACCACCTGCCCCTCATCCACAGGCCGGGAAGCGCCGGAACGCACCGCCTGAGCGAGCGGGTGATCCGCTAGCGGCTGGTCACTCTCGCCCCACGCGGCGCGATCGGCGCGCGCCCACGGATCCTCCCGGCGCGGCATCTGTCGGGGGTCGATCGGTGCCAGAGCACGGCCGCAGGCACGCGCAGCCTCGATGCGCTCGGCCCATCGGCCCACCGGCCGATCTCCGGCCAGCCACGCGGTGGCCGCCCACCCGTCCACCACAACCGCACCGTCGCGGGCCGGCGTCGGGAACGCGAGCCGGACACCGGAGTCGGTCACCGCAGGGCGGGCGACCTCATGCAGCCAGCGCTGGGTGGGCTCGTCTCCGGCGGCTACCGGCTTCAGCACGAACGTACCCGCACGCCACGAGCTGCCTTGCCCGCCGGCCAGCAAGGTCGGCGGGCCATCGGCGCCGAAGGCCGCCAGTACCGGTGTGGGCGGAGGAGTCGGCGCTGCAGGTCTAGGCGCGCCGGTCGGTGGCGAGTTCATGCCGCGGTCCGGTGCCGGACCCAGACGTTCGACTCCGTGGCGGTGGCGAGGCCGTGCCCGGTATCGCAGAGCACGAATGCCGGGACGCTGGGCGCCTCGACCGCGCTACCCCGCGTTGTACGCATCCCGCCAGGCGAGCGCGGTGCGCACCTCGTCCAGGCCATACTCCGGGCCGGAGGTGCCGATGGTGAACAGACTCGCTCCGGCGGCGACGAACTCCGCTGCCTGCTCCACTCCGGGCCAGGCCGCCGAGCGGGCGATCTGACCGGGGTCCCGGCCCACGTCCGCGCAGTGCGCATCGAGCACCCCGCCCTTGTGGCTGAAGGTGGCCAGATCGCCGAATGCGTGCCAGATGTCAGCGTGCTCGGCGACCAGCCGCAGCGTCTTGCGCTCCCCACCACCGCCGATCAACACCGGCAGCCGGCCCAGCGGCGGCGGGTTCAGCCGGGCGAGCCGGTCGGCGATCCGGGGCAGGTACTCCCCCAGCAGCGCGATCCGCGAACCCGGTGTACCGAACTCGTAGTCGTACTCGGCATAGTCCTTCTCGTTCCATCCGGCGCCGATGCCCAGGATCACCCGCCCGCCGCTGATGTGGTCCACGGTGCGAGCCATGTCCGCCAGCAGGTCCGGGTTGCGGTAGCCGCCGCCGGTCACCAGAGTTCCGATCCGCACCCGTTCGGTCTGCTCAGCCCAGGCACCGAGCATCGTCCAGGCTTCGAAGTGGTAGCCGTTGTGGTCGCCGTGCAGGGGAAAGAAGTGGTCCCAGTTGAAGATCACGTCCACACCGAGATCCTCGGCGCGGAGCACCGCACCCCGCATCCGGGAGTAGTCGGCGGCATGCTGGGGCTGCAGCTGGACCGCGATCTGTACGTGCATCGATTCTCCGTCACGGTTCTGAGGACCGGTCATTCCACGTTCACCCCGCCGCCGTTGGCGGGCACCATCTCCACCCAGGTGTTCCCCGGGGCGAGGGTGACCGGTTCGCCGTCCAGCTCGACCACCAACGGGTCGGACTCCCCGTCCTTGCTCCACGTGCAGCTCACGCTGCGACCACCGCTGGCCACGATGGCCTCACCCTCGCCGCTGAGCTCGGTCTCCGGCACGCTCGCACCGGAGGGGTCCACGTAGGAGGTGGCCACCACTTCCACCCGCAGCACCACCACGTTGACCGCGGTGATCCGGCCGGAGTCGGTCGTCTCCGCCTCCGCCCCGTCCTCGGACCGCAGCCAGAGCTCCTCGTCGGCATCCCAGCTCCAGCTGGGTGTCGCGGACGGGAAGGAGCAGCGGATGCTCTGGGCGGGATCCCCCTCGGTCACCACAGTGGCCTCGTCGGCAGCCTCGGCAAAGGCGAACTGCTCCGGCGGTGGATCCTCGTGGTCACCGTCGGCGCCGTCCAGGAAGGCCTGCGGATCCCCGACCAGGTTGTGCGGGGCGTAGCGTTCTGCACTGCGGGAGAAACCGGGCGATCCGAGGTCGTGCGAGACGAGCTGCAGGCCCGCCTCCCGCAGCGCTTCCACGAACGGTGCCTGCCCGCCGGAGAAGACCATCAGCCCGCCGTACGGGGCCGCGATCGCCGCGTCCATCGGCCGTACCGAACGCACCGGCCCGAAGCTCTCCGGGAGCTGGGAGTGGTACACCGCTCCGAACCGGGTGATACCGCCTTCGACCATCTCCTCCCAGACCACGTCGGCCTGCTGCAGTCCGGTCTGCGGACGCGCGGCGGCGGAGTTCTCAATCTTCACCGTCATCGCCGGCCGGTCCACGATGTCTCCGGTGGTCCCGGTCAGCGGCCAGGTCGGCTCCGGTGTGGGGGTCGGGCTCGGCGTGGGGGTGGGGGTCGGCGTGGGGCTGGGGGTGGTCCTGGACTTGGCGCCACCGCCACCGGAGCATCCGGCCACCAGGCCGACCGGTCCGAGGAGAGCCGCCGCGGCGAGGACTTGGCGGCGCGAGGCCGGCCTCTGCGGGATGGTCACCGCCCCACCGTACGCCGCCTACCCTTGCTGGTATGCCGCAGACACGGACCGACCCGGAGGTCGAGACGCTGTTGCGGCAGCTGGACGGTGCACTCGGCGGCGGCGAGCCGTTGCTGCTCACACCGGTGGACCCGGCACAGCTGGCCGAGCACCCGGAGGTGGCGCTGGTGCTGGCCACGTCCGGTTCGAGCACTGGTCAGGGCCGACCGGTCGGGCTGTCCGCGGCCGCCCTGCGGGCAAGTGCGCACGGAACCCAGGAGCGCCTCGCCGGCCCGGGCCAGTGGCTGCTCACGCTGCCGCCACAGCATGTGGCCGGGATCCAGGTGCTCGCCCGCTCGGTGCTGGCCGGCACCGTCCCGGTGTGCACCGGACGGGATGGTTCGCCCCCGCAGGCCCTGGCCGAGGCGATCGCGCAGATGCGCACGGACGTGCCCCGCTACGTCTCGCTGGTACCCACCCAGCTGGTCCGGGCACTGCGCAGCGAGACAGCGGTCGCGGCCCTGCGCAGCTGTGCAGCGGTGCTGGTCGGTGGGGCGGCCACGCCGACGGCGGTGCTCACCTCGGCGCGCGCGGCAGGGATCGCGGTGGTCACCACCTATGGGATGACCGAGACCTGCGGGGGGTGCGTGTACGACGGCGTTCCGCTCGCAGGCGCGCAGGTGCGCCTGGGCACGGGGGGCAGGGTGCTGCTCGCCGGCCCGATGCTGGCGGAGGGATATCTGGACGACGGACCGCAGCCGTTCACCGAGGTCGACGGCACCCGGTGGCTGCGCACCGGGGACGCCGGCACTGTGACCGGCGGGGTACTCACCCTGGCCGGGCGGATCGACGATGTGATCGTCACCGGCGGGGTGAACGTCCACCCCGCAGCGGTGGAACAGCGGCTGGCCGGCCTCGCCGAGGTCGCGGAGGTGTGCGTGGTGGGGGTGCCGGATCCGGAGTGGGGCGAGCTGCTCACCGCAGTGGTGGTGCCGGTGGCGGGCCGGGCGGTGCGCCTGGAGCGGCTGCGGACCGAGGCCGGGGGCGGCCCGAGCGCTCCGCGGGCAGTGGTGACAGTGGGTTCGCTCCCGCTCCGCGGCCCGGGCAAGACCGACCGCCGGGCGGTCGCCGAGCTCGCCGCCGAGCGCCTCGCCCGAGGAGATGGACAGCGGCACTGAGCCGCCCACCCCGGGGGTATCGTGCCCTTCGCCCCGACGAACGGAAGTGTGATGCCCTCCCTGCGTGCCTGGCTCGATGGTGCACGTCCTCGTACCCTGCCGGCGGCTGTGGCGCCGGTCCTGGCCGGCACCGGTGCTGCCGCGCTCGAAGAGTCGGCCTCAGCGGGCAGAGCACTGCTGGCGGCCGGTGTGGCACTTGCGCTGCAGGTGGCCGTGAACTTTGCCAACGACTACTCCGACGGGGTGCGCGGCACCGACGACGTGCGGGTGGGCCCGACGCGGCTGACGGCCTCCGGGACAGTCGCCCCGGCGGCGGTGAAGCGTGCCGCGATGCTGTCGTTCGCAGTGGCCGCCGTGTTCGGGATTGCGCTGTGCGCGGTCTCCGGGCAGTGGTGGCTGCTCGCCGTGGGTGCGGTGTGCGTGGCCGCTGCATGGTTCTACACCGGTGGCCGGCGCCCCTACGGCTATGCGGGCCTGGGCGAGGTGAGCGTGTTCGTGTTCTTCGGGCTGGTCGCCACCTTGGGCACCACCTACACCCAGGCCGGGCGGATCACCGCGCCGGCGGTGCTGGCCGCCTGCGGGATCGGGTTCCTCGCGTGCGCTCTGCTGATGGTGAACAACATCCGGGACATCCCCACGGACCGAGAGGCGGGTAAGCACACACTGGCAGTGCGGATCGGAGACGTCTGGGCCCGGCGCGGTTACGCCCTGTTCCTCGCTCTCGGAGTGGCCGGGCCGGTGCTGATCGCCCTCTGGGCACCGTTGGCCCTGCTGCTGGCGATCGCGGTGATCCCGGTGGTGGTGCTGGCCGGCCGGGTGGTCGGCGGTGCGCAGGGCCGGGACCTGATCCTGGTGCTTCGCGACACCGGCTTCCTGGAGCTAGCGGTCGGCCTCGGGCTGCTGGTCACTCTGCTCGTCTGAACCGGTCGGCTCGGCGGTGTACCGGAGGGCATCCTCGCCGGCCTGCTGACCCTCCTCCTCCGGCGGCGCGTCCTCGTCCCGGTGCTCCCCAGCCAGCAGTGCGTCCCCGTCCTCGCGCCCCTCGTCCAGCAGCGCATCCTCGTCGTCGGCATCTGAGCTGAGCCGGTTCTCCCACCGGGTCCGCCCGCGGCCGCGGGTGGAGAGCCAGTGCGCCGAAGCCCGCCGGAACCGGTCCAGCAGCACGTAGGACAGCCCGGCTCCGACCAGCACGGCCGCCACCACCAGGAGCACCCCGCGCATCCCCGCCAGGTACAGACCGGCGCCGGCAGCGACGATCAGCAGGATCCGCAGCAGGCTGTAGACGAGAACGGGCATGCCACACAGCGTAGGCTCAGGTCATGAGGTTTCTCGTCGCCCTGGCAGTGATCGCGATCACGGTGTACTCCGTGATCGATTGCGTACGCGCCGAGGACCGCCAGCGCCGGGGGCTCCCGGCCTGGCTGTGGGTCACGGTGATCATCGTGCTCCCGGGTGTGGGCGGCCTGGTCTGGCTGCTGGTCAGCCGCACGGCACCGGACCCGCGCCCGCGGCGGCCCCGTCCGACCCGGCCGGTGGCCCCGGATGACGACCCGGACTTCCTCGCCGGACTGGCGCGGCAGCAGCCGCGGGAGACGCCGCAGGCACCGTCCCCGGACGTCCCGGAGAAGCCTGCGCAGGACGCGAGCGACGCCGACGACGCCGGTCCCGACCAGCAACAGGAGGGTGACGGGCACGGCGAGGGGGACGATCAGCCCAGCCGCGATGACCGCGGCCGGCACAGTCCGGAGTAGGACGTCCCGGCACCTCCCGGGGTAGTGCGTCCCCGCACCTCGCTGTGGCAACGGAGGTCAGCCATGCGGTCGGAGGTTGGTCAGGCTTGCCTCCGATCGCCGGGGCTACCTCCGACGGCGGTGGGAGGCGGGCGTAGGCGGTGGGAGGCCGGCGTAGGCGGTGCGAGGCCGGCGACGGCGGTCAGAGGCCGGAGTAGGAGTGCCGACCGTCGAAGAAGATGTTCACCACGTAGAAGTTGGCGAGCAGGGCCACGAAGCCGGCGAGGGCGAAGTAGGCGAACTTCTGCGCTGCCCAACCAGTGGTCACCCGTGCGTGCAGGTAGGCCGCATAGATCACCCAGATCACGAAGCTCCAGGTCTCCTTCGGGTCCCAGCCCCACGGCCGGCCCCAGGCATGTTCGGCCCAGACCGCACCGGCCACCACGGTGAACGTCCAGGCCACGAACGCCACCGCGTTCAACCGATAGGCGAACCGCTCCAGGTCCGCCGCTGCCGGGAGCGGGGCGAGCACCCGGTCCAGCACCGTCGTCCGGGCACCTGCCTTTGCCGACGCCACGGCGAGACTGCCGCCGCCAGGGCCCCGCGCACCGTCGGAACCACCCTCGCCCCGGCCGGCTCCGCCACCCCCGGAAGCTCCGCCGTCGCCAGGATCGTTCGCTCCACCCGGGACGATCGCCGGGGCCGGCTGATCGGAAGCACGCCCCTCCCGCCGGCCCTTGACCAGCTGCAGCACCGAGGCCAGGGCGCTCAGGCCGAACAGACCGGTGGCCAGCGTGGCCACGGACACATGGATCACCAGCCAGTAGCTGTCCAGGGCCGGCTGCACGCCGTCGGCCTCCACATACAGCACCGCAGTGGCCAGGAACAGGGCCAGGAACGCCAGCAGCGCTACGCCCACCCCGAGGTAGCGGATGTCCTTGCGCCGCTGGATCCCCACGAACAACGCCACCAGGAAGAAGGTGAACATCAGGGTGAACTCGTACATGTTCGCCCATGGCACCCGACCGGCTGCCACCCCTCGGAGCACGATCGCCACCGCGTGCACCACCACGGCGAGCCAGGTCACCGACATCCCGATCCCGGCCGCCCGGCGCCGCCGGTCCGGTTTGGCCCCCACGCCCAGGGCAGACACGTCCACGGCGAACGCCACCATGGCCACCACGTAGCAGGCCATCGCGCCGTACACCAGCAGGGTGCTCACGGTGCCGAGCTCGGTGTTCACGATCTCTCCTTCGTCTGCTCGGCGGCAGGCTCATCCTGGCTGATCGGAGCGAGCACCCGGTCGAGCTCGCGCCGCAACCCGGGATCGTCACCGCGAGCCAACGCCGCTGCTGTGACCACTGTAGTCCCGCCCGGGCCGGGAATGATCCGGGCCCACAGCCGCCGCCGCGGGAGGAACAGCGACCCGGTCAGTCCGGCGATCGCGATCCCGGCGAACAGCCCCATCCACAGCACGGACGGGTCGTAGCGCACATCGAGGGCAGCGAACCGGGGGATGTCGTTCAAGGTGATGGTGCCCAGGCCGTCCGGCAGCTCCACGGTCTCCCCCGGCTGAAGGGTGATCCGGGCTGCCTCCGCGGGGTCCTCCGGGTCGGCGACCGGGGTCAGCCCGGCGGTGTCCAGGGTGTACAGGTTCTGCGGCACCCCGTCGTCCAGGCCGAGGTCCCCGGTGTACAGGTTCAGCAGCAGCACCGGGTTGAGCAGCTCCGGATAGCTGGAGGTGACCGGAGTGCCGTCCGTGGCGTAGGCCGCCGTGGGCAGCAGGCTCCCGCTGAAGCCGAGCTGGTCCAGTCCCTGGGCGGTGTCCGGCACCATGATGGCGCCGTTCGAGGTGTACCCGAGGTCGTTCTCGGCCGGGAGGAAGATCACGGGTCCGGAGAAGGCCACCTCGCCGGAGGCGTCGGTCACGGTGACATCCGGCGCGTACCCGTTCCCGGAGAGGTACACGCGGGTGGAGTTGGTCTCCAACGGGTGGTTCAGCCGGATCTCCTCGTCGCGGCTGCTGCCGTCCGGGGTGAGCAGGGAGACATCGGCAGCGAAGTCCCGGGGCTGGGCGTCCTCGGTGAACACCGAGCTGAAGTCGTTCATCCGGATCCGGAACGGTTCCATCGCCTCGGCGTCGAACCAGGCACCGGTGTCGAAGGAGTCGTAGTCCACCGGGGAGTTCACGAAGGTGCGGTCCTCGATGATCACGATCTGCCCGCGATAGTGCACCAGCTGTCCCCATGCGGTCACCACCAGCAGCCCCACCAGGGCGAGGTGGAAGACCAGGTTGCCGGTCTCCCGGCCGGTGCCGCGCTCGGCGGAGACAGTCCGGATCGTGCGCTCCCGACCGGCGGTGGTGGTCACCGACTCGGTGCCCCACTCCTTGCGGTAGCGCCGCCCCAAGGTGCCGGAGAGTGCCTCGGCCACCTGGTCCGGCCTCATTCGGGTGTGCAGCTCGGTGCGGACCGGGAACCGGGCGAAGCGGCGGGGCACCCGGGTGGGAGCAGCGCGCAGATTCTTCAGGTGGGAGAAGGTCCGCGGGATGATGCAGCCGATCAGGGAGATGAACAGCAGCAGGTACACCGCGGAGAACCACGGTGAGGAGAACACGTCGAACAGGTGCAGATCGTCCAGGACTGGCGCAGTGTCCGGGTTGTCCTGGTAGTACCGCACCACCGCGTTCGGGTCCGAAGAACGCTGCGGAAAGAACGCCCCCGGTAGCGCCACCGCCGCGAGCAGCAGGAGCAGCATCAGGGCCACCCGCATGCTGGTCAGCTGCCGCCAGGTCCACCGCAGCCAGCCCTTGACGCCGAGCGCCGCGCCCTTCGGTGGCCGCGCCGAACCGGCGGGCTTCTCCTCCACCAGGGTCTCGGTGCCGCCACTCTTCAGCCCTTCGGGCCGGTAGGTTCCCATCAGCGCACCGCCTCAGACCACCGTGGTGAAGCCGTCGATCAGACCTTGCAACCAGCCCGCCCAGCGGGACCAGAGGCCGGTGACCAGCGCCAGGCCGAGCAGGATCAGCAGCCCGCCGCCGGCACGCATGATCACCAGGCGGTGCCGGCGCAGGAACGCCACCATCCGGGTCGAGGACTTCAGCCCCATCGCCACCAGCACAAACGGCAGACCGAGCCCGAGGCAGTACAGCAGCACCAGCACCAGGGCACGCACCGGGTCCCCGCCACCGATCGCCAGGGACTGCACCGCGGCCAGCGTCGGCCCGATGCACGGCGCCCAGCCGAGGCCGAAGACGATCCCGAGCAGCGGGGCGCCCCACACCCCTGCCCGTGGCGAGATGTGCAGCCGACGCTCGCGCTGCAGGAACGGCATCGCCCCCAGGAACGCCAGGCCGAGCAGGATCACCAGCACTCCGAGCACCCGGGTGATCACGTCCTGCCAGCGGAACAAGGTCAGCCCCACCGAGGTCAGCGCCATCGTGGCGAGGGTGAACACCAGGGTGAAACCGGCCACGAAGCCGAGCACGCCGAGCACCAGTCGAGCCCGGGAACCGCTGCCCTTACCGGCCGGGTCCGCGCCGACCATCCCACCGACGTAGCCCAGGTAGCCGGGCACCAGCGGGAGCACGCACGGGGAGGCGAAAGAGACGAAGCCGGCGAGCAGTGCCACCGGTGCGGCTGCGAGCAGCGACCCGGAGAAGATCACCTCGCCGAGGGAGGAGGCCCAGGTGACCACCGGGCTCACGCTGCCTCGGCCAGCGTGTCATCGATCAGGGCACGCAGCGTGGCCGGCTGCACCTGGCCGATGATCCTGCCGGACACCCGACCCTCGGTGTCCAGGACCACCGTGGAGGGCATCGCGCGCAGCGGAACGACCCCCTGCATCGCCGCCACCCCCTCGGCGTCGGTGTCGTTCAGGCTCGGGTAGGGCACGTCGAAGGACCGCTCGAAGGCCAGGGCGGTCCCCGCGTCGTCGGTGTGGTTCACCCCGAGCAGGTGCACCCCCTCATCGGTGTAGTCCTCGGCGACGGCGGCAAGGTCAGGTGCTTCTGCGCGGCACGGTGGGCAGGCGGCGTACCAGAAGTTCACCACCACCACGTCCCCCCGCCAGTCGGTCAGGTCCACCTGATCGTCCTCGTAGGTGGTCCCGGCGAGCTCGACCGGCTCGCCCCGGTCAGCCGGCGCCCAGGTCTCGATGCTGCCGTCCCCGGAGACATAGCCGGCCTCGACCCCCTCGCCCGGGTCCGACTCGGTGGTGGCACACCCGGAGAGCACGGCGAGCACACCGACCGCGGCGGCGGCGGTGCGAAGCACACCGCCGGGACGCACACCACCGGTGACGGAACCAGTCACGGAAGCACCGCCGTCGACGGGTCCGGCAAGAGGTCCCGGCACGGTTCGGCGTAGTCCAGGGCAACCAGCGTGCCGTCCTCGAAGGTGAGGCTGGTCACGGAGGCGAGGGTGCACCGGCGGCGGCGCGGGTCGTGGATCATCGAGCGGCCCTCGAGGGTGCGGCGCACCACCCAGATCGGCAGCTGGTGAGAGACCAGCACCGCCTCGTGCCCAGCAGCCTGCTGCTTCGCCTCGCGGATCGCGGCAAACATCCGCTCCGCCTGCTCCAGGTACGGCTCACCCCAGGACGGGCGGCCCGGGTTCACCAGCTTCGGCCAGTACCGCGGGTCGAGGAGGATCTTCGGGTCCTTGCCCACAGAGGTGCCCTCGAAGTAGTTCACCGCCTCGATCAGCCGGCCGTCGGTGTGCACCTCCAGGTCGAACGCCTCGGCGAGGGGCGCAGCCGTCTCCTGCGCGCGCTGCAGCGGCGATGCGGCCAGGTAGACCAGGTCCGCCTCCCGGGCGCCGAACGTCGCGGCGATCCGTTCGGCCATGGTGCGCCCTCGTTCGGAGAGCCCGAAGCCCGGGCGGCGTCCGTAGAGCACACGCTCGGGGTTGAAGACCTCACCGTGCCGGAGCAGATGAACAGTGGTACGCGCCATGGTCCCAGTCTCGCAAATCTTCCTGGGTGCTCTGCGCCACCAGTGGCCCGATCGCCCGGCCGCACTACGGGCCAGCCGAGCTGCCGACCAGCACTGGCCGCCAAGCGGCTGGTCGGAGCGGGCCACCGGCCCACCGGCCGGCACAGCAACCCGGGTCAGGGAACGGGTTCGGGCTCCTGCTCGGCCTCGTCGAGTGCGGTGCTGATGGTCTCGAAGATCGCGCCGAGCCGGGCGAAGTCCGCCGGGTCGAGCACGTCCACCAACCGGGCCCGCACCGAGGCCACATGGTGCGGTGCGGCGGTCACCAGCCGGGCATACCCGTCCTCGGTGAGGACGCAGTCCACTCCTCGCCGGTCACCGGTGCTGGACCGGCGCAGCACCAGCCCGGCCTGCTCCATCCGACGCACCGTGTGGGTCAGCCGTGACCGGGAGGCCACCACCTGGTCGGCGAGCTGGGACATCCGCAGGCTGCGCTCCTCGGCCTCGCTGAGCCGCACCAGCACTTCGTACTCGCTCATCGAGAGACGAGCGGTCTCTTCCAGGTCGCGTTCCAGCGCGTTCAACAACGCCCAGCTCCCCACCAGGAACGTGCGCCAGTGCTGCTGCTGCTCGCTGTCGAGCCACCGTGCGTCCTGGCTCACACCCGATCTCCTCTCGTCACCTCTTGACAGCAGCGTAGAGGATTGCCATCATGATTACTACAACCTTCAACTATTCAATCCGCAACCACGCTACAAGGAGCATCTCCATGAGCACCATCCCCGTCGGCACCTTCGCCATCGACGCCGCCCACAGCGAGGTCGGCTTCATCGTCCGTCACTCCGGTATCGCCAAGGTGCGCGGCCGGTTCACCGACTTCAGCGGTTCGTTCACCGTCGCGGAGAACTTCGCGGACTCCAGCGCCCAGGTCACCATCCAGTCCGCCTCGGTGCACACCGGCAACGAGCAGCGTGACGGCCACCTGCGCAGCGCCGACTTCTGGAGCGCGGAGGAGAACCCGGAGTGGACCTTCGTCAGCACCTCGGTCTCCGGCACCGGTGAGGAGTTCGTGCTGAACGGCGACCTGACCATCAACGGGGTGACCAAGCCGGTAGCCCTGGACGTGGAGTTCAACGGCGCGATCGGCGCTGAGGGCGAGGAGCAGGTCGGCTTCACGATCGAGACCGAGATCTCCCGCAAGGAGTTCGGTCTGACCTGGAACGTGGCCCTCGAGGGCGGCGGCCTGCTGGTCGGCGACAAGGTGAAGATCGTCATCGAGGTCGAGGCCGCTCGCGAGACCGCGAACGTCTGAGGCACCCGCCGACGACTGCCTCGGTGGGCACGGCGGGCAGCCCACGCCCCGCCGGCCGACCATGACGCTGACGCGGCCTACCGCCCGCGCCCAGCCCGGGCAACACACAGAAGCCGGCCCGCATGGATACCTTCTATGCGGGCCGGCTTCGTCGTCTGTGGCGCTCAGCCGAGGGCAGTGCGCAGGCGGTCCGGGTCGATCCGGTAGTAGCCGATCTGCTCCCCGTCCACCAGCACCACGGGCACCAGTTCGCCGTAGCGCTGGGCGAGGTCGGGGTCCTCGTCCACGTTCACCTCGGCCCAGGTGGTCTCCCGGGGCTCGCAGACGGCGCGTACCACCCGGCGAGCGTTGTCGCACAGGTGGCAGCCGGGCCGGCTGAGCAGTTGTACGCGTGCGGTCACTGTCACCTTCCCTGTCCGGGGCTCATTCTCGCGCCGTGCGCGTTCTCGCGCTGCGGGCGGCCCGGCGCGCAGGTCACGGTCAGCGCCGGACGGCGGTGGGCGCCTGGGCGGTCCTCGCCTCGCCTCGCCGTGGTCGCCGCTTGAAGCGGCGCGTGCGCTACTTCTTGTTGCGGCGCTGGTGACGGGTCTTGCGGAGCATCTTGCGGTGCTTCTTCTTGGCCATACGCTTGCGGCGCTTCTTGATGACTGAACCCACGGGACCTCGCTACGAATCGTCAGGTGGCGCGAACAGCTCGCACCACAGTGGAACAAGGGGATATCTTACCGGCTCGGATCCGGGCTCAGCGCCTCTCGCGGTCGCACCCCGCCGTATCGGTCGCACCCGCCGTATGCAGCGGCATCGTGCCCGTCCGGCAACGGTCAACGCCCGACGGCGGACTGCCCTTCGCCGAAGTCGAGCTCGTCGGAGAGCATCTTCTCCACCGCTGCCTGTGGCACCCGGTAGGACTTGCCCACGCGGATCGCCGGCAGTTCCCCGGAGTGCACCATCCGGTAGACGGTCATCCGGGAGACCCGGGCCATCTCCGCCACCTCGGCGACGGTCAGGAACCGTGGCGCGGTGGCGTCGTCTGCCATGGCCAAGGTTCCTCTCCGGGGTCTGGGTGGGATGGGTCTCCGGGGATCGATACGGGTCCCCAACGGATCATCCTAGAGGGTTTCGGGGAAGAATTGGAACTCCCCGGTGTTCAGTCCGCCGTCATCGGGTCCAGACCGCGGTGCGGAAATGCCGCCCGGCGAGTGGCCATGATCGCCCGGTCCACCGGATCCGCCGGGTCGTAGCCGTCCAACCAGGCTCGGAAGCTGACCTCGCCCACCTCGCTCATCGTGGCCGGTGCCTCAGCACCGGTCAGCCGGGTGGCGAGCTCCCGCCACGCAGCCGGCACCGTGGTCTGCGCGGGCAGCGGCCGCCCCAGGCTGATCGCCACGAGGTGGGTCCAGGCCCGCGGCACCGTCCAGGCCAGGTCGTAGCCGCCGCCGCCAGTGGCCAACCAGCGGCCACCGGCATGATCGGCAGCCCAGCCTGCGATCAGTTCGGCCGCCGCCCGCTGGCCATCCACAGAGACCTCCAGACCGGTCAACGGGTCGCGGGCATGGGTGTCGCAGCCGTGCTGGCTGACCAGCACCTGCGGCGCGAACTCTCGGGCCACGGGACCGGCGACCGCCTCGATCCCGCGCAGCCAGCCCCGGTCGGCGGTGCCCGGTGGTAGCGCAAGGTTGATCGCGCTGCCGTGCGCCGTCGGTCCGCCGATGTCCTGGGCGAAACCGGTCCCGGGGAACAGGGTCTGACCACTCTGGTGCACCGAGACGGTGACCACCCGGGGGTCGTTCCAGAAGATCCGTTCCACACCGTCGCCGTGGTGGGCGTCCACGTCGAGGTAGAGCACACGCTCGCACCCGTGCGCGAGCAGCCAGGCGATCGCCGCGGCCACGTCGTTGTACACACAGAACCCGGCGGCGCGCGAGGCCATCGCATGATGCATCCCCCCGGCCAGGCTGACCGCATGCGCCGGAACCTCGCCCCAGACGGCACGCGCTCCAGCAACTGTGGCCCCGACGATCCGGGCGGACGCCTCATGCATCCCGGGGAAGATCGGGTCGTCGTCGGTGCCCAGACCGCGCACCGGGTCCGGCGTGCCCGAACTGGCCGCGCGCACCGCCCGCACATAGGCCGCCTCGTGCACTGTGGTCAGTGTGGCGTCATCAGCCACCTCGGCCGGCACCATGTGCACCGCAGGATCCTCGAGCAGGCCCAGCTCCTTGAGCAGCTCGACGGTCAACCTCAACCGCACCGGTGCCATCGGGTGGCCGGTGCCAAAGTCATAGCCGAGCAGACTCTCGCTCCACGGCAGGGTCACGGACATGCACGTCACCGTATCGGTGTTGCCCGCGCCGTGATGCCAGCGGGCGTGGCACAGTAAGCACCGATCACACCACGGCGGGAAGGCAGACGGCGGTGGACACCGAGAGTGTGCAGCGGGTCCCGGAGGAGGGCGTACCGGTCGTCGTCCGCATCCGTGAACGGATCGACGCGATCGCGCACCGCTCCCCCGCTCGGCTGACCATCGGCGTCTTCGCCCTGGTGGTCGCTGTGATCACCGGCCTGCTCTCGCTGCCGATCGCTACGGCATCCGGGCAGCGCGCCTCGTTCGTGGACGCCCTGTTCACGGCGACCACCTCGGTGTGCGTGACCGGGCTGGTCACCGTACCCACCGCCACCTACTGGTCCAGCTTCGGCCATGCCGTGATCGCGGTCGGTATCCAGATCGGCGGGCTGGGGGTGATGACGTTGGCCTCCATCCTCGGGCTGGCGGTCTCCCGCCGGATCGGGCTGACCCAACGGTTGCTCGCCGCTGCGGAGACCAAGACCACTCGGCTCGGTGAGGTCGGCTCGCTGGTCCGTGCAGTGCTGGTCACCACTGCCGTGATCGAGGCGGTGCTGATGCTGGTGCTGCTGCCGAAGTTCCTGATGATCGGCTACCCCGTCGGCCGTGCGCTGTGGCACAGCCTGTTCCAGTCGATCTCCATCTTCAACAACGCCGGGATCATCATCGAGGAGTCGCTGGCGCCCTACACCGGGGACTGGTGGATGTGCCTGCCGATCATCATCGGTGGGTTCATCGGTGCGCTGGGTTTCCCCGCGATCCTGGCGATCACGCAGAACTGGCGGCGCCCGCGCCGCTGGTCCCTGCACGCGAAGCTGACCGTGGTCACCAGCGCCCTGCTGTTCGCCGTCGGTGCGGTGGCGATCGCCGCGCTGGAATGGGGCAACCCGGACACGCTCGGGTCACTGTCACTGAACGAGAAGATCCTGAGCAGCCTGCTCGCCGGGATGACCCCCCGCTCCTCCGGGTTCTCCACAGTGGACGTGGCCTCGATGACCGAGGGCACCTGGCTGGTGCAGGAGGCGTTGATGTTCGTCGGGGGCGGGAGTGCCTCCACCGCCGGCGGGATCAAGGTGACCACGTTCGCCGTCATGCTGCTGGCGATCGTCGCCGAGGCCCGCGGTGACCGGGACATCGAGGTGTTCGGCCGCCGGCTGGACCCGGGCGTGGTGCGGGTGGCGATCGCCGTGGCATTCGTGGGTGCCACGATGGTCGGTGCGGCGTCCCTGGCGCTGCTGGTGCTCACCGATCTGCACCTGAACCAGGTGCTGTTCGAGGTGATCTCGGCGTTCGCCACCTGTGGGTTGACGACCGGGATCACCCCGACGCTGCCGGACTCGGCGAAGTATGTGCTGGTGGCGCTGATGTTCGCCGGCCGGACCGGCACGATGACCCTGGCGGCGGCACTGGCCCTGCGGGACCGACGTCGCGTGATCCGATTCCCCGAGGAGAGGCCGTCCATTGGCTAGGAAATCCGCCGAACAAGCGGCTACTGAGATCGACTACGGGCATGACGCCAGCGTGCTGGTGATCGGGTTGGGCCGGTTCGGCGCCTCGCTGGCCGCTACCCTGGACGGGCTCGGCCGGGACGTGCTCGCCGTGGAGCGCGACCCGGAGCTGATTCGTGCCTGGAGCGGCCGGATCCCACTGGTGGAGGCGGACGCCTCGAACCCGGATGCGCTGGACCAGCTGGGCGCACGAGACTTTCCGATCGCCGTCGTCGGCGTGGGTACCTCGCTGGAGGCGAGCGTGCTGATCACCGGGAACCTGGTGGACATCGGCACGCCGCTGATCTGGGCGAAGGCGATCTCCGCCGAGCACGGTCGGATCCTGCAACGGATCGGCGCCCACCACGTGGTCTATCCCGAGCACGACGCCGGCGCCCGGGTCGCCCACCTGGTCTCCGGCCGGATGCTGGACTTCATCGAGCTCGAGGACGAGTTCACGATCGTGAAGATGCGCCCGCCGAAGGAGACGCACGGGTTCACCGTGGGCGAGGCGGACATCAAGCGCAAGTACGGGGTGACCGTGATCGGCGTGAAGGAACCGGGCACACCGTTCGAGTACGCGACGGCGGAGACCCGCATCCACGCCGGTGACACGCTCATCCTGTCCGGGGACACTGTGCTGCTGGAGAAGTTCGCCGCACGTCCCTGATCCCACCCTGCCGCGAACGCTCAGGTGTCCAGGGACCGGCCGAGCTCGACCGACCGGGCCCGGGCGGCCTCCACCGCGGCGACCACCCCGGCGCGCACTCCGTGCTCGTCCAGCGCCCGCACCCCGGCCACGGTGGTGCCGGCCGGTGAGCTGACCTTCTCCCGGAGCACCACCGGGTGCTCGTCGCTGGCCGCGGCCACCGCCCCTGCGCCGGCCACGGTCTGCGTCGCCAGCTCCAGCGCGGTGGCCCGGCTCAGCCCACCGAGCACACCGGCCTCGGCGAGCGCGTCGATCAGGTAGAACACGTACGCCGGACCGGAACCGGAGATCGCGGTGACCGCATCCTGCTCGGACTCGGGCACCCGCAGCACGGTCCCGGTACCGGCCAGCAGCTCGGCCACCAGGTCGAGGTGTTCCTCGGAGGCGTGCTGCCCGGCGCTGAGCACGCTCACCCCCTGCCCGATCGTGGCCGGCGTGTTCGGCATCACCCGCACCACTGGCACCGGCCCGTCCAGACGGGATTCGATGAAGCCGGTCGGAATGCCTGCCGCGATGCTCACCACCAGCGCGTCAGGACCGAGCGCGGGCCCGATCTCGGCAAGTACCCCGGCCACATCTTTCGGTTTGACGGCCAGCACCACCACGCCGGCTCCGGCGACTGCCTCGGCGTTACGCTCCACCCAGCGGACCCCGTGCGCCTCAGCGCGCTCCCGGCCATGGTCCGGCCGGCCGTCGCTGATCCGCACCCGTTCGGCGCCGGTCACGGACAGCAGCGAGGTCAGCACCGCCTCGCCCATCACCCCGACGCCGATCAGTGTCACGTCTGCGGCCATGTCAGCTCCTCAGTTCGTCGATGCACGGCACGCTACCGGGCCCACTCCTCCGGCGTCGCGGCCGTCCATCATGCCGGCTCCCTCGTGCGGGAGAGTGCCGCCTGGCCGGCGACGATCTCGTGCACGAGCCGAGTCCACACCCGGGCCCCGGCCTCCCGGCGCTGTCGGCACCGAGCAGTACGGTTCAGGTATGGCTGCCGCTCGCGCTCCCCGACCGTCCTTCCGCTGCACCGAGTGCGGGTGGACCACCGCCAAGTGGGTCGGCCGGTGCGGCGAGTGCCAGGCCTGGGGCACAGTCGTCGAGGCCGGCGCCCCGGCCGCCGGTCCACGCACGACGGCGGTCGCTTCCGTGGCGAGCCCTGCTCGCCAGATCGGTGCGGTAGATGCGCACGAGGCCCGCTACCGGCCCACCGGGGTGGGCGAGTTCGACCGGGTGCTGGGCGGCGGGATGGTGCCGGGCGCCGTCGTGCTGCTCGCCGGCGAGCCGGGCGTGGGCAAGTCCACCCTGGTGCTGGACGTGGCCGCCCGCGCCGCCGCGACCGGGCACCGGGTGCTGTACGTGACCGGTGAGGAGTCAGCGAGCCAGGTGCGGATGCGCGCGGACCGGATCGGCGCGATCCAGGACGGTCTGCTGCTCGCCGCGGAGACCGATCTGGCCACTGTGCTCGGGCACGTGGAGCAGATCCAGCCGGACCTACTCATCCTGGACTCGGTACAGACCATCGGTTCGGCCGACGTCGACGGCACGCCCGGCGGGGTGTCCCAGGTCCGCGAGGTCGCCTCGGCGGTGATCGGGGTGGCCAAACGCACGGCGATGCCGGTGGTGCTGGTCGGTCACGTCACCAAGGACGGGTCGATCGCCGGACCGCGCGTGCTGGAGCACCTGGTGGACGTGGTCTGCCAGTTCGAGGGCGACCGGCACGCCCAGCTGCGGATGGTGCGCGCGGTGAAGAACCGCTTCGGTAGCACCGACGAGGTCGGCTGCTTCGCCCTGGCGGAGAACGGGATCACCTCGTTGGCCGATCCGAGCGGGCTGTTCCTGTCCGGGCAGCGGGACCCGGTACCGGGCACTTGCGTGACCATCACCCTGGATGGCCGGCGGCCGATGCCGGTGGAGATCCAGGCCCTGACCACGCACCAGTTCTCCTCCAACCCGCGGCGCACCACCGCAGGGGTGGACTCGGCGCGGGTGTCGATGACCCTGGCGGTGCTGCACGGTCGCCTCGGCGTGGACACTGCCGCCCGCGACGTCTACGTCGCCACCGTGGGCGGTGCGCGGGTGACCGAACCGGCCTGTGATCTGGCGATCGCGCTGGCGGTGGTCGGTGCGCGGCGCGA
>DXBY01000246.1 GCA_019116305.1 Candidatus Ruania gallistercoris | reverse complement strand
CCATCTGCACGGTGCCGGGTTCGCCGTCTTCCACGGCAGCCAGCACGGCTACGGCCTGCAGCAGCGGCGCACGGTGATCACCAGCGACCACCTGGGTCCGGTGGTGATCGTGCGCGACCGTGCCCCGTCCGCAGTCCCCGGTCAGGACGAGTTCACCCTCCGCTGGCACTCCCCCACCCCCTGGACCGGGTCCGGACCCGGCTGGTCCAGCACGGGGCTGTCCGTGCACGCGATCAGGCACGAGACCGCCACTGTGGCGCACCTCGGCGATGCCCGGCTGCCGGGCGAGTACGGCCACGCCGAGTACGCGCCGCTGAGCTCGCTCGTGCTGACCAACACCACCGGCAGCTTCGACACCGTGCTCCGCCCGCCGGCTCCCGGCGGACCAGCTCCGCAGGTCGAGGTAACCGGTGAGCTGCTCGTGCTGCGCGAGGAAGCGGCGGAGGTCACAGTGGCGGAGCAGTGGGTCGCCTATCGATCGGCCGACGGCGCAGCCCCCCGGGCTCTGCTCGGCTGGGCGGTGCAACAGGTGCAGTGGGCGGAGCTGGCGCTGCGCGCCACCAGCCCGGTCGATCTCACCTGGGAGTCGGAGGGCACCGCGTTCACGGCAGTGGTGACCTGCCCGCAGCGGTGCACCCTCACCCTCGGGGACTCAGGCGCGGACCTGCACCTGGACGGGATCGAGCTGGAACGGGGCCGCGAGCACCCCGGCGAGGTGGTGCTGCCGTACGCCGGCACCTGGGCGGTGACCGGGCGCCATGGCTGAGGCACGGCTCCCGGCCCTGTGGGACGGGCACATGCTCGCCGGCCGGCTGCCCGGTGCGGTCAGTGCTGCGGCGCTCGAGGACCTGGCCGACTTCGGTATCGTCGGCGGCCTCGCCGGTGCGGTCGCCTCACTCCTGCACGACTGCGAACGGGGCAACTACGAGCTCGCGACCACGCTCGCCGACCGGCGCGGCTGGCGACTGTGCTGGACGATGACCACCGATGTGGGCACCACCGTGCCCGGGATGCGCGCCCAGGTGCAGGCCGCTCAGGACGCCGGCGCCGCAGCAGTCACCCTCTACCCCCGCTCGCACGACTTCGCCCTGGACGCCCTGGACCCGGCGTGGGAGCTGCTCGAGACGCACCGCCTCCCGGTGGTGATTGACCGCCCGGAGATCGAGTGGGCCGAGCTCGCGGCGCTGGCGGGGCGCCACCCCGACCTCCCGATCGTGGTGAGCTGGATCGGCTACCGCGAGCTCCGCCGTCTGACTCCACTGCTGCACCGGCATGCCAACCTGCACCTGGACACGGTGAACTTCTCCACCCACCAGGGCTTCGACTGGTTCGTGGGCGAGTTCGGTGCCGAGCGGCTGCTGTTCGCCAGCGGCGCCCCGCGGCGGGATCCGGGTGAGGCGATCGCCCAGCTGGCCTGGTCCGGACTCTCCGCCGAAGAGGTGGAGCTGGTGGCCGGGGGCAATGCGCGCCGGCTGTTCGGCGAGAGCGAGCCCGCGGCGCCGGCCGCACCCGCCGCGCCCGCCGACTCCGCCCCACCGCCCGCTCCCGCGGTCTCCGGCTCGGATCTGCGGGCCGCCGCCGAGGACCGCCGCCCGGTCCGCCGCCCGGTGATCGACGCCCATGCACACGCCGGTCCGTACAGCCTGTTCCACATCCCCGAGTCCGACCCGGCAAGCATGGTGGCCGTGATGGCCAGGACCGGGGTGGACCAGGCGGTGCTCTCCACCAACCGCGCCATCCAGGAGGACTCCCGGCGCGGCAACGACGAGACCGCCCAAGCAGTGGCGGACTTTCCCGGCCGACTGCTCGGGTACGGCGTGGTCAACCCCTGGCAGGATCCGCTCCGCGAGCTGGACCGGATCGCCGCCGACCCCCGCTTCGTGGGGATCAAGCTGCACCCGGACCTGCACGAGTACCCGCTCACCGGGAACCGCTACGACGCGGTGTGGGAGTACTCCGCGCGCACCGGCTGCCCGGTCCTCACCCACACTTGGTACAGCTCCCCGTTCGACACGCCGGCGCTGCTCGCCGAGGTGGCGCAGCGACATGGCGACATCACCGTGCTGATCGGGCACAGCGGGGCGCTGCCGGCCGGGCACGAGGAAGCGGTGGCGGTGACCGGGGAGGTGCCCGGGGCCTACCTGGAGCTCTGCGGTTCCTTCATGAACGCGCCGGTGCTGCAGTCGTTCGTGCACCGGGTGGGTGCCGACCGGGTGGTGTTCGGCTCGGACTTCCCGTTCATCGACCAGCGGGTATCCCTGGGCCGGGTCGCGTACTCTGCGCTGGCACCGGCAGACCTGGACGCAGTCCTCGCCGGCAATGCTGCCCTGCTGTTCGACTGGCGCACGGCCGAGGGACGTGCCCGGAGGAAGGCCACCCCGTGATCACCACCCCGACTGGCCCGGAGACGAGCCGCGATCTGACCATCGGCCTGTTCGGCCGCCGCCCGCTGGTGGCCACGATGCTGGAGGCCGCGGACAACCTGCGCGAGCAGGACCCGGACCTCGGGGTGCGGTTCGTCACCGGTGTGCACACCACGATGGCCGAGGCTCGGGAGAAGTTCGAACGTCAGGCGGACCGCATCGACGCCGCCGTGTTCCCCGGTCCGATGCACTTCGACCTGGCTGGCGCCGCCGGCTACCGCTCGGTGCCTTCCTCCTTCGTCCGGCTCACCGGTGCCGCGCTCTACGCCACGCTGCTGCGGGCCACTGTGCACCACGGGCTGGACGTGCGGAGGGTGAGCATCGACTCCCTGCCCACCGACGCCGTCACCGAAGCCTTCCGGGAGCTGGCCCTGCCTGAGGTGGAGGTGCCGGTCGCCCCCTACCGGCGGCCCGAGGACGTGCAGGACTACTTCGACTTCCACCGCGAGGCGCAGGAGAGCGGCCAAGCCACCTGCGCGCTGACCACGATCATCGAGGTGGAGGAGGCACTCGCCGGCGCCGGGCTGCCGGTGGTGCGGATCACCCCCACGGTGGCCACTGTCCGCGGGGCCGTGGAGTCCGCGATCGCCCAGGCTCGGGGCACCAGGATGGAGGAGCAGCAGATCGCCTTCATCGTGGTGCAGCTGATCAGCCCCGCGACCGACGGTGCACCCGCCGCCTCGACCTACTGGCAGCAGCAGGGCAGCCTGGACGTGCACCGGGTGCTGATCGACGAGGCCCGCTCGGTCGGTGGCACTGTGGCGCGGCGCTCGGACACCGAGTTCGTGGTCACCACCACCGCCGGCGGCGTGGGCCGGCTCACCGGGCAGCTGATGTGGGCGCCGTTCCTGCAGACGGTGCGCACCCGGGTCGGGATCCCGGTGGCGATCGGGCTGGGTACCGGGCGGTCCGCGCACGCGGCGGAGGCGAACGCGTTCACGGCGCTGGAGGCCTCTGCCCGGGCGGAGGGCACCCAGGTGGTGCTCATCGATGCCGACGGCGAACACACCGGTCTCGGCCTGGACGAGGCTGCCCCGGTCGCCAGCCGGTCCCCGGCAGTGGACAAGGCGGCCGCCCTGGCCGCCCGCCTCGCCCGGGGAGTGTCCGACGGCGAATCGCACCCGGCCACTCAGCCGTACCTGGAGGTGGGGGCGGAGGAGGTCGCCCGTGCCCTCGGGGTGACTCCGCGCAGCGGTCTGCGCACCATCAAACAGCTCGTCGAGGCCGGGTACGCCTGGCCGCTGCCGCCCCAGGTCGCCCCCACGGGCGGCCGGCCACGGCAACGGTTCCGGCTGCTCCCTCGCACGCTCACCGATACCGACGTCTCGGAGGAAGATCCACCATGACCCGCTCCACCGCCCGCTCCGCTGCGCTCTACCAGCGCGCTCAGCGCACGATCGCCGGGGGCGTCTCCAGTGATGCACGGCGGATGCCGGGCGTGCCGCTGTTCGTCGACCACGCCCACGGCGCCGAGCTGTGGGACGTGGACGGCAACCGGTACATCGACTACGTGCTCGGGCAGGGCCCGAACCTGCTCGGGCACGCCGCCCCCGAGGTGCAGGAGGCGGTCACCGCTCAGGTGACGCGCGGTATCACCTACGCCGCCCAGCACGAGCTGGAGGCCGAGGCGGCGGAGCTGATCTGCGAGATGGTGCCGTGCGCGGAGCTGGTGCGGTTCAACAGCGTCGGCTCCGAGGCGGTGCACGCGGCACTGCGCCTCGCCCGCGGCCACACCGGTCGGTCGAAGGTGATCAAGTTCGAGGGGAACTACCACGGCTGGCTCGACCCGGTGCTCTACAGCGTGCACCCGGACCCGGCGGCCGCCGGCAGTCCGGACGCCCTGCGCCCGGTGCCGGGCAGCGCCGGCCAGACCCCGCACAGCAGCGAGGAGCTGATCCTGCTGCCGCACAACGACCTGGATGCCGTGCAGCGGGCCTTCGCCGCGCACGGCAGCGAGATCGCCGCGGTGATCGTGGAACCGTTCCTGTGCAACACCGGCGCGATCCTGCCGGTCCCGGGCTTCCTCGAGGGTCTACGGGAGCTGACCACCGAGCACGGCAGCCTGCTGATCTTCGACGAGATCATCAGCGGCTTCCGGGTGGCTCCCGGTGGCGCGCAGGAGCTGCTCGGCGTGACCCCGGACCTGGCGGCCTTCGGCAAGGCGATGGCGGGCGGGATGCAGGTCTCCGCAGTGGCCGGGTCCCGGGCGGTGATGGACTCGATCACTGACGGCACCGTGGCCCATGCCGGCACGTTCAACTCCCACCCGGTGGCGATGGCAGCGGCGGTGGCCGTGTTGCGGACCTTGCACGAGCAGCGCGAGCAGATCTATCCGCCGATGATCCGGCGCGGGGAACAGCTGATGGCTGAGCTGCGGGCGGCCGGCCGGACCGCGGGTGTGCCGCTCCTGGTGGAGGGCACCGGCACGGTGTTCCAGACCTACCTCACCGACGCCGAGACGGTCCGCGACTACCGCGACTTCGCTGCCACCGACCGGGCCGGGATGGCCCGCCTGCACCAGCGGCTGTTCGAGCGCGGGGTCTCGATCGTGCCGCGCGGCCTGTGGTTCCTGTCCACCGAACACACCGACGAGCATCTGAACGAGACGCTCGAGGCAGTGGCCGCGTCACTGCCCGGGCTGGCCGAGGACGGGTCGGTATGACAGTGACCCACCCGCTGGCGCTGCACCGCCTGCCCGGGCCGGGTGAGCTGGGCCGGGCAGCCGGCCGGCACGCGGCCGACCTGCTGGTCGACCGGCTCGCGGAGCAGGACACGGTACGGGTGATGCTCGGTGCCGCACCCAGCCAGGAGGCGACCCTGGCCACGCTGGTGGCCGACCCTCGGATCGACTTCGCCCGGGTGCAGGCGTTCCACATGGACGACTACCTCGGCCTGGACGCCCGTGCGCCGCAGGGGTTCGCGAACTGGCTGGTCGAACGGGTGGTGCGACCCACCGGCGGCGCGCTGCAGCTGAACCGGATGGACACTTCGCTGCATCCGGAGGCCGCCGCCGCGGCGTATGAGCGGGTGATGGGCAGCGAGGTCTTCGACCTGGTGCTCTGCGGCCTCGGGCAGAACGCCCATCTGGCGTTCAACGACCCGCCGGCCGACTTCGACCACCCGCGCGCGGCTGCGGTGGTGGCCCTGGACCAGGTCTCCCGGCAGCAGCAGGTGGACGAGGGGCACTTCCCCGACCTTGCGGCTGTGCCCAGCCACGCGGTCACCGTCACGATTCCCCGGCTGCTCGCGGCCCGGCACCTGATCGCCTCGGTCCCCGGCCAGGCGAAGCGGCACGCCGTGGCCGCGACTGTGCACGGTGAGCCGGACCCGATGGTGCCCGGTACTGCGCTGAAGCTGCATCCGGAGGCGCACCTGTATGTGGACGAGGAGTCCGGGGCCGATGTCTGACTCGGGCGGGAGAAGGTACCTGCACGCAGTGACCGCGCTGATGCAACAGATCCTGGACGAAGAACCGGTAGCTGTGGCGGCGGCCGCCGAGCTGCTCGCCGAGCAGATCCGCGCCGACCGGCTGGTGCACGTCTACGGTCCGGGCGGGCACTCCAACCTGGCCGCCCAGGAGGTGTTCTTCCGCGCCGGCGGGCTGATGCACCTCAGCGCGATCCTGGACGAGGGCACGCTGCTCTCCAGCGGGGCACTGCGCTCGATGGCGATGGAGCGAACCCCGGGGTACGGCCGGGTGGTGATCGAGGACTGGCAGCTGGGCACCGAGGACGTGCTGGTGCTGGTGAACGCCTACGGCATCAATGCCGCCCTGATCGACGCCGCGCTCACCGCCCGCTCCGCGGGGGTCCGGACCGTCGGTGTCTCCTCCCGGCAGCATGCCACCCAGACTGACCCGGACCACCCCGCCCGGCACCCCAGTGGCGGGAACCTGCACGACCTGGTGGACGTGCATCTGGACACCAAGGTGCCGATCGGCGATGCCGTGATCCAGGTGCCGGGTGCTGATGAAAGCACTGGGGCGACCTCCACCTTCGCGAACGCGTTCACCCTGAACTGGCTGGTGCTCTCAGTGGTGGAGCGCCTGGCCGGTGGCGCGGAGCCCATCCCGATGTGGCGCTCCGGGAACGCCCCGGGCGGGGACGAGGCGAACGCACAGTTCCTGGACCGCTTCCGCTCCCGGGTGCGGATGCTCTGAGCCGCACCGGTCGGTACAGCAGCCACGCCACACTGCAGTTTCCCGGCCCAGCCTGCCATCGAGGTGCCCTGGCAGCACACCTGGCTCCGGCGCAGAATGGAGGCAGCACGTCCGCCGGCGAAGGAGCACCGATGACCAGCAC
>DXBY01000037.1 GCA_019116305.1 Candidatus Ruania gallistercoris | reverse complement strand
GGCTGCGCAGCGCCCAACAGCTGCGCACCCGTCCGACCGCCGCGGATCCGGTCGCCCTGGCCGGGGCGGTGGACACGCTCGCAGAGAGTTTCGATGCCCGCCGCGGCGGCTTCGGGGATGCACCGAAGTTTTCGCCGTCGATGGTGCTGGAGTTCCTGCTCCGTCACCATGGGCGGACCGGCAGCCTCGCTGCACTGGAGATGACCGAACGCACCTGCACGGCGATGGCCACCGGTGGCATCTACGACCAGCTCGGCGGCGGCTTCGCCCGGTACAGCGTGGACGGCGCCTGGGTGGTGCCGCACTTCGAGAAGATGCTCTACGACAATGCGCTGCTGCTGCGCGCCTACACCCACTGGTACCGAGCCACCGGGTCCGAGCTGGCCCGCCGGGTGGTGGGCGAGAGTGCCGAGTTCCTGCTCCGCGACCTGCGCACTCCCGAGGGTGGGTTCGCGTCTTCCCTCGATGCCGACGCCGGCGGCGTGGAGGGCAGCACCTACGTGTGGACGCCCGCCCAGCTCGCCGAGGTGCTCGGGCCGGAGGCCGGCGCGCGGGCGGCCGAGCTGCTCGGAGTCACCGCGGCGGGCACGTTCGAGGCGGGTTCCTCCACGCTGCTGATGCTCGCCGACCCACCGCCGGAGTGGCCCACCTGGCGCGCCGCGCTGCTGGCCGCCCGCGGTCAGCGGGTGCAGCCGGCGCTGGACGACAAAGTGGTCACCTCCTGGAACGGGCTCACGATCGCGGCACTGGCCGAGGCCGGGGCACTTCTCGATGAGCAGTCCTGGATCACCGCGGCGCGCTCCTGCGCTGAGCTGCTCTGGGCGGAACATGCCGACGACGGCGCAGCTGGGGTGCGTCTGCGCCGCTCCTCCCGTAGCGGTCGAGCAGGTGACGCGGTTGGCGTGGCCGATGACTACGGCAACCTGGCGGGCGGGTTGCTGACGCTGCACCAGGCCACCGGCGAAAGGTTGTGGTTGGACCGGGCGGGGGTGCTGCTGCGCACGGCACTGGACCAGTTCGCGGCACCCGACGGCGGCTTCTTCGACACGGCGGCCGACGGCGAGCAGCTCGTGGTGCGGGTCCGAGGCACCTCGGACAATGCCGAACCGTGCGGCACCTCTGCCCTGGCCGAGGCGCTGCTGGTCTACTCGGCACTGACCGGTGAGCACCGGGAGGCGGCCGACGCGGCGATCACGGCGGGGATGGCGGTGGCGCGGATCGATCCGCGGTTCGCCGGTTGGACCCTCGCGACTGCGGAAGCGAGCGTGACCGGGCCGCTGCAGGTCGCCGTCGTCGGCACGGACGCTGTGGCGCAGGAGATGGTGCGGACCGTGCGGGCGGCGACCAGCCCCGGCCTGGTGCTGGCCACCGGCCCGGGTGACGGCACCCTCGCCGGTGACGGCGCGGCACATCCGCTACTGGCCGACCGGCCGCTGGTGGGTGGGGCGTCAGCGGCATATGTGTGCCGCGGGTTCGTCTGCGACCTCCCGGTGACGTCCGTGGACGTGCTGCGCGCGGCCCTCGACTGAAAGAACCTCGCGGCACGCGGCGCGGCAGAGGATACCCCGGAGTTATCCACAGATTGCCGGCCACTCCCCCATACCAGCGCCGACTCCGGTTCACTGGCGGGGTGACCAACGAGGACCACACCCACCCGAGCCCATCGCCATGCACGAGGACCCCGCCAGCCGTGCTCCGCCGTCGACGATCTGCGCTGACCCTGCTGACGGCGACAGCACTCCTGCTCACCGGGTGCGCGCTGCCGCGCACCACAGGGGAGGCGCCGCGGCCGGCGGAGATCCCTTCGGAGGTGGCATGGGAACGGGAGTTGCCAGTGACGGGCGGACTGGTCACCACCGAGGACGTCGCAGTCACCTACACGGCCGCCGAGGACGGCGAGCTCACCTTGGTCGGCCTGAGCACCGCCGACGGCAGCACAGTCTGGGAGCACGAGGCCGGCCGCGGGGCGGTACGGCCGTCGTCGTCGGCGATCGAGCCGGTGGGCTTCCGCAACGACGACGGTGTCTATGTCGCGTTCCTCGAGCCAGGCACCCCGAACACGAGCACCCGACTGGCGGAGAACCGGGTGGCGATCGTCGAGATCGACACCGGGGAGATCGTCGCTCGGAGCCCCGAGCGACGATGGATCGACCGTTCACCGGTGGCCTGTGCGGATCGGCCCGCCGCATGCCTGTGGGTCTACGACGACGAGAGCTACTACCGGGCGTACTTCGGCCCGGACTCCTCCCGGCTGCAGGAGCATCCGCAGCAGGTCGATGAGTACGGCGGCGACATGACCACGCAGTACCTGGGTGATGGCGACCGGGACCTCTCCCGGGTGGTCGACGGCGACACCGTCTGGACCGTGCGGATCTCCGACCTGCCGGGCACGTCGGACTGGCCCGATCTTAGTGTCGGTACGCCACCGGCGGAAACACCGTGGCGGCCGATCTCCCTGCGGTATTCGGCCGAGCTCGGAAAGGACGGGCTCCAGTCCCTGGACTCAGTTGATCTGGCCGACGACGTCACCTATCTGCTCGACGCCGAGACCGGTGAGGTGCTCTGGTGGGGGTCGGGCTACGTGTATGACTGCCCGTACGACTTCCTGAACGCCGGGGTGCGCTGCCGGGCCACCGGGGTGGAGCACCTCACTGAGGGCGGGCCGAACGAGTACTCCGACCTCGATCTCACCCTCGAAGGCTTCGCTGAGGACGGCAGCACACTCTGGTCGCTACCGCTCGGCGCCGATGCGACCCCGCTGTCCGCCGAACCGCCGGAGAGCTTCACCAGCGAGGTGCTCGTGCCCACAACCGGCGGAGGCCTGCTCGTTGATCCCACCACCGGCGACACCCGCGACGTCCCCGAGGGCTGGACCTCCCTCTGCGCGGAGTCAGCGGAGTTCGGCAGCAGCCTGCGCTGGGACGTCGACGAGCCTGAGGAGGACAGCTGGGTCGGCGGCCGCGTGTACACCACCTGTGCTGCGGACGGCTCCGCGATCGCCGGGCCGCCGTCGGAGGCAGCGGTGCTGGCGACCGGCGCCGACTCCGGCACGGTGACCGTGGTCCCTCACCCTGGCCGGCTGGTGGCCTACGACGTGACCGCGCACGACGACGCGTGAGTGCGCCCTGCGCGGCGGGCGTCGGCCGGTCAGTCAGCGGACAGCAAGCAGCACTCGTTGCCGCCCGGGTCGATCAGCACCGTCCATGGCAGCTCGCCCCAGTCGTGCTCGGCGCGGGTGGCGCCGCGGGCGAGCAGATCGCGCAGCACGGCGTCGTAGTCCTCCTCCGGAGTGACGCGCAGGTCCAGGTGCATCGGGCTCTTCCCGCGGCTGGGCTCTGCCGGGTCGAAGAAGGCGAGCAGCGGACCGGTGCCGGAGGGGTGTTGCAGCGTGTACTCGTGCGCCCCTGGTAGCCATCCCGCGGCGTCCCGCCAGAACGCGTAGGCGGCATCCTTGTTGTCGGCCTCGATCGTGACCGCCATGATGGATCCGGTCTCGACGCCCGCTTCCTGGCCCGGCAGCACGCAGAACGCGAAGTCCTCCGGGTCGGCCAGCACCACCCAGGGCACCTCTCCCTGGCCGATGTCCACCGGCACCGCGCCGAGCTCGGTCAGCTCTCGGACGACCGCGTCCCGCTCGGCTCCGCCGTACAGGTCCAGATGCAGCCGGTGCGGGCGCTCGAGGCGCTCGGGCACCGGGACGAAGTCGAGGAAGAGCTCGAACTGTCCGGGCAGACTCAACCGGGTCCCGTACGTTCCCTGGAAGGTGACCGGGGCGTCCAGTGCGACCGACCAGAAGCCGGCCAGCTCGGCCGGGTCGCGGGCATCGATGACGATCGAATCCAGGGAGGGCATGTGATCACCCTGCCGTCGGTCGCCCGGACCGGCAATCGCAGCGGTCCGCACCTCGTGTGTGACTGTGCTGGGGGATGACCACAGCACAGTCACACACGAGGGTCACGCGGTTCGCTCAGGCCTGCTGGCGCAGGCTGAAGCCGGTTCCCTCGGCAGTCTCGGTGGCGTCGAGCTCCTGGGACTCCAGCATGGTGGCGGTCTCCTCGGCGACGAAGACGCGGGCCCCGTCGTTCTCGATCACCTGGTCCCCGACGGCCGGCTCCGGAGAGAGGGCCATCTGCAGCTCGGACCCGCCCTCGGACATGGCGATGCGGACGCCACCGTCCTCGGGCAGATCCGCCTGGTTGGTGATCGTCTTGATCGCGGTCTGGGCGTTCTCGGTCAGGGTGAGCATGACTGCTCCCTCGTTTCCTTCGGCAGTGACGCTTGACGGGCAGTTGCCTACTACACGCGTGCGCCTCGGGCACCTTCAACGGTCACAGGAACGCCCAGCGCACGCAAGGGGCTCGGGACCCGATATCTCGTTCCGCGAACACTCAGCCACCACGGGGAGTGGGTACGGTCAGGGGATGGCTCCCACCCGCACCGCCGTCGGCGTCGCCTTCGACCGCTCCTTCCCCGCTTCGCTGGTCACCGAGTTTGCCCGCGAGGTGGACGGCCGGGTCGATGAGCTCTGGCTGATCGAGGACTGCTTCTACACCACCGCCCCGCCGCTGGCCGCCGCAGCCCTGGCGGTCACCGAGGAGCTCCGGGTCGGGCTGGGCATCCTGCCCGCTGTGGCTCGTACCGCAGCTGTCACCGCGATGGAGATCGCCACCTTGTCCTCGCTGGCACCCGGCCGGGTGATCGGCGGGATCGGACACGGTGTGCAGTCCTGGATGGGGCAGATGGGGGTGCGCCCCGCGTCCCCGCTGACCGCGCTGACCGAGGTGCTGAACGCCGTCCGAGGACTGTTGCGCGGTGAGCGGCTCACTGTCGATGGCCGGTACGTCACCCTGCAGGATGTGCAGCTCGAGCATCTGCCGGACCCGGTTCCGCCGGTGCTCGCCGGTATCCGCGGACCGAAGTCGATGGCCGTGGCGGGGCGCAGTGCCGACGGGGTGCTGCTCGCCGACTGCGTCGGCCCAGGATTCATCCCGACCGCACGGGAGCAGGCCGGCAACCCGGAGTGCTTCCAGGTGTCCGTGTTCGCACCCCTGATCACCGCACCTACCCGGCGGGAGGCGTACACACTGGCTTCCGGCTGGCTCGCCGACCAGCTCGGCGCACCTACCGCGAGCCTGCAGAGCACTCCGTTCTACGCCGAGCTGATGAGCCTGTACGAGACCGGGGGCACCGAGGCACTGGTGGAGGTCCCTGCCGACTGGTGGGCCGAGCTCGGCGCCATCGGCACTCTGGAAGATGCCGCCGCCCACCTGGTGGCGCTGGAGCAGGCCGGCGCGGATGCGGTGGCCCTGGTACCGGCACCGGACCCGGCGGTGGCCCGCGACCAGCTCGCCGACGTGATCCGCCTCGCCGACCGCTGACCCTTCTCCGGGTCGTCCTGTCAGGTGTGCGCTATAGCCCCCGGCTGACAGGACGACCCGACATGGGGTGGTGGACCTAGGGTGGGGGTGCATGACAACGATCTGCGCCACCTGCGCCGTGGAGTACGACGACGCCACCCTGCCCCCGGTCTGCCCGATCTGCGCCGACGAACGCCAGTGGGTACCCGCCGCCGGGCAGCTCTGGACCGGCCTGGACGAGCTCCGTGCCGACGGCCAACGCCTCACCTGGTCCGAGGCGGAACCCGGCCGGATCGAGATCACCGCCGAGCCGAAGGTCGGCATCGGGCAGACCGCACAGCTGGTGCACACCGACGCCGGACAGCTGCTCTGGGACCCACCGGGGTTCATCGACGACGAGACCGTGGCCAGGATCCGTGAGCGCGGTCCGGTGCTCGCCGTGGCAGCCAGCCATCCGCACATGTTCGGCGCACAGACCGACTGGGCCGAGGCGCTGGACGCGCCGGTGCTGGTCTGTACACCGGACGTTCGATGGCTGGGTCGTTCCTCGGACCGGATCCAGCTCTGGGATGGTGACCGGGAGCTAGCGCCCGGGCTGCGGCTGTACCGGGTCGGCGGACACTTTCCCGGCGCAGCGGTGGCCCTCTGGGCAGGGGGTGCCGGCGGTCGTGGGGTGTTGCTCAGCGGGGACACCGTGTTCCCGAACCCGGACCGGTCCTCCGTGGGCTTCATGCGCAGCTACCCGAACAAGATCCCGATGTCGGCCGCGGTGGTGGAGCGGATCGCTGCCCGACTGGCACCGCTGACTTTCGACCGGGTCATCGGCAACTTCGGCAACGCGATCGACTCCGGCGGGCACCTGGCGGTACAGCGCTCAGCGCAGCGGCACGCCGCCTGGGTACGCGGCGACCACGATGACCTGACCTGATCCCGCAGTTCCCCAGCTGTCTGAGGCACCTCCGGCGATCTGAGGCCGTCCGGGCGTCCCTCAGATCGCCCCTATGACCTCAGTCGGGCGTATTGACCTGCCGCCGTCGGGCCCGCTCGCCTACGCTGGAACCATGTCCGCACCTGGCCCGGTCACCGGTCTGCGCCATCGCCTCATCCGCGCGCTGGGCGGACAGGTGCCGCCCGAGCGGGCCAGCGGGGCCACGGCGCTGGTGATCTCCGGTGGCGGGGCGCGCTCCAGCTTCGAGCTCGGCGCCCTGCGCTACCTCTACGAGCGGGAGCGGATCGAGCCCACGATCATCACCGGCACCTCCGCCGGCTCGATCCTGGCCGGGGTGATCGCGCAGCACCCCGACCCGGTCGGGCAGCGCCAGGCGGTCACCGAGCTGCGCCGGCTCTGGTTGGACATGCACGACTCCTCGGACATGTTCACCGAGCTGCCCTGGTTCACCAAGCTGAACGAGCACATGCCCACCTGGCGCAAGGTGATGGCGCTGCGGAACCGTTCCTCGCACCGGCCGGCGCGCACCGGGCTGAGCGCCGTGCTGCCGCGTGGGGTGCGGACCCGCCCGGAGCAGACCTCTGCGGCCGGGCACACAGAACCGACCCGGGGCCGGCGCACGCCGATGGCTACAGAGACCCGTCCCGAGACTCCCCCGAGTGCGGGCGCCGGAACGGATGCGAGCGCCGACCCGCAGAGTGAGCACGGACTGGGCTGGTCGGTCACGAACGTGCTGGACACCCTGTCCACGCTCTGGGAGGCGGGCCGCACCAGCACGGACCTGGAGCTCATCCTCACCGGCGCGCAGCAGGAGCGGGCGGCATTCACCCCGGGGCCGATCGTGGAACGGCTCACCGACCCGGCCCTGTTCGACGCCGCCGCCGTGGCCAGCTCCGGCCTCTCGGTACGGATCGCCGTGGTCGGCCTGGAGTCCGGCGAGCTGCGCTACGTCACCGAGTCCGGCCAGCTCCGGGACCGGCAGGACCGGCCGGTCCCGGGCGAGCCACGGGTGGACCTGGTGGCCGCCATCCGCGCCTCCTGCGCCATCCCGGCGGTCTTTCCGCCGGTCCAGCTGGGTTCGGAGCACTATGTCGACGGCGGAGCTCGGGAGTCCCTGCCCGTCGAGGTGGCGATGGCTCACCTGGGCGCCGCGCGCTGCTATGCCGTGGTCGCCTCTCCGATCGGTCTCGCACCCGCCAGCGACTTCGCCGAGAAGGACATGCTGGAGATCGTGATGCGCTCCGGGTTCGGCATCATGACCGACGAGATCCTCACCGACGAGGTGCGCCGGGCCACGGAGAACGGTGCCACGGTGATCCGGCCCGAGCTGGACATCCACGACATCCTCACCATCGACCCCGGTCTGACGGCGATCGCGATGGACTACGGCTGGTCCCGCGCGGCCGAGGCGTGCACCGGCGCCACCGGCGCGGAACGGGAACGGGTGCGGGACGTGTACGAGCTGCGCCGGCACCTCTGGTCCGTCGAGGACCTGGCACTGCGCCCGCAGGATGCAGCCGGCGACGGCACCCGGCACCGGACCCCCGCCCAGGCCGTACCGCCCGAGCTGGCCGACCTCAAGCACCAGCTGCGCACGCTGACCGACGAGGCCGGTAGCGCGCTGCTGCCGCCAGGAGCCCATACCTGGTGGCGGAACTTCGAGCGGCACCCGTACCCGGTCGCGGTGGAGCCGGACTGGCTCGGCTGACCAGGCACGGCCCACCGGGCACGGGCCACCGGGCACCACCGGGAGCTCCCGCGCCCGCGCACCGGCCGCAGCCACACCGTGCGCCGGTGCCGCCGCCCGGGGGTACTGTGACCAGCACAGCAGATCGGTGGGAGGTGAGGGACCTGAACGACGCACGCGCCGTCGTCGTCTACCACCCGGAGAAGCTGCACGGCCCGCGCTGGCAGCGGATCCTCACCCGGGAGGAGCAACGCACCGACCGGGCGCCGAGTCTGTGGATCCCGACCCAAGCCGACGAGGACCCGGCCACGCTGCGGAACCGCCTCCGCGAGGCCGGCGCGCTGGACGCCGACGTCCTGATCGCCGCCGGCGGGGACGGCACTGTCCGCCTCACGGCCGAGGTAGCGATGCTCACCGGGCAGTCGATCGGACTGTGGCCGGTGGGATCGACCAACCTGTTCGCCCGCAACCTCGAGTTGCCTGCGCTGGACCCCGCGGCCGGGCTGCGGGCCGCCCTCGGCCGCACCGAGCGGCTGGTGGACACGATGGCGGTCACCGCTGTGCTCGAGGACGGCACCCGGGTGCGGCGCACCAGCCTGGTGCTGGCCGGTTTCGGCGTGGACGCGCAGATGGTGGTGCACACCTCCGACGAGGCCAAGGCCCAGTTCGGCTGGCTCGCCTACGTCGACGGGGTGCGCCGAGGGATCTCCCGCCCGGATCGGTTCGATGTGACCTACTCTCTGGACGGCAGCACCCCGCAGGATGCCCGGCTGCTCACCCTGGCCGTGGGCAACGGCGGCCTGCTCCCGGCTGGGCTGGTCCTGCTGCCGGACGCTCGTATCGACGACGGCGCGCTCGACGTGCTCCTGCTCCGCCCGGATGGGGTACGGGGCTGGGGGGACATGGCTTCCTGGTTCCTGAAGGAGAACGGGGTGGTGCGCCGGTTGATGCGCCGGGCCGGGAACCGCCGACCGTTGCGTACCGGCCCTTCGGTGCAGCTCTTCGACGCCCGCGAGGTGCGGCTGCGGCTGCGCCATCCCGAAGACTTCCAGCTCGACGGGGAGTACATCGGCCGGGCAGTGGCCCTGCGGGCCGTGGTCCAGCACGGCACACTGCGGGTGCGGGTCCCGGAACCGTCCAGATAGCGAAATTCCTCATTTCGCTTCCCGGCGGCACCTGCTCGCTCTACCATGAACGCACGACGTGCGAAGACTTGCTGTACCACGTGGCCGTGATGCTGACGTCGGCCGTGCTGCACTCTCTTCGGACTTCATCGATCGGGAGGACCTTGCGTGGCCTTGTTGAGCCAGTCCACCGAGCGCACGCTCGACCGCGCTGCGGGAGCCCTGCTCGGACTCGCGCTCGGTGACGCCATGGGGCGACCCGGCCGAGGCTGGCCGCAGCACCGGATCCGAGGCCAGTTCGGCTGGATCGCGGATCTGGTGCCCGTACCTGCGCCTCGGCCCGGGGACGGCCCGGCCGGGACGATGGGTGCCGCGACCCGGGCGGCGTTCACCCTGGCCGCGCACTGGCCGCAGCGACCGCGTGCACCGCTCACCCGGCGCCCGGTCCGACCGGATGCCACCAGCCTGGCGGCACACCGACTGCTCCCGGTCGGGATCGCCTGCCGGGACGCCGAAGCGATCGCCGCACAGATGGCCCGGCTCGGCGGCGTACGCACCACCGCATCGGCACTGGCTGCCGCGACCTTGGTGGCCGGGGTGATCTCCTCGGCCGTGGACGCTCCGGACGGCAGCGGCGACCCGATGTTCCTCGCCGCACACCTGGAGATGGGGTTCCGGGCGCTCGAGGAGATCGAGGGCAAGGGCCCGGCGGATGTGGCACCGTCGGTGGTCGAACGCTCGCTGCTGGCCCGGGAGATCGCCGTACGCGCCCCCGATGACGAGGCCTTCCTGACCCGGCTCTATGACGTGGTCGGTGTGTCCAAGGCGGCCGCCGAGTCCGTACCCGCAGCAGTCGGCTTGCTGATCCGCGCCGAGGCCGATCCCACCCGCACCAGCGTGCTGGCCGCCAACCTGGGTGGGGAGACCTCGCGGATCGGCGCCCTCGCCACCGCGATGGCCGGTGCGGTGCGCGGGCGCGCCGCCGTGGCGAGCCAGTGGCGGGTGCACGTGGAGAACGTGAACTCGGTCTGCTCGGTGAGCCTGGCCCAGCAGCTGCTCGCCCAGCGCAGCTGAGCGCCGTCGGAGTGCCGGGGTCTTGCCTGGCCAGTGCTGCAGTACCTGCGAGCGCTGCAGGACGGGCGAGCGCCCTGAGTCTCGCGAGCGCCGTCAGCGCGCCGGCGCCACCTCGGGGCGGAACCGGCGCAGCCGCAGGCTGTTGGTCACCACGAACACCGAGGAGAACGCCATCGCGGCACCGGCGAGCATCGGGTTCAGCAGCCCCGCGGCAGCCACCGGGATCGCGGCCACGTTGTAGGCGAACGCCCAGAACAGGTTCCCCTTGATCGTGGTCAGCGTGCGCCGGGAGAGCCGCACCGCGTCCACGGCGGCGCGCAGGTCGCCCCGCACCAGGGTGATGTCCCCGGCCTGGATCGCGGCATCGGTGCCGGTGCCCATCGCCAGGCCGAGGTCGGCGGTGGCGAGGGCGGCGGCGTCGTTCACCCCGTCACCGACCATGGCCACCACGTGACCACGTGCCTGCAGGTCCCGAACCGCGTCCACCTTCTCGGCCGGCAGCACCTCGGCGATCACCTCCTCGATGCCCACCTCGGCGGCGACCCGCTCGGCAGTGGCCGTGTTGTCACCGGTGAGCAGCACCGGGCGGAGTCCGAGCTCTCGAAGCCGAGTGATCGCGGCGGCCGAACTGTCCTTGACCGTGTCGCCGACCTCGATCAGTCCGCGCACCGCACCGTCCCAGCCGACGGCGATCACTGTCAGCCCCCGCCGGGCCGCTGCTGCGCGCGCCCGCTCGATCGCCGCGTCGCTGTGGTAGTTCTCGAACAGGCTGAGCCGGCCGGCGAGCACCTCGGTGCCCTCGACCCGGCCCCGCACCCCGCGTCCGGGGAGGTTCTCGAACTCGGTGACCTCAGCCAGCTCGCCCTGCTCAGCGGCGGCTGCGGCGATCGCCGCTCCGATCGGGTGCTCAGAGGCGTGCTCCACGGCCCCGGCCCGGCGGAGCACCTCCTCGGCACTGATCCCCTCGGCCGGGTGCACCCCATGCACGGTCATCACTCCGGTGGTCACCGTGCCGGTCTTGTCCAGCACCACCGTGTCGGTCCTGCGGGTGGACTCCAGCACCTCCGGGCCTCGGATCAGCACGCCAAGCTGCGCTCCGCGCCCGGTCCCGACCAACAGCGCCGTGGGGGTGGCCAGGCCCAGTGCGCACGGGCAGGCGATGATCAGCACCGCCACGGCGGCGGTGAACGCCTGCGCCGCCGAGCCCGAGGTGCCCAGCCAGAAGCCGAGCGTGCCGGCGGCCACCAGCAGCACCACGGGAACGAACACTGCGGAAATCCGGTCGGCGAGGCGCTGCACCTCGGCCTTCCCGTTCTGTGCTTCCTCCACCAGCTCGGCCATCTGCGCCAGCTGGGTGTCCGCACCCACCCGGGTGGCGCGCACCACGATCCGTCCGCCCTGGTTCACGGAGCCGCCCACGACGGCGTCCCCCTCCGCCACCTCGACCGGCACCGATTCTCCGGTCAACATCGAAGCGTCGACGGCGGAACGCCCGGAGAGCACCGTGCCATCAGTGGCGATCTTCTCGCCCGGGCGGACCACGAACTCGTCGCCCACGATCAGCTCACTGGCCGGCCGGCGCACCTCCTCGGTGCCGTGGATCAACGTGACGTCCTTGGCCCCCAGGTCCAGCAGAGCGCGCAGCGCGTCCCCGGCGCGGCGCCGTGCGCGCAGCTCGAAGTAGCGGCCGAGCAGGATGAAGGTGGTCACCCCGGCGGCCACCTCCAGGTAGATGTTCGCGGTGGCATCCCCGCCGGTGATGGTCAGGGTGAACTCGTGGGTCATGCCGGGCATCCCGGCGGTTCCGAAGAACAGCGCGTACAGGGACCAGCCGAGGGCGGCGAGGGTGCCGATGGAGATCAGCGTGTCCATCGTGGCAGCGCCGTGGCGCAGGTTGGTCCAGGCGGCGCGGTGGAACGGCCAGGCGCCCCAGACCACCACCGGAGCGGCCAGGGTGAGGGAGAGCCACTGCCAGTGCGTGAACTGGAGGGCGGGGACCATCGCGAGCAGGATCACCGGCACGGAGAGCAGGGCGCTGATCACGGTGCGCCGGCGGAGCAGCTCGAGCTCGGCCGCCCGGGCGGCGTCCGCGGCATCGGCTACGCCGGTGGCGCCCGACTGATCTCCGGAACCTGCGCCGTCTGCCGAGGCCGGGGTGAGCGGCTGGGCGGTGTAGCCGGCCTGTTCCACTGCGGTGACCAGCTCGGCGACGGTGACCGACGGCGGGATGAGGACCCGCGCCTTCTCGGTGGCGTAGTTGACCGTGGCGACCGCGCCGTCGAGCTTGTTCAGCCTTTTCTCCACCCGGGCCGCGCAGGAGGCACAGGTCATCCCGCCGACCGCGAGGTCCACCCGCTGCTGGTCGGTGGGGCGAGTCTGGGTGGTCATACCAGCGTCCCCACCAGGTAGCCGAGCGCGAAGACCGCCAGCAGTGCTCCGGCGAACAGGCCGAGCCTGACCGGTACCCGTATCGCTGTGTCCGCCATACCTTGCCATCCTCTCCGTCCAGATGTCTCTCGATCACACTATACCCCCATGGGGTATTTCGGACCAACGATCGGCGAACCCGGTAGGTGCTGCGCCGTGGAAGACTGGACGCTTGCCACCTGCCGCGGGGCAGGTGCGGGAAGGAGAGTGACCACAGTGCGCGTCGGGATCCCCACCGAGGTGAAGAACAGCGAGTCCCGGGTGGCGGCGACCCCCGCCGGAGTGCACGAGCTGGTCACCGCCGGCCATCAGGTACGCGTCCAGGCCGGTGCCGGTATCGAGTCGGCGTTCGAGGACGCCGCCTACGCCGACGCCGGCGCGGACGTGGTCGGGACCGCTGAGGAGGTGTGGCCCTGGGCCGAGCTGGTGCTCAAGGTCAAGGAGCCGGAGCCGGAGGAGTACCGCTACCTGCGCGCGGACCTGGTGCTGCTGACCTACCTGCACCTGGCGGCCGATGCGAGCCTGACCCGGGCCCTGCTGGACAGCGGTGTGACCGCGATCGGGTACGAAACCGTGCAGCTGGAGTCCGGCGCACTGCCGCTGCTGGCACCGATGAGTGAGATCGCCGGCCGGCTCGCCGTGCAGGTGGGCGCCAACCAGCTGATGCGCCCGCACGGTGGTCGCGGGCAGCTGCTCGGCGGAGTACCCGGGACGCCGCGCGGCAACGTGCTCGTACTCGGCGGTGGCACGGCCGGTGAGCAGGCGATCCGGGTGGCGATCGGGATGCAGGCGAACGTGACCGTGCTGGATGTGTCCCTGCCGCGGCTCCGGGTGCTGGACGAGCGGTTCGGCAACCGGATCTCCACCGCGCGGTCCAGCCCGTACGTGGTGGCCGAGCAGGTGCGGGAGGCAGATCTGGTGATCGGTGCCGTGCTGATCCCCGGCGCCCAGGCCCCACGGCTGGTCACCGACGAGATGGCGATGACGATGCGGCCCGGGTCGGTGCTGGTGGACATCGCGATCGACCAGGGCGGCTGCTTCGAGGCCTCGCGCCCCACCACCCACGACGATCCGGTGTTCCGCGTGGGCCAGAGCCTGTACTACTGCGTGGCGAACATGCCCGGCGCGGTGCCGGTGACCGCGACGGTGGCACTGACCAACGTCACCCTGCCGTACGCGCTCGCGATCGCCGACGCCGGCTGGCAGCAGGCGGTCGCCGCCGATGCTGCGCTGGCCCGCGGGGTGAACGTGACCGGCGGCCGGGTCGTGCACCGCGCGGTGGCCGAGGCGCACGGGTTG
>DXBY01000245.1 GCA_019116305.1 Candidatus Ruania gallistercoris | reverse complement strand
GGCCGCCGCCGCCGCGGCCGGGACCGGTACCGGGACCGGGACCGCAAGCGCCGTGGGCGGGACGTCGAGGAGGAGATCGAGATCACCGAGGACGATGTCCTCCTCCCGGTGGCCGGCATCCTGGACATCCTGGAGAACTACGCGTTCGTCCGCACCAGCGGCTACCTGCCCGGGGCGAACGACGTCTACGTCTCGCTCGGCCAGGTGAAGAAGTACGGTCTGCGCCGCGGGGACGCCGTCACCGGCGCGGTCCGCCAGCCCCGTGAGGGGGAGGGTAACCAGCGGCAGAAGTTCAACGCGCTGGTGCGGCTGGATTCGATCAACGGTGTTCCGCTCGCCGAAACCACCGGTCGACCCGAGTTCAGCAGGCTCACCCCGCTCTACCCGCAGGACCGGCTCCGGCTGGAGACCACTCCGGGGCAGGTCACCGCACGGATCGTGGACCTCGTGGCCCCGATCGGCAAGGGCCAGCGTGGCCTGATCGTCGCCCCGCCGAAGGCCGGGAAGACGATCGTCATGCAGCAGGTCGCGAACGCGATCACCGCGAACAACCCCGATGTGCACCTGATGGTGGTGCTCGTGGACGAACGTCCCGAGGAAGTCACCGATATGGAGCGCACCGTCAAGGGTGAGGTGATCGCCTCCACGTTCGACCGGCCGGCCACCGACCACACGCTGGTCGCCGAGCTGGCGATCGAGCGCGCCAAGCGCCTGGTCGAGCTGGGTCAGGACGTGGTGGTGCTGCTGGACTCCCTCACCCGGCTCTCCCGTGCCTACAACCTGGCCGCCCCGGCCTCCGGCCGGATCCTCTCCGGCGGCGTGGACGCCTCCGCGCTCTACCCGCCGAAGAAGTTTTTCGGCGCCGCCCGCAACATCGAGCACGGCGGGTCGTTGACCATCCTCGCCTCCGCGCTGGTGGAGACCGGCTCGAAGATGGACGAGGTGATCTTCGAGGAGTTCAAGGGCACCGGGAACATGGAGCTACGGCTGTCCCGTCAGCTCGCCGACAAGCGGATCTTCCCGGCTGTGGACGTGAACGCCTCCGGCACCCGCCGGGAGGAGATCCTGGTGGAGGCCGACGAGCTGAAAATCGTCTGGAAGTTGCGCCGACTGCTCAGCTCCCTGGACCAGCAGCAGGCGATCGAGCTGCTCCAGTCCAAGTTGCGGGCGACGTCCTCGAACGCCGAGTTCCTGCTCACCGTGCAGAAGACCACGCCGGGCCGCCTGACAGGCGGCGACCGCGACTAGCGCCCCACCCGCCGGGAGTGGCCACTTCTGCAGGGCACGCGTCACCTAACCCTGCAGACGTGGCCACGTCGCGAGCGGAGGGCGGGCCGATCTGGCCGCCCGGGAGGAATCGAGGACCAGGCGGACGGAGCAGACATGACTGAGGACTTCGCAGCGGTAGAACCGTTGCTCGCGGAGTACGCGCAGGTCGAGGAGGCGTTGGCTGACCCCGGTGTGCACGCCGACCAGGCGAAGGCGCGCACCCTCGGCCGCCGGTATGCCGAGCTCGGCCGGATCGTGACCGCCTATCGCGGCTGGCGCTCGGCCGCCGAGGATGCCGAGACCGCTGCCGAGCTCGCCGCCGACGATCCCGGATTCGCGGCCGAGGTGGAACCGCTGCAGCAGGCCGCAGCGGACGCCGCCGACCACTTGCGCCAAGTGCTGGTGCCCCGGGACCCGGACGACGGGCGGGATGTGATCCTGCAGGTCAAGGCGGGGGAGGGGGGCGAGGAGTCTGCCCTGTTCGCCGGCGACCTAGTGCGGATGTACCAGCGCTATGCCGAACGGCAGGGCTGGTCGGTGCAGCTGCTCGACGAGACCGGCTCCGACCTCGGCGGCTACAAGGACGTCTCGTTCGCGATCAAGTCCCGGAGCACGGATCCTGCCGAGGGGGTATGGGCGCACCTGAAGTACGAGGGCGGGGTGCACCGGGTGCAGCGGGTGCCGGTGACCGAGTCCCAGGGCCGGATCCACACCTCCGCCGCCGGTGTGCTGGTCTTCCCCGAGGTGGACGAGCCCGATGAGGTCCAGATCGATGCGAACGACCTGCGCATCGACGTCTACCGGTCCTCCGGTCCGGGCGGGCAGAGCGTGAACACCACGGACTCGGCGGTGCGGATCACCCACGAGCCCACCGGGATCGTGGTCTCGATGCAGAACGAGAAGTCCCAGCTGCAGAACCGGGAGCAGGCGATGCGGGTGCTGCGCGCCCGGCTGCTCGCCGCGCAGCAGGAGGAAGCAGCCGCAGAGGCCGCCGAGATCCGGCGGTCCCAGGTGCGCACGGTGGATCGCAGCGAACGGATCCGCACGTACAACTTCCCGGAGAACCGGATCGCCGACCACCGCACCGGGTACAAGGCCTACAACCTGGACCACGTGCTCGATGGCGACCTCGGCCCGGTGATCGCCTCGGCGATCGAGATGGATGAGGCCGAACGGCTGGCCGGGGCCGGTGACTGAGCAGCCGGCTGCCCGCCGGGCCAGCCTGCGTGAGCTGGTCCAGGCGGCGACGGCGGTGCTCACCGGGGCGGCCGTTCCGTCGCCCGCTGTGGATGCCCGGGCGCTGGCCGCGCACGCTCTGGGCACCGACCGGCTCGACCTGGTTCTCGCACCGGACCCGACCCCGGAGTTCGTGACCCGGTACGCCCAGCTGGTGGAACGCCGTCGCCGGCGGGAGCCGCTGCAGCACATCACCGGATCGGCGTCGTTCCGCTACCTGGAGCTGTCCGTGGGCCCCGGGGTGTTCGTGCCCCGGCCGGAGACCGAGCTGGTGGCCGAGGCAGCGATCGAGGCCGCCCGAGCCGTCAGCGGGCCCCCGCTCGTGGTGGACCTGTGCAGCGGCTCCGGGGCGATCGCGCTCGCCCTGGCCCAGGAGGTCCCGGCGGCCGAGGTGGTGGCCGTCGAGTTGGCCGAGGAGGCGGTCCGCGCGATCGGCACCAACGCCGACCGCCTCGGGCTCCCGGTGCGGGTGGTCCAGGCCGATGTCACCGCTGCGAGCACAGTGGCCGATCTGGACGGCCAGGTGCACGTGCTGGTGGCCAATCCGCCCTACATCCCCCCGGACGCGGTTCCGCAGGATCCTGAGGTGCGTGATCACGACCCTGATCTGGCTCTCTACGGCGGCGGCGTGGACGGTCTGGACCTGCCCCGGGCGGTGGTCCGTGCCGCCACCCGGTTGCTGCGGGGTGGGGGAGTGCTCGTGATGGAGCACGCCGAGGTGCAGGCGGCCTCGGTGCGACAGCTGGTCGCTGCCACCGGCGTCTTCACCGAGGTCCATACCCGCACCGACCTGACCGGCCGAGACCGGATGGTGGTGGCCACGCGCACCCACCCACCTGAGCTGTCCGGTAGCCGCTAGCCCTCTGGCGACCGGGTCAACCGGTGCCGGGTGATCACCGTGGCCACGTACCAGCCGAGCAGGATGCCGGCGACGTCCGCCACAGCGTCCAGAAGGTCCCCGCTCCGGTCCGGTAACCAGAGGTGTTGGATCGCCTCGGAGAGCAGAGCGTGCGCGGCCAGGATCAGCGCCAACCAGCGTGCGGGCAGCCCGGTGAGCACACCGGTGAGCATCACCAGGGCGAACACCAGCACGTGCACCGCCTTGTCCGCACCGGGCACACTGACACCGCCAGGGCTCGGTGCCTGCGGCAGGTACAGCGCAAGGAGCTGGAGGATGACCGCAGCACCGAAGAGCACGCGGACGGCGGGAGTACCGCGGGAGAGAGACCTCACCTGGCTACGATCCCACGCGAGCCCGGCTGCCCGGGCGTGAGAGACTCACGTACGTGCCAGATCTAGATCTCCTCGACTGCACCGACGCCGCCGTGCGCGCCGGCCACCTGACCGAGGCCGTCCGCCAGCTCGCCGAGGGCCGGCTGGTGGTCCTGCCCACCGACACGGTGTACGGCATCGCCGCGGACGCGTTCACCCCGCGTGCGGTGACGTCACTGCTCACGGCGAAGGGTCGGGACCGGCAGATGCCGCCACCGGTGCTGATCGGTGACCTGCGCACCCTGGACGGTCTGGCCACTGAGATCCCCACCGCGGTGCGGGACCTGGTGGAGGAGTTCTGGCCCGGCCCGCTGACCATCATCCTGCGCGCGCACGGCAGCCTGCGTTGGGACCTCGGGGAGACCCACGGCACGGTCGCACTGCGCATGCCGGACCATGAGATCACGCTCGAGCTGCTGCGCCGCACCGGCCCACTGGCGGTCTCCAGCGCCAACCGCAGCGGGGAGCCGGCAGCGCTCACCTGCGCCGAGGCGGCCGAGCAGCTCGGCCGGTCCGTGAAGGTCTACCTCGACGGCGGAGCCGCCCCGGGCGGGATCGCCTCCACGATCGTGGACGCGACCGGGGAGCAGTTGCGGATCGTGCGCGAGGGAGCGCTCACCGCCGAGGAACTCGGCTCGATAGCCGCTGAACTGTTGCCGGTGCACGTCCCCGAGGTGATCGAAGACGAGGCTGCCGAGGAGAGCGACGACCAGGGCGAGGCGGAGGAGGCCCCGACCAGCGACGCCGTCGCCGAGGCGAGCAACGCGGTCACCGACGAGGCAGAGGACGGCCGCGTGCCGTGAGGATCTACCTGCTGGTGCTCGCGATCGCGGCAGCGGTCACCTATCTGGTGACCCCGCTCGCACGACTGCTTGCCCAGCGCGTGGGCGCCGTCACCCCGGTCCGGGTGCGGGACGTGCACTCGGTGCCCACTCCGCGCCTGGGTGGGGTGGCGATGCTGGCCGGGCTGACCGTGGCGCTGCTGGTCTGTTCCCAGATCGACTTCCTCCGACCGGTCTTCGAGGACAACCTGCCCTGGGCGATCCTGGGCTGCGCAGCGGCGATCTGTCTGCTCGGGGTGGCGGACGACATCTGGGACCTGGACTGGTTCACGAAGCTCGTCGGGCAGGTGATCGTGGCCGGGGCGATGGCCTGGCAGGGGGTGCAGCTGATCAGCTTCCCGATCTTCGGGCTGACCATCGGTTCCTCCCGGTTGTCCCTGGTGGTCACCGTGATCGCCGTGGTGGTCGCGATCAACGCGGTGAACTGGGTGGACGGGCTGGACGGGCTCGCCGCCGGGATGATCGCGATCGGCGGCACTGCGTTCTTCACCTACACCTACGTGCTCACCCGCACCAGCAGCCCTGCGGACTACTCCGACCTGGCCACGATGGTGATCGCCGCGCTGGTGGGGGTCTGCGTGGGCTTCCTGCCGCACAACTTCTATCCGGCACGGGTGTTCATGGGTGACTCCGGGGCGATGCTGCTCGGGCTGACCGTGGCCGCTGCTGCGATCGTGGTCACCGGCCAGATCAACCCGGGCCTGGTCTCTACCACCGCGGCCCTGCCCGCGTTCGTGCCCATCCTGCTCCCGGTCGCTGTGTTGCTGCTGCCGCTGATGGACGTCACGATCACCATCCTGCGGCGCCTGATCGCCGGCAAGTCTCCGTTCCATGCCGACCGCACCCATCTGCACCACAAGCTGCTCGACCGCGGCCACTCCCACCGCCGTGCGGTGGCGATCCTCTACATCTGGACGTTCGTGGCCTCCTGCAGCGCCGCCGCACTGGTGTTGTTTCCGGTGTACCAGGTGCTGATCGGCGCCGGGATTGGCGTGGTGATCGCCGTGATCATTACCGTGGTACCGATTCCGACCCCGTCGTTCGGCAAGCGCCGGACTGCGCACCACCCCAGCTGAAGGACACCACCGCTGTGCCCGAGCCTGCCTTTTTGAACGATCGCTACATCCGCACCAACGCGGTGCTGACGATGATCCGCACTGTGCTGCGCCGCCTGTTGCTCGCCTCGGCGGTGATCGGTGTGCTCGGCGTGGGCGTCGGCCTGCTGATCGGTGGTGTGCCCGGGCTGTGGAGCGCCCTGCTGGCCACTGCGATCAGCGTGCTGTTCACCGGCGCCACGATGGCCAGCCTGTATGCCGTGGTGGGCCGTGGTCCGGAGCTGCTGCAGATCGTGCTGCTCGGTGGGTGGATCCTGAAGATGGGACTGCTCGCCCTACTCCTGCTGTGGTTGCGCACCGAGGACTTCTACCATCGAGGTGTGTTCCTGGCCACACTGTTCGTGGTGGTGATCGCCGGTCTCGTCGTCGAGATCGGCACGTTGCTGACCACGCGCATTCCCTACGTCGCCCCCAGCAGCACAGGATCCCCACAGGCCGGCCATGACGCCTCCACACCGGCCGAACCGGGCCTGGGGGAGCGTGAAGGTACCCCCGCCGCCTCAGCAGACGCTGACCGCGAGTTGACGAGGTCACCCGTCGACGGTGAGGATGTCCGGGAAGCTACGGATTCTGCCGACCCTTCCGAGGTTCGCCAGCGCCGGGACGGTCACGATCGTCCGGAGTGATCCGGTAGGCTACACCTAGTCGCTTCCAGCCCACCTGAGTTCGTGCCGTGCGACGCTGCCGCGATGGCAGTGATGGCCGAGTTCGATGTACCTGGGGAGTCCATTCTGTCCACCGCAGCCCCTGCCATGCCTGTCCTTGCCGAGGGTGACGACTCCGGTGGCTTCCACGCCCCTGGGATCGAGGAGTTCTTCCCGGATGCGATCTTCGGGAGTACTGAGCTGACCTCGTTCTGGGGCTTCGACCGGATCATGCTGGTGCGGTTCGTTGTCGTAGCACTGCTGCTGCTGTTCCTCTGGCTAGCCACCCGCCGGGCGTCGCTGATCCCGGGTCGTGGCCAGAGCATCGTCGAGCTCGGTGTGGACTTCGTCCGGGTGCAGATCGCCGAACAGATCATGGGCAAGGAACGGGCGCGCCCGTTCCTTGCGATGCTGACCACAGTTTTCTTCACCATCCTGGCGATGAACCTCGCCGGCATCGTGCCATTCCTGAATATCGCGGGCACGGCCAGGATCGGGTTGCCCCTGGTGCTCGCGCTCTGGGTGCTGGTCGTCTACCTGGCGGCCGGTATTCGTAAGCAGGGGCTGGGTAAGTACCTGAAATCTCAGCTGTTCCCACCGGGGATCCCGTGGCCGGCGTACATTCTGATCACGCCGATCGAGGCGTTGCAGGTCTTCGTGCTGCGTCCGGGCACTTTGGCCATCCGGCTGGTGGCCAACATGATGGCCGGGCACCTGATGCTGGTGCTCTGCTTCGCCGCCACGCACTTCCTCATCCTCGAGGGCGGTGGACTGATCAAGGCCACCGGTGCCCTGTCCCTCGCCGGTGGCATCTTCATCACGGTGTTCGAGGTCTTCATCGCCGCTCTGCAGGCCTACATCTTCACGCTTCTGTCCGCCATCTACCTCAACTTCGCCCTCGAAGAGGAGCACTGAGCCTCACTCGTCGAGGGACCAGGCCCGATCAGCGGGTCATCGTTCGCACCACCCAGACGCTCGCCCCGAGCGCCACAGGAAGGAAATGCAGTGGAAGGTAACATCGCAACCATTGGCTACGGTCTCGCTACTCTCGGCCCGGGCCTCGGTCTCGGTCTGATGATCGGCCAGACGCAGATCGCCACAGCGCGCCAGCCCGAGGTGGCCGGCCGCCTGTTCACCAACATGATGATCGGTGCCGCGTTGATCGAGGTGCTCGGCCTGCTCGGCCTCGTCGCCGGGCTCATGTTCACCACCGCCTGATCCATCCCTCACCTTTAGGCGTTGGGAGCCGACATGATCACAGCAGACGGGACACCGAACCCGCTGATCCCGGCCGGATACGACATCATCTGGTCGCTCGTGGTGACGGTCATCATCGGGTTCTTCTTCTTCAGGTACCTGTTGCCGAAGCTGAACGCGATTCTGGACGAGCGGGCCGCCAAGATCGAGGGGGGACTGCAGCTCGCCGAGAAGGCGCAGGCTGAGGCCGCCGAGGCCAAGGCGGAGACCGACCGCGAGCTTGCTGCTGCCCGCAAGGAGGCAGCAGGCATCCGCGAAGAGGCCAACAGCGACGGCGCACAGATCGTCGCCGAAGCGCGTACCAAGGCTCAGGCCGAGGCCGCCCGGATCGCCGAGAACGCACAGCGTCAGATCGAGGCTGCCCGGCAGTCCGCGGTCGTCTCGTTGCGCGCGGACGTCGGTAGCCTGGCCACCGAGCTCGCCTCGCGGATCGTGGGCGAGTCCCTGGCCGACGATGCCCGCCAGTCCCGGGTGGTGGACCGGTTCCTCGACGAGATCGAGACCACGATGTCCGAGTCCACTCCAGCCTCGGCCGACTCGGAGGCGTGATGCGCGCCAGCAGCCAGTCCTCCACAGCCGACGCCCGCAGCTCCTTCGAGGCCGTCCTGCGCCAGGCCGGCGTCGAGGCGCAGGTGCTGGGCAGCGACCTGTTCGCCGTGGCCGACGTGCTCACCGGCAGCAGCGGTCTGCGTCGTGCCCTGACCGACCCCTCCCGCGAGGGGGAGGACAAGGCCGCCGTGGCGAGCGCCGTCTTCGGCGGCAAGGTTCGCGGCGAGGTGCTGGACCTCCTGGACGGGATGGCCCGGCGGCGCTGGTCGGCCGACGATGACCTGCGCGAGGCTGTGGAGCTGATTGGCACCGATGCGGTGCTCGCCAGCGCCGAGGCGGACGGGGCGCTGCTGGACGTGGAGTCCCAGCTGTTCACCGTGCAGCGGCTGCTCGCCGACAACCGGGAGCTGCGGCTGGCGCTGGCGGACAAGGACCGCAGCGCCGGTGACCGGGCCCAGCTGCTGGCCTCGCTGGTGGCCGACAAGACCACGGCACAGACCCAGGTGCTGCTCGAACGGGCCCTGACCAGTGCCCACGAACCCTCGTTGGCCGCCGCCCTGGTGCGCCTGATCGAGGCAGCGGCCGAACGCCGCCAGCAGCTCGTGGTCACCGTGACGGCTGCCCGGCCGCTGAGCACGGCCCAGCAGGATCGGCTGCGCGGCATCCTCGAGGGTGCCTACGGTCGAAGCGCCCACATCAACGTGGCGGTGGACGATGCCGTCATCGGCGGTGTGCGTATCCAGATCGGCGACGAGGTGGTCGATGCGACCATGCTCTCCCGCCTCGAAGAAGCCCGCCGGCGGCTGGCCGGCTGATAGAGCCCCACCCCAGATGTGAACCGATCGCCACTTCAGGCGGTCTAAGGAGAAGGACGAACAGA
>DXBY01000244.1 GCA_019116305.1 Candidatus Ruania gallistercoris | reverse complement strand
GTAAACGCGACGCTCTAACCAACTGAGCTATAGGCCCTGGCGGGGGCTAATGCTACCAAGGCGGCGAACCTGGAGCGGACGCCGGTTACGGACGACCGCGCGCCCAACCACAACTGTAACTGTGCTAGTGTCAGATCATCCACTTCCACCGCAGCAGGGAGGGAACCGATGGCCGTCAGCACGCGAACGGCGACGGCAGTGCACGCGATGACCTTCTTGGCCTACTGGACCGACGAGGGCCTGCAGTCCTCGGCCACGATGGCCGACAGCCTGGAGAGCAACCCGGTACTCGTCCGCCGAGTCCTGGGCGCCCTGCGAGATGCCGGGCTGGTCTACGCCCTGGAGGGCAGCGGCGGTGGCTGGCAGCTCACCAGACCGGCCGAGGAGATCTCCCTCCTGGACGCCTACGCGGCAGTCGAGGACAGCCGCGCACTGCTACCGACCCATGCGCACCCGCCGAACCAGAACTGCGTCATCGGCCGGCACGCACAATCCGTCCTCGAGGCGGAGTTCAGTGCGGCCCAGCGGGCACTGGACGAGCGCCTCGCACAGACCACGATCGCCGACGTCCTCGAACGCATCCTGGGTCGCGAACGTACCTGGACCTCGTCCAGCTGAACCGGGCCGGTAGCACCGGCCCTCACCGATGACCACAACTGTTACCGATCTGGGTACAGTCGCCACCTGGAGGCGTTATGACGCTCGCATCCTCTTCCCCACCTCATCAACCTGGCGTGTCCTCGCCACCCACGCTCCGCCGTCTGCTGGTGGTGCTCGTGCCCGCCATGATGGTCGTGCCGATCTCCAGCGATATGGTCTCGCTTGTCCTTCCGGCAATCGCCGCCGACTTCGAGGCATCGACGGCTGCCGCCGCATGGGTGGTCACCGGATTCTTGCTCGCCTGCGGGATCGGCATCCCGCTCTATGGTCGGATGACGGACGGGGTCAGCCTGCGCCGCCTGTTCGTCGTCGCGCTGGCGGTCTACGCGGCCGGGAGCCTGATCGGCGCCCTCGCCCCTGTCTTGCCGGTTCTGGTCGCCGGGCGGATCATCGCTGGTGCCGGGGGCGCGGCGATACCCGTGTTGACGATCGTTGCCGCCACCCGGCTCCTGCCGCGACCTCAGGTGGCGCTCGGTGTCGGGTTCATTGCCGCCGCCGGAGGTCTGGGTGCGGCGCTCGGTCCGGCGGTGGGCGGCGGCCTCGGCCAGTGGTTCGGCTGGCGGTCCATGTTCTGGCTGATGGCCAGCGTCGCGATCACTCTCATCTCTGCCGTGGCCCGAACAATCCCGCACTCCCGGCCGTCCGCTGCTCAGCGCCTCGATCTACCGGGCGGCACGCTGCTCGGAGTGGGTATCGGACTGCTGCTCTTCGGCGTCACCCGTGCCGACGGGGCGCACGGCTTCTCGGCTCCGGCGTCCTGGCTGAGCCTGGTCCTCGGCGCGGTCGCGCTCGTCCTCGTCGCTGTCCGCTCCCATACGACCACGGACCCCTTCATCCCCCCGGCCCTGTTCCGGCATCGCGGCTACCTCGCGGCGGTCGGAGTCATCTTCCTGGGAATGCTGGTCAACCTCACCACGCTCGTCCTCGTCCCGCTCCTCGTCATCGAGGTGAACGGACTCAGCCCCGGTGAAGGCAGCATCGTCATGATCCCCGGTGGGATCGCGCTGGCCGGCACCTCTGTGCTCGCCGGGCGGCTCGCCTCCCGCAGCGTCGACCCGGCCGGCCTGACTGTGCTGGGTCTCGGCCTCATCGCCGTTGCGATGCTGGTGCTGTCCGCGGTCGCCGGGCGTACGCCGGTCCTCGCCGCCATCGCGGTCTCGATACTCGGTGCCGGCTTCGCGTTCGTGGTCACCCTCAGCACCCATGCAGTCAGTCAGGTACTCCCGCCCCCGGTGGTGGGCAGCGGGATCGGCCTCTTCCAGAGCGCGCAGTTCGTCGGCGCCGGCGCGGGACCAGCTGTCTTCGGTGTGCTGTTGTCCTGGCGTCAGGCGGCGAGCACCGAAGCCCTCAACCCGATGGCTGCCACAGCGGCAGCGGCGTACTCCGACGTCTTCCTGCTCCTCGCGGCCCTCACCTTCGCCGCAGTGGTTCCGGCGCTTCGGCTTCGCGCCCGGGCGGCGCCGGACCGGCACACCGCCAGTACCGGCGCCACGTAGGCTCACTCCATGGCCGATTCGGTACGAGTGGATGCCTGGTTGTGGGCGGTGCGAGTGTTCAAGACCCGCACCCAGGCACAGCACGCCTGCCGCGGCGGGCAGGTGAAGATCGACGGCGAGAGTGTCAAACCGGCCACCCTGGTCGGGATCGGCACGCGGGTGGTGGTGACCGCCCCGGATCGGGAGCGTGATGTGGAGGTGCGCGAGCCGCTGCGCAAACGGGTCAGCGCCCCACGCGCCGCCCAAGCGATGATCGACCACACTCCCCCACCTCCGCCGAAGGTGGAACAACCCGCCGTGCCGCGGCGCGACCGCGGTGCGGGCCGGCCGACCAAGCGGGAGCGTCGTCAGATCACCAAGCTGCGCGGCTACTGATCGCGCCCCGCGTCGGGTCAACTCCTTCACAGCCCAGCCCGCAGCTCGGCGAACACCTCCGCCGCCTCGGTGTACTGGGTGAGTCCGGCCCCCTGCCCCACCCACAGCGACTGCAGCTCACCGATCCCGTCCCGGTTCGCGACCGCCCGGAACTGCCCGGTCATCCAGTTCTGCGCCGGGAACGGTGCCACCTGGCCACCTCTCTCCAGTACCTCGACCGCCCGGTTGCGCACCCCGCGGGAGAGCCGTCCGCTCATTGCTCGGGTGAGCACGGTGCCGGCGGCACCAGCATCGGCGATCGCTCGCCGGTGTGCCTCGCTGGCGGCGGACTGCCGGGTGCGCAGGAACGCAGTCCCCACCAGTACCCCATCGGCGCCCAGTGCCAGTGCCGCTGCCACACCGCGGCGGTCGGCGATGCCGCCCGCGGCCACCACGGGAACGTCGACGGCGTCCCTCACCTGGGGTACGAGGGCGAAGGCGCCTATCAGGGACTCCTCCGCCGGACGCAGGAACGACACCCGGTGCCCACCGGCCTCGAGTCCGGTGGCGATCACCGCATCGGCCCCTCGGTCGGTCAGGTGGACTGCTTCGTCCACAGTGGTGGCAGTGCCGAGAATCCGGATGCCCGCATCGCGCAGCCGGTCCAGCACATCCGGCTCCGGAAGCCCGAACACGAAGCTCACCACCGGCGGCCGCGCCTCGAGCACCGCCTCGATCTGCGCATCGAAGTCCGGCAGGAACGCCTCCGGCGGGTCCGGTTGCGGCAGGCCGACGGCATCGAACAGCGGCTGCGCGGCGGCCAGCGCCGGGTCCAGATCCACCTCGGCCGGCCGGAGCTCATCCCCGGTCGGTACCCACAGGTTCACCGCGAACGGTGCCGAGGTCGCCTCCCGCAGCGCGGCGATGGTCGTCGCGATGCGCTCGGCGTCATACCCGTACAGCCCGTAGGAGCCCAGACCGCCGAGTCTGCTCACCTCAGCCGTCAGCTCCACCGAGGACACCCCGCCGAAGGCACCGAGCACGATCGGCACCTCCGTGCCGAGAAGGGCGGTGAGCCGATTCCCGGTCATGACACCTCCACCTCCGCCGTCGAACGCTGTGAGTCTCTCACGGCCACGGTACGGGCCCACTCGGTCAGGCGGGATCGCTCGAATGCTGGGCTGTCAGTTCCACACTGCCGGGGCGGGCCAGGAACCTCGGGCGATGAGCACATCGCGGAGCACGTCGATTCGGTCGGCAACGATCCCGTCCACGCCGCGGTCGAAGAGGTCGTGCATGGTGGCGGCGTCGTCAATGGTCCACACGTGCACCTGCTGCCCGCGGGCGTGTGCGCGGTGGATGAAGGAGTCGGTGAGGATTCGTACCCGCCGGCCACGAACGGTGGTGTGGATGGGAACCTGGAAGGCCACCGCCCCGGCCCGCGCGGCCAGTGGCAACCGGCCGAACCGCAACGCGGCGATCTCCCGTGGTGAGGCCGAGGTGGCGACCCCGGGCAGCAGCCGGCGCACGCGCACCAGCCGGCCATGGCTGAACGCGGCGAGCACCACTCGGCCGCCGGCCCCGGCTGCCCGCAGCGTGCGCACCGCGGGCGCCACCACGGCGTCGGACTTCAGGTCGATGTTGAAGTGCAGGTCGGTGAACTCCTCGAGCAGCTCGGCCAGCGTCGGGATCGACGCACCCCCGCTGAGGGTGATCGCCCGCAGGTCCGCCGCGGTCAGGCTCTCCACGGCGACCGCCCGACCGGCCACCCGCTCCAGGTCCGCATCGTGCAGGACGAACGCCTGCCCGTCGGCGCTGGCCTGCACGTCGGTCTCGATGTACCGGTAGCCCAGGTCCACCGCATGGCCGACGGCGCGCATGGAGTTCTCGATGCCGGCGTTCGCGGGCAGCCCCGCACCACCCCGGTGGGCGATCGCCAACGGTCCCGGCGGCAGCTGCACGCTCACCGCACGCTCCGGCCATCGCCGGCCAGCAGCTCGTCGATCGCGGCCTGGTAGTCCGCCACCGGCCGGGCCACCCCCCGGGCACTGCTCCCCCGCCAGCGCAGCACACCGTCGGCATCGATGAGCACGCTCACCCGGTCGGCCGCACCGTCGAGCTCGCTGAACGCCCCGTAGGCCCGCGCCACCCGGCCGTGCGGCCAGAAGTCGGACAGCACCTCGAAGGTCACGTCCTGCTCCTCCGCCCAGTGCCGCAGCGTGGGCATGGCGTCACAGCTGATCATCAGCACCTGCACCCCGCGGTCCTGCCACGCCGACCAGGCCTGCTGCAGCGCGGCCGCTTCGTCCGTGCACACCGGGGTGAACGCGAACGGCACGAACACCAGCAGCACCGGCCGGCCGCGCAGCTCCAACAACGACACGGGTGCCCCGTGCACGTTCGGTGCGGTGAAGTCCGGGGCGACGGCGCCCACACCAGGCGAGCCTGCGCCGTCGGGCGAGGCCACTGACCCCGCAAGCGGACCTACGCCAGGCGAGCCTGCGCCGTCGGGCAGCACCACCGACCCGGCGAGACCTCTTTCACCAGGCGAGGCAGCGCCGTCGGTCACCTACCGCGACCGCGCGTGGTGAGGCGAAAGCCGGACCAGTGCTCGGCCGCGGAGATGGTGCTGGTGCTGTGCAGCCCGGCGGTCCGAGCAGCTTCGTCCACCTCGGGCGCTGCCACGTGGCCGGGGCGCCCGGGCTTGGGGGTGAGCACCCAGATCAGACCACCGTCCTCGAGCGTGGTCAGGGTGTCCACCAGCAGATCGGTGAGATCGTGGGCGTCCCCGTCGTCCTCCCGCCACCAGACCAGCGCTGCGTCGGTGACGTCGTCATAGTCCTCGTCCACGAGCTCGGTTCCGGTGGCGTCCTCCAGTGCGCTGCGCAGGTCGGAATCGACGTCGTCGTCGTAGCCGAACTCCTGGATGACCTGCCCCTGCTTCACTCCGAAACGGACGCCTGCGCTGTCGCTCGCGGCGTTCGTGGTCGCTGCCACGTGTGTCCTCTCCTTCGTCCACTCCGCCCCATCGGCGAAGATGTGCTCCTCACCACACCGTACCGGGACCACCCGGCGCAACTGCACGGAATCGTGTGCCCGGTCACTGAGATGCTCCCGCGGCACACCGTTGCCCGCGATGTGAAACGCTGATGTCACGGATCTCACACCCCAAGAAGGTGACGCACCTGTGCCAAGGCATGACAATGGGAGCGTCACCATAGCCCCAGCCAGGAGACGCACCGGGCCAGGGCCGATGCCGCTGAGCGCCCCACCGGGCGCGGAGAGAAGAGAGTGTCGTGACGTCACGCAATGAAGCCGGTCCGCTGATCAACGGGCTGCTCAGCCAGGTACCGGACATCGACCCGGACGAGACCAGCGAGTGGCTGGAGTCCCTGGATGGTCTGATCGACGACCGTGGCGGCCCCCGCGCGCGCTACATCCTGCTCAACATGCTCAAGCGGGCCCGCGAGCGGCAGGTGGCCGTCCCCTCGGCGATGACCACCCCGTACGTGAACACCATCGGGGTGGAGGACGAGCCCTACTTCCCCGGTGACGAGGCCGTGGAGCGCCGGTACCGCGCCTACCTGCGGTGGAACTCCGCGGTGATGGTCACCCGCGCCCAGCGCCCGGACATCGCCGTCGGTGGGCACATCTCCTCCTACGCCTCGGTGGCCACGCTGTACGAAGTCGGTCTGAACCACTTCTTCCGCGGCAAGGACCACCCCGGCGGCGGGGACCAGATCTACTTCCAGGGGCACGCCTCCCCCGGGATGTACGCCCGCGCCTACCTCGAGGGTCGGCTGTCCGAGGCGGACCTGGACGGGTTCCGCCAGGAGCTCTCCCGCACCGCCGGTGGCCGCGGCCTGCCGAGCTACCCGCACCCGCACAACATGCCGGACTTCTGGGAGTTCCCGACGGTGTCGATGGGGCTGGGCCCGGCGTCGGCGATCTACCAGGCGTGGACCAACCGGTTCATGCAGGCCCGCGGCATCAAGGACACCTCGCAGCAGCACGTCTGGGCCTTCCTCGGCGACGGGGAGATGGATGAGCCGGAGTCGCGCGGTCTGGCGCACTTTGCCGCCGGGCAGGGTCTGGACAACCTCACCTTCGTGATCAACTGCAACCTGCAGCGCCTGGACGGCCCGGTGCGCGGGAACGGCAAGATCATCCAGGAGCTGGAAGCCTCCTTCCGCGGGGCCGGCTGGAACGTGATCAAGGTGGTCTGGGGCCGGGAGTGGGACGCCCTGCTGGAGGCGGACAAGGACCGCGCCCTGGTGAACCTGATGAACCAGACCCTGGACGGTGACTACCAGACCTACCGGGCCGAGAACGGCGCGTTCATCCGGGAGCACTTCTTCGGCCGGGACCCGCGCACCAAGGCGATGGTGGAGAACCTCACCGACGACGAGATCTGGGCGCTCAAGCGCGGCGGCCACGACTACCGCAAGCTGTACGCCGCCTACTCCGCCGCGATGAACCACACCGGTCAGCCGACGGTGATCCTCGCGCACACGGTCAAGGGCTACGGCCTCGGGTCGGCGTTCGCCGGGCGGAACGCCACCCACCAGATGAAGAAGCTCAAGGAGAACGACTTCAAGCTGCTGCGCGACTCGCTGCGGCTGCCGATCTCCGACTCCGACCTCGAGGATCCGTTCAACGCCCCGTACTACCACCCCGGCAAGGACGCACCCGAGATCGAGTACATGCTCGACCGGCGCCGCCAGCTCGGCGGGTTCCTGCCGGAGCGGCGCTCGAAGTACACCCAGGTCACCCTGCCTGCGGACAAGGCCTACGAGCGCCTCGCCAAGGGCTCCGGGACGCAGGAGGCAGCCACCACCATGGCGTTGGTGCAGCTGTTCAAGGACCTGCTCAAGGACAAGGACTTCGGCAAGCGGATCGTGCCGATCATCCCGGACGAGGCCCGCACCTTCGGCCTGGACGCGATCTTCCCGAGCCTGAAGATCTTCAACACGACCGGGCAGAACTACATGCCGGTGGACCGGGACCTGCTGCTCAGCTACAAGGAGTCCGAGTCCGGTGGGCTGATGCACACCGGTATCACCGAGGCGGGGTCCGCTGCCGCGTTCCAGGCGGTGGGCACTTCTTACGCCACTCACGGCGAGGTGATGGTCCCGTTCTACTTCTACTACTCGATGTTCGGGTTCCAGCGCACCGGCGACCAGTTCTGGGCGGCCGGGGACCAGCTCACCCGCGGGTTCCTGATCGGCGCCACGGCCGGGCGCACCACACTCACCGGTGAGGGCCTGCAGCACGCGGACGGGCACTCCCCCGTGCTCGCATCCACCAACCCTGCCACGGTCCACTACGACCCCGCGTACGGGTACGAGATCCGGCACATCGTCAAGGACGGTCTGGAGCGGATGTTCGGGGAGGACGACGAGCGCGACCCGAACGTCATCTACTACCTGACCGTGTACAACGAGCCGATGCTGCAGCCGACCGAGCCGGAGAACGTGGACGTCGAGGGCATCCTCCAGGGGATCTACCAGCTCCAGGCCCCGGCCGACGGCGATGGACCGGTGGTCCAGCTGCTCGCCTCGGGTGTGGCGGTGCCGTGGGCGCTCCAGGCACGCGAGGTGCTCGCTGAGGACTGGGGCGTGCGCGCCGGGGTGTGGTCGGTGACCAGCTGGAACGAGCTGCGCCGGGACGCCCTGGCAGCCGACCGGGAGGCGTTCATCAACCCCGGTGGCGAGCAGCGTCAGGCCTACGTCACCCAGAAGCTGTCCGGTGCCGAGGGCCCGTTCATCGGTACCTCGGACTATGACTTCCAGGTACCGGACCAGATCCGCGCGTGGGTACCGGGCGACTACCTGACCCTCGGTGCGGACGGCTTCGGTTTCTCCGACACCCGGCCCTCGGTGCGCCGGCACTTCCTCATCGACACCGAGTCGATCGTCACCCGCGCGCTGCAGGCTCTGGCCCAGCGCGGTGAGGTGGACGCCTCCGCCCCGGCGCAGGCGGTGGAGAAGTACCGGCTGCTGGATGTGAACGCCGGCACCACCGGATCGGCCGGCGGGGACTCCTGAGGCTCTAGCAGGTCCAGCCGGCGACGGCGGAACACCCGTGGTACGAGGCGCTCACCTTTCGAAGGTGGGCGCCTCGTGCGCGTGCAGCATCCGCACCGCAAGGTCACGCAAACTCGGGCACCGGTGACCGGATCCACGTGACGTTGTGTGGACTAGTCGCTGGCCACAGAAGCTTCTGCCGCCGCGACGACCGGCTCTAGCTCGGCGACCACCCGGGCGGTGTCCCGGTGCTGGGCGCCGAGCTCGGCCAGGTCGCGCAGATGCCGGCGGGCGTCTGCGGGTCGGTCCGCGTCCAGGGCCGCCTGCACGATCTGTCGGCCCGCCTCCGGGTCGTGATCGGCCGGGGACCAGTGCCCCACTCCGAGCCCGAGGCCCTCAGCGGGCAGGTGCGCCTCCCGCAGCATCCGCACCCCCTGGATCAGCGCGGTGCCGCTGGGGTCCCGATCGCATGCGGCGCCCAGCCGGCGCATGGCCGCCTCCCGGTCCTCGTCCAGCGAGAGCCGGGCCATCTCGATCAACGCGTACCAGCCGTGCGGTTTGCCGGCGAGTTCCTCGGCCAGCGCCCAGTGGGCGGTGGCGGCTGCCTCGGCCCGGCTGATCGGCTCCGTATCGGCCGCGAGCGGATCGGGCTGGGCCACCTCAGCGGCCCGCCGGCGCACGATCTCGGCGAGCTCGTTGAACGCGGTCACGTCGTTGGGGTCCTCGGCGAGCACTGCGCGCAGCCGGTCCTCCCGGGCGGCGTCCGGAGGTGGTGGAGCGCTACTCTTCCGCCGCTGCGGCCCGCGATCGGCGGGGGCAGGGCGCAACACCTTGCGAATCCGTTGACGCCATCCCATAGCGTCAGGGTAACGCCAAGCAATTCCCTCCTCCTGGTGAACACCTTCACCGTCCAGGCCGGTGATGCTCGCCACGCCGGGTCTTTGTGGGTTTCCCACAATCGCCGGTGCTCGTATCCTCGTGCTCATGACCACCTCCCCAGGCGACGCTGTGGCGACCGGCGAGATGGTCCGGCGGCTACGCGGCGGCACCGACCTGCTCACCGCAGCCGCACTGCGGCGCCTGGACAACGAGCTCGCCTGGTACCGGGCGCTGCCGGCGGAGGACCGCTCCTGGATCGGCTTGGTGGCCCAGTCCGGGATCGCCAGCTTCATCGCCTGGTACGAGAACCCTGGGCGCGGTGGCTACAACGCCGGGGAGATTTTCCGGGCGGCCCCGCCGGAGCTGACCCGCTCGATCTCGCTGCAGCACACCCTGCAGCTGGTGCGGATCGTGGTGGAGGTGGTGGAGCAGCACACTGAGGAGCTCGCCGCACCGGGCCAGCACTCGGCGCTGCGGGAGGCGGTGCTGCTCTACTCCCGCGAAGTGGCCTTCTCCGCCGCCGAGGTCTACGCCCGGGCCGCGGAGACCCGCGGCGCCTGGGACGCCCGGTTGGAAGCGCTGGTCGTGGACTCCCTGTTGCGGGGGGATCCGGACGACTCGCTGCACTCCCGGGTGGCGGCGCTGGGTTGGGCGGGCCGCGGCAGCGCGCTGGTGATGGTCGGTACCGCCGATGATCCGCTGGACGATGTGGGGACGGCCGAGCTGCGCCGGGCCGCCCGGCGCGCCGCGCAGGACGCGCTGGTCGGGATCCAGGGGAACCGGCTGATCGTGGTGCTCGGTGGGGAGGGCAACCTGCGGGAACAGGCCGGTGCTCTGCTCCCCCGGTTCGGCCCCGGCCCGGTGGTGATCGGCCCACAGGTGCCCGAGCTCGCCGAAGCCGGCCGCTCCGCGCGGGCCGCCCTCAGCGGGTTGCAGGCGGTGCAGGCATGGCCCTCGGCACCGCGCCCGGTCCTCGCCGATGAGCTCCTCCCGGAGCGGGTGCTCACCGGGGACAGCGATGCCCGCCGCACGTTGCTCACCGAGGTGTACCAGCCGTTGGAGAAGGTCGGCGGACCGCTGCTGATCACGTTGAGCACGTACCTGAACGAGGGCCGGTCGTTGGAGGCCACGGCCCGGTTGCTGTACGTGCACCCGAACACCGTGCGCTACCGACTGCGCCGGATCGCCACGGTCACCGGGTGGGACCCGGTCGATGCCCGAGAGGGGTTCGTGCTGCAGATCGCGATCGCCGTCGGACAGCTCGCCGGTGGCGTGGCTTTGTAGGATTCACACAAACGGCTTCCGGCAACCTGGTGCGATCCGTCGTCATCGACACGGAGCCGCACGCGGAAAGGTGAGAACGGTGATCGCACTACTCAGCCCTGGTCAGGGCGCCCAGACTCCCGGCATGCTCGCGCCGTGGCTCGAGCTGGACGGCACCGCCGACCTGCTCGCCGAGCTGAGCGAGGCCGCCCAGGTGGACCTGCACGCCCTGGGCACCACAGCGGATGCGGAGGCGATCAAGGACACCAAGGTGGCCCAACCGCTGATCGTGGCCACCTCGCTGGTGAGCCTGCACGCACTGGAGACCCGCGCCGGTAGCCGGATCGAGTGGGCACAACTGGCTGCTGGGCACTCGGTGGGCGAGTTCGCTGCTGCTGCCGCCGCCGGTGCGCTCTCCCCCGCCGGTGCCCTCGCCCTGGTCGGGACGCGAGGCCGCGCGATGGCCGAGGCCGCCGCACAGGCGCCCACCGGGATGAGTGCCGTCGTCGGTGGTCGCCCGGAGGAGGTGGACGCCGCCCTCGCCGCGCATGATCTGGTCGCCGCGAACGTCAACGGCGGTGGCCAGGTGGTGGCCGCGGGGCTGCGCGCCGATCTGGAGGCGCTCGCCGCCGAACCACCGGCTCGTGCCCGGGTGATCCCGCTCGCTGTGGCGGGTGCATTCCACACCGACTACATGGCCGCTGCGGTGGACGCCGTGCAGGAAGCTGCGGAGCAGGTGAGCCCAGCCGATCCGCAGCTGCAGCTGCTCAGCAATGCCGACGGCGCCGCGGTCGCCTCGGGTGTGCAGGCGCTGGCGCGCCTGGTCGCCCAGATCTCCGCACCGGTGCGCTGGGACCTGTGCCAGGAGGCGATGCTGGCCGCCGGGGTGGAGCACGCCATCGAGCTCGCGCCCGGAGGGGTGCTGACCGGCCTGGCCCGGCGGAGCATGCGCGGGGTGGAGACTGTAGCCCTGAAGAGCCCTGATGACCTGGACACCGCTCTCACGCTGATCACTTCCGCCACCGAGGAGTCCCGATGACCAAGCCGACGCTCGCGCTCGCCACCCCGGTGGCCGGCAGCCGTATCCTCGCCATCGGCGGGATGCGCGGCCAGAACCTGGTGCCCAACGACGACATCGTCGGACCGATCAACTCCTCCGACGAGTGGATCCAGCAACGGACCGGGATCCGGACCCGCGCCCGGGCCCACGCCGAGTTCACCGTCAAGGACCTGGCGGTCGGGGCAGCACGGGACGCGCTGGCCCGGGCGGGGCTCACGGGGGCCGATCTCGGCGCCGTGCTGGTCTCCACGGTGACCCACTTCGAGCAGACTCCCTCGCTCGCCGCGCTGGTGGCGGACGAGGTCGGTGCCACCCCGGCGCCGGCGTACGACATCTCCGCAGCCTGTGCCGGCTACGCCTACGGCATCGCTCAGGCGGATGCGCTGGTCCGCTCCGGCGGCGCCGAGCACGTGCTGGTGATCGGGGTGGAGAAGATGAGCGACTTCATCGACCCCAGCGACCGCACCATCTCCTTCCTCCTCGGCGACGGTGCGGGGGCTGCCATCGTCGGCCCGAGCGAGACCGCCGGTATCGCTCCCACTGTGTGGGGCAGCGACGGCGGGAAGGCCGATGCGATCTACCAGACCCGGTCCTGGCTGGACTACCGGCGCGAGGAGATGGGTGAACCTGAGCCGGAGACGCCGGAGCTGGCCGAGGAGGTCAGCGCGATGACCACCCCGACGCTGCGCCAGCAGGGGCCGACGGTGTTCAAGTGGGTGATCTCCACGATGCCGGACATCGCCCGCCGGGCAGTAGCCGCTGCCGGGTTGGACGTTGCCGACATCGACGTGTTCATCCCGCACCAGGCGAACATGCGGATCACCGACCAGCTGCTGAAGCTGATCCGGTTCCGTGAGGACATCGTGGTGGGCCGGGACATCGCTGACACCGGCAACACCTCGGCAGCCTCCATCCCGCTGGCCGCCGAGCGGTTGCTCCGTGAGGGCCAGGCGCACAGTGGGGACATCGCCCTGCAGATCGGCTTCGGTGCCGGCCTGGTCTACGCCGCCCAGGTCGTGGTGCTGCCATGACCTGCTCGTCCGTGGCGCACACCACGTATCAACACCGGGTCCGCCGCGCGCCGCAGTGGCCCTAGCACCCGCCTGTCGGGGACACTGGACCCGCTCGCACCCAACCCAAGCGTGACAATGAGAAACGGAGCAGTTATGGCGCACAGCGAAGAGGACATCCTGGCCGGCCTCGCCGAGATCGTGAACGAGGAGACCGGGTTGGAGACGGACGCCGTGCAGACGGACAAGTCCTTCACCGACGACCTCGACATCGACTCCCTCTCCATGATGACGATCGTCACCCTGGCCGAGGAGAAGTTCGACGTGCGCATCCCCGACGAAGAGGTGAAGAACCTCGCCACCGTTGGCGACGCCGTCAAGTACATCGCGCAGGCGCAGTCCTGACCACTGCCCTGACCTCGGTGCGCGCACGCGTCCGCCCGGTCGGGGACCACTCTCGGCGCCGGCACATCTCGGCGCCGTCGGGCGCGTGCTCTGCATGAGTACGCGCCCGACGTCTATCAGCTGATACATCCCCTTGGAGACCCTCATGACGGACCAGCGGAACGTCGTCGTCACCGGCCTCGGCACCACCAACCCTCTCGGCGGCGACCTGGCCTCGACCTGGCAGGGTGCCCTGGCCGGACGGTCCGGGGTGCGCACGTTGGAGCAGGACTGGGTGGCCCAGTACGATCTGCCGGTCACCTTCGCCGGGCAGCTGGCGGTACCGGCCGAGGAGGTGCTCTCCCGGCAGGAGATGCGTCGGATGGACCCCAGCGCCCAGTTCGCCATCATCGCAGCGCGCCAGGCGTGGGCGGATGCGGGCACGCCCGAGGTCGACGGCGAACGGTTGGGTTCAGTGGTCGCCTCCGGCATCGGCGGGGTCACCACGTTGGTGGATGCCTGGGACACCATCAAGGAGAAGGGCGTGCGCCGGGTGATGCCGCTGACAGTGCCGATGCTGATGCCGAACTCGCCGGCGGCGTACGTCTCCATCGAGGTCGGGGCCAAGGCCGGCTCACACACCCCGGTCTCCGCCTGTGCCTCCGGTGCCGAGGCGATCGGGTACGGGCTGGAGATGATCCGCACCGGTCGCGCGGATGTGGTGCTGGCCGGCGGGACCGAGGCGGCCACGCACCCGCTGCCGATCGCCTCGTTCGCGAAGATGCAGGCGCTGTCCACCCGCAACGAGGACCCTGCCGGGGCTTCCCGCCCTTATGACGTGAACCGGGACGGGTTCGTGCTCGGCGAGGGCGCGGCGATCGTGGTGCTGGAGAGCGAGGAGCACGCCAAGGCCCGCGGCGCGACGATCTATGCCCGTCTCGCGGGGGTGGGGATGACCGCGGACGCGTATGCGATCGCTCCCCCGGACCCGAGTGGCGCCGGTCAGGAGCGCGCCCTGCGCCTGGCCCTGGAGAACGCCGGTGTGACCGCCGCCGATCTGGTGCACGTGAACGCCCACGCCACCTCCACTCCGGTCGGTGACGGGATCGAGGCGGAAGCGATCGTGCGCAGCCTCGGTCCGGCCGCTGAGCACGTGGCAGTTTCGGCGACGAAGTCGATGACCGGCCACCTGCTCGGCGGCGCAGGGGCGTTGGAGACCTTGCTGACCATCCTGGCGGTGCACGAGCGCACGGCACCGCCCACGATCAACGTCACCGACCCGGAGCCGGACCTGAGCATCGACCTGGTCCGGGACGTCCCCCGCGAGCTGCCCGCAGGTTCGATCGCCGCGGTGAACAATGCGTTCGGTTTCGGCGGCCACAACGTCGCCGTGGTGATCACCAGCGACTGATCACGGACCCGCGCCCGACAAGTCCGTCTCCCGCGCGGAGGTACTTTTCGCGCACGGAGGTGCAATTTTGCTACCTCCATCACCGGAGAGTGCCTCGACAAGCCGCCGGCGAGTGCGATGGCAGAACTCAGCGGCGCAGCCCCTCCTGCCGCGCCGCTGAGTAGTTCCTGGTCAGCCCACCCGGTGCAGCCAGCGCACCGGAGCGCCGGCACCGGCGTACCGGAACGGTTCCAGCTCGTCGTCCCAGGCCTGGCCGAGAGCGAGCTCGAGCTCGTGCCGCATCCGGGCAGGCTCGCCGGCGTGCTCCATCGCCGCCCGCACCCGGTCCTCAGGGATCACAGCGTTGCCACCCGCATCGATCTGGGCGTGGAAGATGCCCAGCTCGGGAGTGTGGCTCCACCGACCGCCGTCGACGCCGCGGCTGGCTTCCTCGGTCACCTCGTAGCGCAGGTGATTCCAGCCGCGGAGCGCCGACGCCAGCCTCGCCCCGGTGCCGGCGGTGCCGACCCAGGACAGCTCGGCCCGGAACATCCCGGGCGCAGCGGGCTGCGGGGTCCACTCGAACGCCACGCGGGCGTTGAGCACGGACCCGGCGGCCCACTCCACGTGCGGGCACAACGCCCGGGGCGATGAGTGCACGAAAACAACACCGCGGGTGCTCTGACCTGACATGCTGTTCCCTTCTGTGACCGGTCGAGATGCGTCTTCCCCAACGATCTCGCGACGTTCACTTCCAGAAACCGCTCGCGGCGTCCGTGACCTATTGTGCCTTAGTTCCGCCGATCTGTCTTCCCCGCCGGCAGCTGGGCCCTGTGCTGGCAGGCGATCAGAACCGTTCGCGCACTGTGCGGAGCGCGTCCCTGCGGGTCTGTCCGCTCAGCCGGGACAGGTAGAGCTTGCCGTCGAGATGGTCCAGCTCGTGCTGCAGGCAGCGCGCCATCAGACCCTCACCCGCCACGGTGACGGCGTCGCCCGCCAGGTCTGTTCCGGTCACCTCGGCGTAGGCGCTGCGTGGGGTCGGGTACCACAGCCCGGGTACGGACAGGCAGCCCTCATCACCCTCCTGGAGTTCGTCGGAGCGGTGGGTCAGCTGCGGGTTGAGGACGTAGCCGAGCTCACCGTTGATGTTCCAGGAGAAGGCGCGCAGGCTGACGCCGATCTGGTTCGCGGCCAGACCCGCCCGGCCGTCGGCGTCGACCGTCTCGAGTAGGTCGGTCACCAACGCCCGGACCCGGTCGTCGATCGCGGTGATCACCGTGCACGGGGTGCGCAGCACCGGGTCACCGACGATGCGGATGTCACGGACGGCCATGGCTCAGCTCAGGGGTTCGCAGGTGAGAATCAGAAGTCGGCAAGGGACCAGGCGTAGGTCGGCTGCTCGCTGAAGCTCAGGAACGGCTCCCAGAGCACGTGGCTCGCCTCGGCCGGTGCATCGACCACGGCCCAGCCGGTGAAGGTCTCCCCTGGCGCCACTTCCGAGGGTGCCCGCTGGTCGGTGCTGAGGCAGAACAGACCGGCGACACCGCTGGCGTCCAGGGCGGTGCCCCTGTCGTTCGCGAGGCCCACCTCGAATCCGGCGAAGCTGTAGCTCCCGGCGCCGTCAGCCAGGGCAGGCAGGGTGGTGAACTCGAACTCCAAGGCGATGTACTCACCCTCCGGGTCCGGGCACACCACCGCCTGTGAACCCTCCGGCTGCCAGTTCCGTTCGACGCCCATCAGGGCCACCTCAACCTCGGATTCGCCGGTGCCGCCGACCACAGTGGCAACCTCGCCCGGGCCGAGCACGGCCAGAGTGCCGTCACCGACCCCACTGCTGGGCTGGTTCGTGGGGTCGGCACTGGGCTGGTCCGTGGGGTCGGCGCTGCTCGGCGCAGTGACCGACGGCGTGCTGCCGCCAGCACCGGTGCTCTCCCCATCGTCACCGATGAGCCGGACGGCGAGCACCACCAGTAGCGCGAGCACGATCACGGCGACGATCCCGCCGACGATCAACGGTGTCCGGTTCTTCGCCGCGGATGCACCTCCGGGGCCGAACGGGCCGCCCTGCTGGTAAGACTGGCTGCCGGACGGGCCGCCGAACTGCGGGCCGGACCCTGGTGCTGGCGCCGCCGAGTAGCTCCCTCCCGGCGGCGGTGGCATGCTCGCCGAACCACCGGGTACGGCCGGGCCGGGCGGAGGAGGCTGTGGGGGCTGGTGCGGCCCGGGCGGCGGTGCGGCCGATGCTCCGCCGAACGGCCCGGCCGATCCCACTGCCGGTCCGGTCCCCCACTGTGGCTGCGGCGCAGGAGGCTGGGGCTGCGGCGCTGCAGGCTGGGAGCCGGTCGGTCCCTGCGCCTGCGGCGGCGCGGACATCTCTGGCGGAGACGGCGGAGGCATCGCTCCCGGCGGCTGCTGCCCGGCCGGGGCTGGCGCCTGCTGGGCCGGTACCGACTGTGGCGGGCCACCCCACTGCGGCATCTGACGCGTGGTGGTACTGGCGGGAACTTGCTGCGTCACGTCCTCGCCGACCGGCCCCGGCACGGGCGCCTCGGCCGCAGGCACATCTGACACAGCCGCCTCAGCAGTAGGCGGGTCATGCGCAGGCGCCTCAGCCGCAGGCACCCCGGAGGTCGGCAGCTGGGTCGTGGTCTGTCCGTCGACAGCCGGGACCGGCGCTCCGGCGGCGGCCCGTTCCGACTCGGCCGCGTCGGCCGCGGCCTCCCCGCCGTCCAGCTCCGGAGCGGCGGGTGCCTCTGTAGCAGCGAGAGGATCTGCCGCCTGCGGCTCTGCGGCCGGCGGACCACTCTCGGCAGGGCGCCCGGCGCTATCGCCGCTCGAGCCTTCCGCTCCCGCCGCCACGTCCACGGCCCGATGCCTGCCCGGTTCGGCCCGGTGGGTGCGCTCCAGGAACTCTGGGTCCTCCACACTCGCGGCCGTCGCGCCATTCTCCGGCGTCGCCCGGCCCTCTGCGGTCGGCTGGCCCGTCCCGGCGCCCGATGGCACCGGCGGTGGCGCCTTGCGGACGAAGATGGTCGGAGCGTCGTCGATCTCAGCGGCCTCGGTGGCGCCCGCCGCGGCAGCCGTCGGGTCGGGGCCCGCACTCGGATCCGCCCGCCCCGGGTCACCGGGCTCCGTTCCGGCCGGGGCATCCGTTCCCGGTGCTGCCGGAGCGTGGGCCCCACCCGCCGGTGCTGCCGGAGCGTGCGCCCCACCCGCCGGTGCCGCCGGAGCGTGCGCCCCACCCTCCGACCCCGCAGAATCCGTGGCATCCGCCACCCAGTACTCCCAGCCCTCTGGCGCGGCCGGCCAGGACGGGTCCGGCTGCCAACCCGCAGGCGGTTGCCAGCCCGCCGGCGGTTGCGGCCAGCCGGGTGGTGGGTTGAAGCGGTACGCCACAGTTCCTCCCCTGGGAGAGCGCAGCACGCGCGGCGCTCGAAACGCATCTGGGACCGCGCCCATCCTAGGCCCCCGGGTCCCACCCAGGTTGCCGGTCCTATGGGGCGCTCTGCCCAGCGTGGACCATACTCGCCCACCCGGTCACGCAACGAGGACCTTTCACCGTCCTTACATCCCGACCGGGGCATCCGGCGGCGATGGACTACCCTCCTGCGGATGACCTTCGTCTACATCATGCTGGTGGTCGCTGCCGGACTGTGCCTCTGGGGTGCGATCAGCCCGATGGGCATGTGGCGCGGCACGGTGGCGTGGCGTTACGCGGACCCGGAGGCGCACCGGCCCAGCGACTCCCAGAACACCGCCACCCGGGTTGCGAGCGTGATCGCGCTGATCTGCATCATCATCGCTTTCCCGCTGCTCAACGCGCTGAACGAGCAGGGTCAGCAGCAACGTCAGGAGGACGCGTACGAGGACTGCCTCGACGAGCAGGACGACCGGGAAAGCCTCCTCACCCCCGAGGAGTGGTGCGAGAACCTCTCCCCAGAACCGCAGGAGTAGGGCCACCGCCGCTCACATCGACCGCCGGTAGGCCCCGCCCACCTCGTACAGGGCGTGCGTGATCTGGCCGAGGCTGTGACTGCGCACCGCCTCCATCAGTGCCGCGAAAGTGTTCTCGCCCTGTCGAGCCACCTCCTGGAGCCGGTCCAGCGCCCCCGGGTCGACGGCGTTCCGCCCCTCCTGCCAGTCGGTCACCGAGGCCACCTGGTCGTCCTTCTCCGCGGCCGTGGACCGAACCAGGTCGATGGCCACCTCGATCTGGCCGCCGTGCTCGCTGGGCAGGAAGGTGTTCACCCCCACGATCGGCAGCGACCCGTCGTGCTTGCGCTGCTCGTAGACCATCGACTCGTCCTGGATCTTGCCGCGCTGGTACATCGACTCCATCGCGCCGAGCACCCCGCCGCGGCGGCTCAGCGCCTCGAACTCCTCGTACACCGCCTGCTCCACCAGGTCGGTGAGCTCGCTGATGATGTAGCTGCCCTGCCAGGGGTTCTCGCAGGCGCTCAGGCCGAACTCGCGCGCCACGATCAGCTGGATCGCCACCGCCCGGCGCACGGACTCCTCCGTGGGCGTGGTGACCGCTTCGTCGTAGGCGTTGGTGTGCAGGCTGTTGCAGGCGTCGAAGCTGGCATACAGCGCCTGCAGCGTGGTGCGGATGTCGTTGAACTCGATCTCCTGGGCGTGCAGCGACCGGCCCGAGGTCTGGATGTGGTACTTCAGCATCTGCCCCCGCGGGCTCGCCCCGTACCGGTCGCGCATCGCCCGGGCCCAGATCCGGCGGGCGACCCGCCCGATCACGGCGTACTCCGGGTCCATCCCGTTGGAGAAGAAGAAGGACAGGTGCCGGGCGACGTCGTCGATGGCCATCCCTCGGGCCAGGTAGTACTCCACGATGGTGAACCCGTTGGCGAGGGTGAAGGCGAGCTGGGTGATCGGGTTCGCACCCGCCTCGGCGATGTGGTAGCCGGAGATGGACACCGAGTAGAAGTTCCGGACTCCCGCATCGATGAAGTACTGCTGGATGTCGCCCATCATCCGCAGCGCGAACTCGGTGCCGAAGATGCAGGTGTTCTGCGCCTGGTCCTCCTTGAGGATGTCCGCCTGCACCGTGCCGCGCACGGCCGCGAGCGTCTCGGCGCTGATCCGGGCGTACGTCTGGGCGTCGACCAGTTCCGCCCCGGTCACGCCGAGCAGGCCGAGGCCCAGCCCGTCGTTGCCCTCCGGCAGCTCGCCGCGGAAGAGCGGCTGGGTCCGGCCGCCGAGCAGCTCCGCGATCTTCTGCTGGGCTTCCTGCCAGCGCCCGGCGTCGGCGCGCAGGTACTTCTCCACCTGCTGGTCGATCGCGGTGTGGAAGAACATCGCCAGGATGATCGGCGCCGGGCCGTTGATGGTCATCGACACCGACGTGGTCGGCGCGCACAGGTCGAAGCCGGAGTACAGCCGCTTCATGTCGTCCAGGGTGGGCACGCTCACCCCGGAGTTGCCGACCTTGCCGTACACATCGGGCCGGGTGGCCGGGTCCTCGCCGTACAGGGTCACCGAGTCGAATGCCGTGGACAGCCGCGCCACCCCCTGCCCGGCGGCGAGGTAGTGGAACCGGCGGTTGGTGCGCTCGGGCGGACCCTCCCCGGCGAACATCCTCGTGGGGTCCTCCTCGCTGCGCCGGTACGGGTAGACCCCTGCGGTGTAGGGGAAGGCGCCGGGAGTGTTCTCCTGGTGCAGGAAAGTCAGCAGGTCCCCCCAGGAGCGGTGCTGCGGGGGCGCCACCCGGGCCAGCCTGGTCCCGGACAGCGAGGTGGTGTAGTTCGCCACGGTGATCTCCCGCCCGCGTACCTGGTAGGAGCCCTCCTCCGCGGTCAGGGCGGCCTCGCGCTGCGGCCAGCTGCGGAGCAGCTCCACAGAGTCCTCACTGAGCTGCGCAAGGGCCTGGGCGTACCGGTCGCGGAGCCGGTCCAACACCTCGTCATTCCCGACGGCGGAGCTCGGGTAGGGCAGTAACGGTTCCGGGAGGGCGTCATCCCCCAGGTCGCGCAGAGTGCTCCAGTACCGCTGCGCCGTATCGGCGGCCTCGGCCTCGGTCTCGACCCTGCGGGTGGTCTCCCGGCCGTGCTCGGCGATCTCGGCGAGGTAACGCACCCGGGCACCGGGGATCAGGCTTCCACCAGCTCCTGCTCCGGCGGCAATCGGCCGCTCGGGCTGCCACCGGTCCCCCAGCCGGGTGAGCAACGCCTGGAACGCCCGGGTGAGGCCATCGTCGTGGAAGTGGCTGGCGACAGTCGGATAGACCGGGACATCGGCGTCGGTCACGTCGAACGCAAGGTGGTTGCGGCGCCACTGCTTGCGCACGTCGCGCAGCGCGTCCTCACCACCGCGACGGTCGAACTTGTTCAGGATCACCAGGTCGGCGAAGTCGATCATGTCGATCTTCTCCAGCTGGCTCGCGGCGCCGTACTCGCTGGTCATCACGTACACCGGCAGGTCCACCAGCTCCACCACGGCCGAGTCGGACTGGCCGATCCCGGCGGTCTCCACGATCACCAGGTCGAAACCGCATGCCTGCAGGGCCCGTACGGACTCGGCGAGCACCTCGCTCACGCTCACATCCTGGCGCCGGGTAGCCATCGACCGGAAGTACACCCGGGCGGAGCGCAGCGCGTTCATCCGGATCCGGTCACCGAGCAGTGCACCCCCAGTGCGCCGGCGGGTGGGGTCCACGGCGAGCACCCCGATGCGCAGTTCGGGAAAGGCGGCCAGGAATCGCAGCACGAGCTCGTCGATCACCGAGGACTTACCGGATCCGCCCGTGCCGGTGATCCCGACCACCGGCGCTAGGTGGCCACCCGCGGCGCCTGCTGCCGTCCCTCCTGGGTGGCTGGACGGACCGGACCCGGCTGCGCCGTCGCGCCCCTCGCCCGGACGGGCCCCGCCCGGGCGAGACAGCAGACCGAGCCGGGCTGCGCCGTCGTGGGTCAGCACTCCGTCCTCGATCGCGCTGAGCAAGCGGCCGACGCCGGCATCATCCCCGGCCTCCGGGAGCACCTCGGGGGCTCGGGCCGGCAGGCGGGCGGCGCGGGTGCGCGCCACCAGGTCCTCGATCATGCCGGTCAGGCCGAGCGCGAGCCCGTCGTCCGGATGGTAGAGGCGCTCCACCCCAGCCTCGGTCAGCTCGGCGATCTCCTCGTGGGTGATCGTGCCGCCTCCGCCACCGAACACCCGGATGTGCCCGGCGCCGGCCTCGGCGAGGGAGTCCACCAGGTAGCGGAAGTACTCCAGGTGCCCGCCTTGGTAGGAGGAGATCGCCACACCGTCGACATCTTCCTGGAGTGCGGCGCGGACCACCTCCTGGACCGAGCGGTCGTGCCCCAGGTGGATCACCTCGGCGCCCTGCGCCTGGATGATCCGGCGCATCACGGTGATCGCGGCGTCGTGCCCGTCGAACAGGCTGGCCGCGGTGACGAACCGCAGCGGGACTTCAGTAGCCGGCTCTGGTTCGCCGGTGGGGGTGTGGCCGATGGTGGTGGTCACGGGTCCCTCCTTCTCCCGTGCGTCGGCGCACGGGCCGTCTCGATCGTAACCGGGTCCGGGCACGCGGAGCAGGTCACCTCCCGGAAGCCTGCGGATGCACCCACTACCGTGTGGTCACGATCAGGTCACGGGAGATGACGATGGCACACATGGACGATGACGACATGAGCAGCACGACAGCGCGCACCGCGCTGACCCGGCGGTCCGCCCTGGTGGCGTTGGCCGGGACCGGTCTGGCCGTCGGGCCGGCGATCGGCGCCTGGGCCGCGCCACCGGACGATGACGACCCGGCGCCGCTGACCACTCCGGAGGGTCCGGACGACCAGGGCATGAGCCGAATCCCGGTGGAGGGTGTGGGTGATGGCCGAACCGCGGCCTGGGAGACGGAACCGTTCGAGCTGGTGGCGCTGACCTGGACCGGTGACAGCGCCCCGGAGCCGTACGTGCGGGTGCGCACCGACGGCGTGTGGTCGCCGTGGTCTGCGCTGCCTGCGGATGAGCACACGGCCGGCGGGGCGGACGTGGCCGGCACCGAACCGCTGTGGACCCGCGGCGCGGATGCCGTGGAGGTGTCGGTGGCCGGGGAGGTTCCCGAGGACCTGTCCCTGACGCTGGTCCACCCGGAGCCGATGCCGCGTTCGGCACTGTCCGCGCCGGAACCGGACGCCACCACAGCCGGGGTGCCTGGGCGCTGGATCATCGACAAGCCGACGATGGCCTCCCGGGCGAACTGGGGTGCGGACGAGTCACTGCGGCAGAACCAGGACGGGGTCGCCTACGGGGATGTGCGAGGCGGCTTCGTGCACCACACCGCCACGGCGAACTCCTACTCCTCCGGCGAGGTGCGCGGCATCATCAGGTCGATCTACCGCTACCACGTGCTCAGCCGGGACTTCTACGACATCGGGTACAACTTCCTCATCGACCGGTTCGGCCGGATCTGGGAGGGCGCCTATGGCGGGGTGCACCGGGCGGTGATCGCTGCCCACACGCAGTACTACAACTCCCAGTCCTTCGGGGTGGCGGCGATCGGGAACTTCCACGAGCGGAACATCCCCAGCCGGGTGCTCACCGCCTATGCCGACCTGTTCGCGTGGAAGTTCGACGTGCACGGGGTGCACTACGCCTACGGCACCGGCAACTACACCAATGACGGTGCGCGCCGGCTGCCGGTGATCTCCGGGCACCGGGACACCAAGTCCACCGCCTGCCCGGGCCAGTACCTCTACGCGCGGCTGGACACGATCCGCAGCGGCACCCAGAACCGGTTGGAGAACCGGGTGAAGCTCGAGCTCACCGGCCGCGGTGGGTCGGTCGCAGGCACCGGGGTGGACCTGGAGGTGTTCTGGGAGTACGACGGCGTCGCCGTGGACGGTGTGGTCCGTCTGCAGCGGCGGCTGAGCAACGGATCCTGGCGGAACGTGCGCGACTTCCGGGTCCGGAACGGCCGCGCCACCCACCGGATCGCGCCGAAGAACTCCCAGTGGTGGCGGGTGCGTGCGGTGTCCGCGGAGAGCTCGCAGATCGATACCAGCCACCCGAATGGCACCAGCACCTGGCACCAGCTGCGCACGGTGAAGTCCGGCGGACGCACGATCTTGGACCTGAGCGGCCCGAAGGAGACGGCCACGGGGCGTGACACCACGCTGTACATCGGCTGGATCAGCCCGCGGGGTGGGGTCACCGGCGAGGTGCGCCTGCAGCGCGAGCTCGCCAACGGGACCTGGCGCACGGTCCGGGACATCCAGGTCGACCGGGGGAAGGCGACCACCACCGTCAGTCCTTCCCGGAAGACCCGGTACCGGGTGGTCTCCCGAGGTGTACAGTCCCCCGACGATGTGCCACGCCGGGTGTCCTATCTGTACACGCTCGACGTGTGGTGACAAGCGAAAGGTCCGGACACCCTGGTGGGTTCCGGACCTGCTTGCTCCCTCGACTGGACTCGAACCAGTAACCGTCCGATTAACAGTCGGATGCTCTGCCTATTGAGCTACGAGGGATCGCGACGACAATACTAACAGCCCTGCTGGGTGCTTCGGGCCGCCGGGACGGACCTCAGGGAGTGAGTCCGACGACACTTCGCACCCGGGCTTCCAGCGCGGCGGCGCGCTCCTCCAGGTCGGCTGGGGCGCGGCGTGCACCGGAGACGCTGACCTGGGAGAACAGGCTGCCGTCCGGGTTGCGCCGGATCGCTCCCCGGAGCACCCCACCGCCGGGCAGCTGCTCCAGCTCCAGGTGCACGAGGGAGTTGTCCACCCGCTCCTTGACCGCGAACGTGAAGTCCGAGACGCCCGGATCCTCCCCCACGAGCAGAACGTCGGGCGGGCTGCCGTCCACCCAGGTGACGGTGAGCTCTTCGGTGTCGGAGTCCATCGTGGCGCGGTCCACCTCGGCCCAGGGTCGGTCCAGCACGGTCCGGTCCTCCTCAAGCACGAGCAGCCGGTGGGTGGTCACCACCGCCCAGGCATGGTCGGCGAGCCGGCGCACAGTGAGCACGCGGACCTTCGCGGGAATCCGGGCACGTACGGGGTCGGGAAGCTGACGCACTGATCGACGCATGGACACGACGGTAACCCGAGCCGGGCACCGACTACGATTGTCGGCGCCGACACCATCGGCACGGGTGCGCGTCCGCG
>DXBY01000005.1 GCA_019116305.1 Candidatus Ruania gallistercoris | reverse complement strand
GTGAGGGACTGGCGGAAGTAGCCAGCACCGTAGAGCAGCCCGACGCCCACGATCGGGGCGCCCAGGTCGGAGGCGGACTTCAGGTGGTCACCGGCGAGGATGCCCAGCCCGCCGGAGTACTGCGGGAGCGCTCCGGTGATACCGAACTCCGCAGAGAAGTAGGCGATCGAGGCGGGCAGCGCTGCCGCACCTTCCGATTCCCGACGGCGTTGCTCCCCCTGGTACCAGCGTTCGTCACCGAGATAGGTGCGCAGCTCCGCGGCGAGCTCGCGGGTCCGGGCCACGAATGCCTCGTCGCCGGCCAGCTCGTCAAGTCGCTCCGGAGACAGCGCGCCGAGCAAGCCCACCGGGTCGCCGTGCACCTCGTCCCAGAGCTGGGCGTCGATCCCGGCGAACAGGTCCCGGGTGGGGGCGTGCCAGGACCAGCGCAGGTTCAGCGCCAGCTCGTCCAGGGCCGCCAGCGACTGGGGCAGGACAGTGCGCACCGTGAATCGTCGAATCGCTCTCACGCCGCGAGCATAAGCCACCGGGTCACTGTTCCCGCACCCGGGTAGCGCAACAGGGCTCCCAGCTGCGAACCACCCCTACTCCAGGTACCCGGTCACCGGGTCCACAGCGTCCAGAAAGGACCGGATCGCCGCGCGATGCTCCGCCATCGACTGCGGCCTGCCCTCAGTCGCGTTCCGCGTGGAGCCGAAGCCGTAGTCGCCCTGATGTCGCCCACCGACCCAGCGATAGTCGCACTTTCGTCCGCTTTCGCGGACCTCGAACGTCTCACCGTCCACGGTGATCACTGTGACGTCCATCCACCCTCCCCGCAGCAACGGTACTGCCTCCAGTGAACCCGGTGGGTCAGACCGGCGGGCGGCCCGGTGTCCCAGCCCGGCCGGTCGGTAGGCGTTCCGCCATCGAGATGTACTCCGCCGCCACGATCGGTAGGTTCGACCTGTGACTACTCCGAGCCCTACCCCTGCTGCCCCGATCGGGCGGATCCCGGTGCTGGACGTCGGCCCGAGCGTGGAGAACGGCCGCTGGCCCACCAAGGCCGTGGTCGGGGAGGCGATCCCGGTCCGCGCGACCGTGTTCCGAGAGGGGCACGACGCAGTGGCTGCGACCGCAGTGCTGGTCCGCCCGGACGGCACCGACCACTCCCGCGCGCCGATGCAGGACATCTCCCCCGGGCTGGACCGGTACGAGGCGTGGCTGGTGCCCGATGCCGAGGGCACCTGGGGCTTCCGGGTGGAGGGCTGGTCGGACCCGTACGGCACCTGGCGCCATGATGCGGTGCTGAAGGTGCACGCGGATGTGGACACCGAGGTGATGCTCACCGAGGGCGCCCAGCTGCTGCAGCGCGCCGTCGCGGAACTGACCCTGACCGACGCCCAGTCCCGGGTGCTCACCGATGCCGTCACCGCGCTGCAGGACGAGTCCCGCCCGGCGCTGGCCCGGCTGGCCGCCGGCACCGCACCGGAGGTGCAAGAAGTCCTCGCCGAGATGCCGCTGCGGGACTACGTCTCCCCCTCGGCCACCTACCCGCTGGTGGTGCACCGCGAACGGGCACTGTACGGCTCCTGGTACGAGCTGTTCCCCCGGTCCGAGGGCGCCCACCAGGACGAGACCACCGGCCAGTGGCACTCCGGCACGCTGCGCACCGCCGCCGAGCGGCTGCCCGGTATCGCCGCGATGGGCTTCGACGTCGTCTACCTCACCCCCGTGCACCCGATCGGGACCACCAACCGCAAAGGCCGGAACAACACGCTCACTGCTGAGCCCGGCGATCCCGGCTCCCCCTACGGCATCGGCGCGGCCGAGGGTGGGCACGATGCGATCCACCCGGACCTGGGCACCTTCGAAGACTTCGACCACTTCGTCGCCCGCGCCCGCGAGCTGGGCATGGAGGTGGCCCTGGACATCGCGCTGCAGGCCTCCCCGGACCACCCGTGGGTGCGCGAACACCCGGAGTGGTTCACCAGCCGCGCGGACGGGTCGATCGCGTATGCGGAGAACCCGCCGAAGAAGTACCAGGACATCTACCCGCTGAACTTCGACAACGACCCGGACGGCATCTACACCGCCGTCCGGGTGATGCTGCAGGTGTGGATCGACCACGGCGTCACCCTGTTCCGGGTGGACAACCCGCACACCAAACCGCTCACCTTCTGGGAGCAGATCCTCGCCGATGTCGCCGCTGCCCACCCGGAGGTGATCTTCCTCTCCGAGGCGTTCACCCGGCCGGCGATGATGCGCACACTGGCCACCCTCGGGTTCCACCAGTCCTACACGTACTTCACCTGGCGGCACTCGAAGGAGGAGCTGGCGGAGTACTTCACCGAGGTCAGCGGCGATCTGGCCGCAGTGATGCGGCCGGCGTTCTGGCCCACCACGCACGACATCCTCACTCCGTACATGCAGCAGGGCGGGCCAGCCGCGTTCGCAATCCGGGCGGTACTGGCCGCCACCGGCTCCCCCACCTGGGGCATCTACTCCGGCTACGAGCTGGCCGAGAACGTGGCCCGGCCCGGTGCCGAGGAGCAGATCGACAACGAGAAGTATGAGTACAAGCCCCGGGACTGGAAGGCTGCGGCCAGCACGCACGGCCTCACCGACCTGCTCACTCAGTTGAACCGGACCCGCCGGAAGCATCCTGCGTTGCAGCGGCTGCGCAACCTGACCGTGCACCCCACCACTGACGACGCCACGTTCTGCTTCTCCAAGCACGTGCCCGCCGAGCACTCGCCCACCGGGCAGGCGGACACGGTGATCGTGGTGGTGAATCTGGAC
>DXBY01000243.1 GCA_019116305.1 Candidatus Ruania gallistercoris | reverse complement strand
GATGCATGTCCCAGCCCTGGTAGAAGCCGCGCTGCAGGGAACGCATCACCAGCCTCCCGTGCAGCGCCCAGGCCGCATCGACCGCGGCCGGCTCTCCCACCGGGAGCACGTTCGTGGAACCGTCGGACAGGCGCACCCCGGTGCCGGCCGCGCTGACCTGCATCACCTGCTTGGCGAAGTCCGCCGCCGGGTGTTCCATGGACTGGTAGGCGGCCGCGATGCCGAGCGAGGCGCTGTAGTCGTAGGTGCCGTAGGGCATCCCGGTCACCCGTCCGCCACCGGCGGCGATCATCGGCCCGATCAGCGCGTGACCGTCCGGGCCGAGCACCGACTGAGGCGTCTCCACCTGGATCTCGAAGCCGAGCCGGCCCACCGGGAGGCCGAGCGAGGCCTCCAGCGCCTCCAGGGCGAGCACCATGGCCTGCACCTGCGCCACAGTGGTGACCTTGGGCAGGGTGAGCACCAGGCCGTCGGGAAGCCCGCGGTCGGCGAGCGCGGTGACGAATCCAGCGAGGGTGCGCAGGCCACGCTCCCGCGTCTCCGGTTCCAGGCACTTGAACCGGATGCCGAGGAACGGCGGCGTCGTGCCTGCGGCCCGGGCCTCGGCGATGGCGGCCACCGCAGCAGCCACCGCCGCATCCTCGGCCTCGTCACCGCGGTCGCCGTAACCGTCCTCGAAGTCGATCCGCAGATCCTCCACCGGTTCCCGGGCGAGCTTGTCCAGGACCAGAGCGCCGATCGTGGCCGCCTCCTCGGGGTCGGTGACCAGCGCGTGCACCCGGAGCAGGTGATCGATGCCACCGGCACGCTCCACCGCCTCGAGCGCCTGGGCACCCCAGCGGGCGGGCAGGTCGGCATCGAAGGTATCCGCAGGCACGTAGACCGAGTGCACCGGCTGGCGGCCTGCCCGGTCCCCCGGGTAGTGCGCCGCCGTGGCGGCGTCCGGTTCGGCGAGCAGGGCCTCGATCCGGTCCCGAACGCTGTCCAGTGCCGTCATCACTCCTCCCCTGCACCGAGCGGGAGGGCACCGGTGAACGGTGCCGGCTCACCGGACGCCTCCCGTGCGGCGCGCACCACCTCCACCACGGCCCGGGCCACCGCCTTGGCCACGGAGGGATCGAACACGCTCGGGATGATGAACGAGGCGTTCCGTTCGGAGTCGCTCACCGTGCCGGCGATCGCCACCGCCGTCGCGCGGAGCACCTGGTCGTCGATCGAGCGGGCGCGCGCATCCAGCAGGCCCCGGAACAAGCCGGGGAAGGCGAGCACGTTGTTGATCTGGTTCGGGTAGTCGCTCCGGCCGGTGGCCACGACGGCGGCGTGCTGAGCCGCATCGAGCGGGTCCACCTCGGGGGTGGGGTTGGCCAGGGCGAAGACGATCGCGCCCGGGGCCATCGTGGCGATGTCTGCGCCGGTGAGGATGTTGCCGGCCGAGACGCCGATGAACACGTCGGCGCCGGCGAGACCCTCCTGCAGGGTGCCGGCGAAGCCGCCGGCGTTGGTGTTCTCTGCGATCCACTGGCGGTGCTCGTCGTCGTAGCCGTGGTCGGCGGTGATCGCGCCGCGGCTGCCGAAGGCGATGATGTCGCTCGCGCCCTGGGCCTGCAGCAACCGGATGATCGCCGAGCCTGCCGCACCGACGCCGGAGACCACGATCTTGACGTCCGCGAGGGACTTGTCCACCACCTTGAGGGCATTGATCAGGGCCGCGAGCACCACGATCGCGGTGCCGTGCTGGTCGTCGTGGAAGATCGGGATGTCCAGCTCCTCGCGCAGCCGGCGCTCGATCTCGAAGCACCGCGGTGCGGAGATGTCCTCCAGGTTCACGCCGCCGTAGGCCGGGGCGATCGCCTTGACGGTGCGGATGATCTCCTCGGTGTCGGTGGTGTCCAGTGCGACCGGCCATGCGTCCACTCCGCCGAACTGCTTGAACAGTGCGGCCTTGCCCTCCATCACCGGCATCGAGGCCTCCGGGCCGATGTCGCCCAGGCCGAGCACGGCGGTGCCGTCGGTGACCACGGCAACGGTGTTCCGCTTGATGGTCAGCCGGCGGGCGTCCTCCGGACGGTCCGCGATCGCCAGGCACACCCGGGCCACCCCGGGGGTGTAGGCGCGGGAGAGGTCGTCGCGGTGACGCAGGTTCACCTTCGGCCGCACCTCGAGCTTGCCGCCGAGGTGGAGCAGGAAGGTGGCGTCGGAGACGTGGCGCACGGTGACGCCGTCCACCTCGTCGATCCGGTCGCGGATCTCCTGCACGTGCTCCTCGTCGCGGGCGTTCGCGGAGACGTCGACCACCATCTGGGTGTCGGTCGACTCCACCACGTCCACCGCGGTGACCGCGGCCCCGGTCGCCCCTACGGTGGCGACGATGTCCGTGGTGGTGCGCGGGCCGGTCGGCGCGCCGATCCGGAGCGTGATCGAGTAGCTGGGGCCGGGAACTGCTGCCATGACTGCCGTCCAATCTCTCAGTGGGTGGAGTACTGTTTCCGCTATCAGGAATATAGGGTGATCGTACTGCGGTGGCACATTCCTCGGAACCCTGGTCCTCGGTGGGTCGGGCGGGAGACCGTAAGATCACTGGGGAGGAAAGGGAATTCCGGATGACAGACATCGAGACCGAAGCGAAGCCGCGAACCGGCGGGGTGCAGTCGGTGGACCGTGCCATCGACCTGCTGGAGCTGCTCGCCGACGCCGGTGGGGAGTCCACGCTCAGCGAGCTGGCCGGCCGGACCGCGTTGCCGCTGCCGACGATCCACCGGCTGATGCGCACGCTGCTGGCCCGGGGGTATGTCCGCCAGCTGCCCTCCCGCCGGTACACCCTGGGTCCCCGGCTGATCCGGCTCGGTGACTCCGCCTCCCGACAGTTCGGCGCCGATGCCCGCCCGTTCCTCGCCCGGCTCGCCGATGAGCTCGGGGAGAGCGCCAACCTGGCGATCATCGACCGGGATATGGCGGTGTACGTGGCCCAGGCCTCCTCGACCCGGTCGATGCGGATGTTCACCGAGGTGGGCCGGCGGGTGTTCACCCATTCCACCGGAGTCGGCAAGGCGATCCTCGCCCAGCTGCCGGACCCGGCGGTGCAGGACATCGTCACCCGCGCGGGGATGCCGGCCGCGACCGCGAAGAGCATCGACGCCGTGCCCGAGCTGCTCGCCGAGCTGGACCGGATCCGGGACCGCGGCTACGCCGTGGACGACGGGGAGCAAGAGATCGGCGTGCGCTGCTTCGCAGTGCCGGTGCTCGGCGCCCCGACGCCGACCGCGCTGTCCATCTCCGGGCCGGACGCCCGGGTGACTCTGGAGTTCGGCGACCACGCCGTGCCGGTCCTGCAGCAGGTCGCCGAGGAGATCGCGGACCTGCTCCGCGTCGGT
>DXBY01000036.1 GCA_019116305.1 Candidatus Ruania gallistercoris | reverse complement strand
CCGACCCGCGCGATGATCGCCCGGTCGAGGACATCGTGATCACCTCGATCGAGATCGTGGACTGACCTCCTGCTGAGCCTGCTCCGGCGTCGATGACGAACTACCCCTCCGCCCCGCAGCCGCACGCCGGTCCCAGCGCGCCCACCTGCCCGCGGCACCCGGACCGGGTCTCCTATGTGAACTGCCAACGCTGTGGCCGCCCGGCCTGCCCGGAGTGTCAGCGGCCCGCAGCGGTCGGGGTGCACTGTGTGGACTGTGTCCGCGAGGCGAACCGGTCGGTGCGTCCGCAGCGCACGGTGCTCGGCGGGCGGGTGAGCGCCAGCTCCCGGCCGGTGGTCACGATGACCTTCATCGGCATCTGCGCGGTGATGTTTCTGGCCGATTATGTAGCGCCGGTGTACCAACTGTTCGCGTTCTCCCCGGCGATCGGTGAGTACCAGCCGTGGCGGATGCTCACTTCGGCGTTCCTGCACGCGGGCTGGCTACACCTGCTCGTGAACATGTACGCGCTGTGGATTATCGGCCCGTTCCTGGAGCAGATGCTCGGACGGTGGCGGTTCGTGGCGCTGTGGCTGCTCAGTGCGCTCGGCGGTTCGGTAGCCGTGGTGCTGCTCACCGATCCGGCCAACTGGACCACCCCGGTTGTGGGTGCCTCCGGTGCGGTGTTCGGGATGTTTGCCGCGATCGCGGTGGTGCTGCGGCGGACCGGGCGGGATGCGCGCCAGATCCTCATCGTGATCGCGATCAACGTGGTGTTTTCGCTGATCGTGGCGCGCATCTCCTGGCAAGGGCACCTCGGTGGCCTCGTGGTAGGGGCGGCGCTGGGCTTTCTGTTCGCCTATCTGCCCAAGGAGCGGCGTAGCACCGGTGCCGTGGTGGGAGTGGCGAGCACCGCCGTCGTGCTGGTGGGCCTGACCCTGCTCGCCTACGCCTGACCGCGCACCTCCCGCGGCGAGAGCCGGCTGCCCCCACCAGCGGGCGAGCCGGACCCACCACTAGTGTCCGGGACTCAGGCGGCGGCGCGGACCTCGATCTGGGTCTTCCACGGGTCCTCGAACCGGATTGCGCGGTCCTCGGAGCGGACCGGTAGGCCGGCAGTGGTGAGGCGACCGGTGAGAGCGTCGAGGTCGTCGGTGTTCGGCAACTCGATGGTGAGCTGACCGAGACCGAGCGATGCCGCCCGGGGGCCGGCGCCGGCGCTGTGCCAGGTGTTCATGCCGATGTGGTGGTGGTACCCGCCGGCGGCCACGAACAGCGCCTGGCTGCCGAACCTGGCCATCACGTCGAAGCCGAGGGTGTCGACGTAGAACGCCTTCGCTGTCTCGATGTTGCCGACCTGCAGGTGCACGTGACCGATCCCGGCCTCCGGTGCCGGGGAGTCCGCAGTGCGGCTGCGGTCCAGGTGGCGGAGCACGAACTGGTTCGGGTCCAGCGGGAGCGAGGCCATCTGCACCCCTCCGCCGGGCGTGCGGGTCCACTGCTCGCGCGGGCGGTCCACGTAGAGCTCCACACCGTTGCCCTCCGGGTCGTCGAAGTAGAACGCCTCGGAGACCAGGTGATCGGCCGCACCGGTGTAGGTGCGCGGGGCGTAGCCGGCCAGCTGGTTGATCGACGCGGCCAGACCCGCCTGGTCGGTGAACAGGATGGCGGTGTGGTACAGCCCGGCGCTGCCCCGGTCGAACTGCGGCAGGTGGTTGCGCTGCTCCAGACGCATGATCGGCGTCTGGCCGCGCCCGAGCAGTGCCGTGCCACCGGAGGTGGTGATCACATCCAGGCCGATCCCGTCGGTGTAGTAGCCGACCATCGTGTCCAGATTGTTGACCAGCAGGTCGACGACGCCCATCGCCGTGTCCTGAGCCAGAGCGTCGCGGTGCATCAATGGTGCAGTCATCGGGTGTCCTCCTAGTTACTTGAGCCTTCAACTATCGTAGCGGAGGTCGAGGGAGTTGACCAGAGGGAGTGATGTGTGGTCGGGACCACATGCCGTGGCGCGGGCGAATCACAGGCATGTAGTTCTCCACAGGGTTGTCCACCGGTGGTGGACACAGCCGCGTCTGCACTGGGTTCGCAGGGCGCGCCGCTGTGGACAGTAGGTAGCTGCGGGTGACATGGGTGTAGTTCTCCACAGGCTCGTCCCCACCCTGGGGAAATCACATGGGTGTCATTCTCCCCAGCTGTGGATTGTCCTGTGGATAACTGCCCAAGGTGCCCAGGTGCGGTGCCGTGCGACGACGGGTAGGTGCGATGAAGTGCGACGGCCCGACGGCGGGCAGTGCGATGGGGCGCGGCCCGGCACGGGTCGGTCAGCTGGGGCGCACGGCTCGGCGCGGGTCGGTCAGCGCGGGCGAGTGGGTCAGTTGAGGGTGCGCGGCGTCAGCGCCAGCGCATCGTCATCACGAACCCGATCATCATGATCCCGAAGCCGATGGCCAGGTTCCAGTTCCCGAAGCCGGGCACCGGTCCGGCGGACTGCATCAGGTAGGTGGTCACCACCCACACCAGACCGAGGATCATCAGGGTCACCATCGTGGGCGCCCACCAGCGCGGGTTCTGCTTCGGTGCCGACGGCGGCGGCGGGGGAGTGTAGGCCGGCTTCTTCCGGCGCTTCGACTCGGGCATGACGACAACTCTCCTCAGCGATGGTCCTTGCCCATCCTAGGGCCCTTGGCGGGTGGGTCCGGCCAGGCGGGCTCGACGCCCGGCCCCGATTCTGATTCCCGCCGCCAGCGATCAAGCCAGATCAGCGACTCCGGTGTAGTCCTGCACCGGTGCTGCACCGGTGGTCCGGTACTCCATCAGCAGCAGCCCGCTGCGGGTCCGGTGCTGCTCGACGAGCTCGAGCCCGGCGGCTCCCGGCAGCGCGGGGAACAGGCGGCGGCCCGTGCCGACCAGCGTGGGCGCGAGCGCCAGACGCACTGTGTCGACGAGGCCGGCTGCCAGGAGCGAACCCGCCAACCGGGCGCTGCCGTGCACCTGCAGCTCCCGGCCGGGCTGCGCCCGGAGGTCGATGGCGCTGGCGATCGCGTCCCCGCCGACGACCGTAGTCGGGTGCCAGGTCCCCTCGGTGCGGGTCCGGCTCACCACGTACTTCGGCAGCGTGTTCATCCTGGTGGTGAACGGATCGGCGGGATCGACGATCTGGGGCCAGTCACGGGCGAAGGCTTCGTAGGTGCGCCGTCCGAGGAGCAGCCCGTCCGCGCGATCGAGCCAGGCAGAGGCGTGCTGGATGAAGTCGGCATCGAGATACGGTACGAACCAGCCGCCGCGGGTGAAGCCGCCCGACCTGTCCTCGTCGGCAGCACCCGGAGCCTGGCTGACGCCGTCCAGGGAGAGGAACTGCGTGATCGCGATCTTCACCGTGTGCCGCTCTCGGCAACGGCGGCCAGCGCCGCGGTGACCGCACCCCAGCCGTCGAAGAAGCCCAGCTGCTCGTGGCGGCGCCGCTGGTCGGGATCGCCGTGCCGCACGATGGCCTGGTAGTCGGTCCCCTCCGGGTGCTCGCGGAGCACGATCTCCGCGGTCATGGCAACGGGAGCCGGGGCTGCCGGGTGCCACTGGCTGTCCACCGCGTTGGTGAACACCAGCCGGTGGAACGGCTCGACCACGAGGAAGATGCCGTCCGTGTGCGGAACGTACTCGCCGCCGTCTTCGCTCATCCAGGTGACGAATCCGCCGCCGGGCTGGACATCCAGCTGATCGACACGGGTGAGTGCCGGAGCTGGCGTCCACCACTGCTGCAGCTGGGCGGCGCTGGTCCACGCCGTCCAGATGCGCTCGCGCGGAGCGCGGATCACGCGTTGCAGGGTCAGGTCACGGTCAGTATCGATCACACGTCCTCCATCGGATTCGACACCAGAGCCTCCAGGCGGTCGGTCCGCTCATCCCAGCGGCGCCGTTCTTCGGCGAGCCAGTCGTCGACCAGGCCCAGACGCTCGCGGTCGAGGGTGCAGGTCCGCACCCGGCCGTGCTTGACGCTCCGGACCAGCCCGCACGTCTCCAGTGTGCGTACATGCTTCATGAACGAGGGCAGCGTCATGGCGAACGAGCTGGCCAGCTCGCTGACGCTGCACGGCCCGCGTCCGAGCCTGCGGACCACGGCACGCCGGGTGGGATCAGCCAGCGCGA
>DXBY01000242.1 GCA_019116305.1 Candidatus Ruania gallistercoris | reverse complement strand
GTACCTCGACCAGCGGCAGGTCGGGCAGGTGGTCGGTGACGTAACCGATGTGCTCAGCCTCCTGAGCGCGGCGCTGGGCCAACAGCTCGCCGGCGTCGGCGGGGGAGCGGCGGTTCACCACCAGAGCGCTCACCGCGAGACCGGACTCACGCAGCTGCTCGGCCAGCTCGACGGTCTCCAACGCAGGCAGGCGCTCGCCCAGGAGCACGGCGATGAACGCCGTCCGCTCGCGGTCTCGCAACAAGTCCCGCAGCCGGGTGAAGCGTTCCTGCCGTGCCAGCAGGACCCGGCGGATCTCGGTGTCCCGGGCGCTGCGGGACCCCTCGTCACCGGCGATGACGCGATAGCCCGGGTCCTCCTCGTCCAGGCTGCGGATGGCGTCGGTGAACCGCTGCGCGCGGCTGTGCCGGTCCAGCATGCCCTGCGTCCAGGCGGACATCGCCTCCGGCAGGTGCACCAGTCGGGTGGTGTGCCCGGAGGGAGCGGTGTCGAAGACGATCAGGTCGAAGTGGTCCAGCTGCTCGGTCACTGTGACGGCGATCCGCTCCAGGATCGCTGCCTCGAACGCGCCTGGGGCGTTCTTTGCGAGGCGGAGGTGCTTGGCCACCTCGCTGTGCAGATGCGCAGGCACGAGCCGTTCCAACCGGGTACGGACCTCGGCAAGGTGCTCGGCCGTGGTGTGCTCGGGGTCGATCTCCATCCCGAACAGACCTGCCGGGCCCAGCGGCGTGATCGCATCGCCGACCTCCCGGTTCCAGAGGTGGCCGAGGTTGTGCGCGGGATCGGTGGAGACCACCAGCACCTGCGTGCCCTCCTCCGCCCGGGTCAGCGCGATCGTCGAGGCGACCACCGTCTTGCCCACACCGCCCTTACCGCCCACGAACAGCAGCCGTCGGCGCCGGGCCAGGTTCAGCAGCACGCCACCGTATCCAGCGGCGAGGTGGTCATCCCCATCCGGCGGTGCCAGTCGTGGAACCGTTCGTAGACCACCGGCAGCAGCTCGATCGTGTAGTAGCTCACCGGATTGGGTGCCCCGAGGTACTCGGCCAGGACCACGATCATGAACAGGTCCTCCTCGTCCCGTCGGGCTCGGGCGAAGGTCCGCCGGTAGGGGGCCACGTAGAACTCCCGTAGCCCGCGGGCGAGCCGCTGCAGCGGGCCGTCACGAGGTTCGCCGATGCTGGAGTCGGCGCTTGCCTCGGGCCCGCCGCCGGCGTGCTCAATCACGCGCCTCGCCTACCTCCGCCTGATCGGCGCGGGCCTCCTCGTCCGGGTCCTGTGGCGCCTTCCGGGCCTGACCGATCGCCCGACCGGCCGCCACGATCACCCAGAGCGAGGCGATCAGGATGATCACGTCCAGTACCAGCAGCAGCCAGTTCTGCGCGGCGTAGAACTCACCCAGCTGTACCACCAGCGCATACAGCGTCATCACGGTCACGAACACCATCGGCAACAGCACCGGCGCCACCCGGCGGCGCTTGCGGATCAGGATCACCGCGAGAAGGGCCAGTGTCAGGGCCGCGAGCAACTGGTTCGTGGTGCCGAACAGCGGCCAGATCACCATCCCGCCGGAACCGTCCGCACCGGCACCGAAGCAGAGCCCGATACCGAGCACCAGCACGACCAGCGTGGCCGCAAACTTGCCCACCTTCAGTCCGGCCAGCTCACCGGCTTCCTGCACCACGAACCGCTGCAGGCGTACTCCGGTGTCCATCGTGGTGGCAGCGAACAGTACCGCCATCGTGGCCAGGATGGTGGCGCTGAGCGAGGTGGGGATGCCCAGACCGGTGTTCACGATGGTGCCACCGCCTTCCACGAACGCCGCCACACCCCCCTCGTTGAAGGCCGAGTAGACCGCTTCCCAGTCCGCTAGGGTGCGGAACCCCGCGGTGGTCGCGATGATCGCGCCCAGCGCGAGGAGTCCTTCACCGACCGCGCCGAAGTAGCCCACGAACCGGGCGTCGGTCTCCTTGTCCAGCTGCTTGGAGCTGGTACCGGAGGAGACCATGCCGTGGAATCCGGAGATCGCCCCGCAGGCGATCGTGACGAACAGCAACGGCACGATGTTCGGTGTGCCCGCGGGGACGGCGTCGTTCCACGCCGGTGCCACCAGGGTGGGGGAGGCGATGAGCACGCTGCCGTAGAGGATCGCGAGGCCGACGAACAGCTGCAGGCCATTGATGTAGTCGCGCGGCTGGAGCAGCACCCACACCGGCAGCGTGGACGCCACGCCGGCGTACAGGAACAGCACCACAATCCAGAACGCGTTCGCCGAGAGTCCGAGTACCGTCTCCGGCAGCTCCACCGGGAAGCTGTTTCCCAGAATGATCAACCCATACAGGGCCGCCACCCCCACGATCGAGACAGCGATGAGGTTCCACCGCAGCCGGTAGATCGCCTGACCCACGCCCAGTGCCACGACGAGCGCACCCCAGGTCGGGATGACCGCCGTCGGCGTGCTGACCAGCAGATCGGAGATCACCACGGCGAACGCCGCGTTCACCATCAGCAGCAGCAGGAAGATCACCACCAGGAACAGGTTCCGGCCCTGCTTGCCGATGTACCGCCCGGACAGGGTGCCGATCGACTGCCCCTTGTGCCGCACCGAGGCCCAGAGTGCACCCAGGTCGTGCATCCCGGCGAAGAACACCGTGCCGAGGGTGACCCACAGGAATGCCGGCAGCCAGCCCCAGATCACCGCCACTGCGGGGCCCACGATCGGGGCGGCGCCGGCCACCGAGGTGAAGTGGTGACCCCAGAGGATGTACTTGTTCGTGGGGACGAAGTCCACGCCGTCGCGCTGGGTGTGTGCCGGGGTCTTGAAGTTGGCGTCCAGGCGGTACAAGCGTTTCGCCAGGAACTTCGAGTACAGCGCGTAACCGAGCGCCATCATGGCGATTCCGACGACGGCCAGAATGAGCGAGTTCACAGCGGCTCCCCTCCGCAGGGTGTTCGGCAGTACTACCGGAGCCTCACACCCCCTGCGTGCGCCGGCCGCGTTGCCGATTCTCAGATGCGGGCGACAGTAGCAGAGGGGGCGGTGCAGCGGCACGCGGACGCGGCGGCGGGTCGGGCCAGGCGCCGCGGTGGGACGACTGCCTCCCGGGTCCACCCGCGAAGGCGAACGAGTTCGCGAGAGCGGGCAACGGGTCAGTGCCGAGTGCTTATGCGTATTGACAAATGCTCGTCGCTCCGTATGCTTATGGGCATAAGCAGCGAGGATGACGTGGATTGTCGGAAGGTCAGCGATGGTGCCGAGCAAGAACCAACCGGGTGCGTCTCGGACGCGCCAGGCGGACGTCGCCAAGGCGGCTGGGGTGTCCCAGGCGACCGTCTCGATGGTGCTCTCCGGCCGGAAGTCCACCCGGATCTCCGAGGAGACGCGTCAGCGCATCCTCGGGCTCAGCGGGTCCCTCGGCTACAGCGCGAACCCGGCTGCGCGCAGCCTCGCCGGAGGGAAGAACCGTATCCTCGGTGTCTTCACCTATGAGCCGACCTTCCCGATTGCCGGGTTGGACCAGTACTACCCGTTCCTGCTGGGGATCGAGTCCGAGGCGGAGCGGTTGCAGCAGAACCTCCTGCTGTTCACCAGCGCGAGCTCCGCCGGCGCCGGGAGTCGCCGGAGCATCTACGCAGACGGCGTCAACCAGCTCGGTATCGCTGACGGCAGCATCCTGCTCGGACGGGGGGAGGATCGGGACGAGGTCGCGCGGCTGGCCAACGAGCGGTACCCGTTCGTCTACATCGGCCGACGCGAGATCCCCGACGCGACGATCTCCTGGGTGACCGCCGACTACGAGACCGCCACCTATGACGTGATCACTCGGCTGGCGGAGCTGGGGCACCGGCAGTACCTCTACGTGGGGGTGGCGGCCCCGGAAGAGCCCAACCTGGACCGATTCGCCGGCTGGCAGCGTGGCCTGGACGACCACGATCTGGTCGGCTCGGTCGACCGCTCCGATGCCGGAGGCGACCTGGAGGCTGTGCTCGGCGCGCAGGTCCGGGACGGCGTCAGCGCAATCATCGTCGAGACACCCGAGAACGGTGCCCGTGTGTTCCGGGTCATCAAGAAGCTCGGCCTGGACGTACCGAGCGACATTTCCGTGGCCGTGCTCGGCGATATGGCCATCCCGCGCGGCCGGAAGCAGTCCTGGTCGGGATTCGACATGCCGTTCGGTGACATCGGTGCCGAGGCCGTCCGGGTGCTCGTCGAGCTGATCTCCGACCCCTCTGCCGGTCCGCGCACGGTGAAGCTGCCCTGCTCCTCGCGGCCCGGCCGCACCATCGACCGACCGCGCAGGACGCGCTGACGGTTCCGGATCCATACCTACACAGCAGTGTTGATCGTCCGGGAGGGACCGCCTCTCCCGACCCGAAAGGAGACCCGTGAGTCACGCAGTATCACTCCATGTCGAGGCACCCGTGCGCACCAGTGTGGATGTGGCGGTGGTGGGCAGTGGTCCCTCCGGCCTGTCCGCGGCCATCAGTGCCGCCCGACGTGGTGCCCGAACCCTCCTGATCGAGCGGTTCGGCTACGTCGGTGGAAACCTCACGGCCGGACTGGTCGGTCCGTGTATGACCTCCTACAGCCTGGACGGATCCACGCAGCTGATCAAGGGCGTCTTTGAGGAGCTGGTGCTCCGGATGGAGGCTGACGGGCAGGCTATTCACCCCTCGAAGGTCCCGGCGAACAGCCCGTACTGCGGCTACATCACCTATGGGCACGACAAGGTGACCCCGTTCGAGCCGGAGGCGGTGAAGGCCAAGGGTCTGGAGATGCTGCAGGAAGCGGGCGTGGAGATCCTCTTCCACACCACGGTGATCGCACCGCGGACCGACGGCGATCAGGTCACCGGGCTCTTCATCGCCAGCAAGTCCGGGATCGAGGCGATCGACGCGAAGGTCGTGGTGGACTGTTCGGCTGACGCCGACGTGGTCGCCGGAGCCGGTGGCGAGACCGTCTACGGCCGGGAGGAGGACGGCCTGGCCCAGCCGATGACGCTGTTCTGTCGGGTGGCCGGGGTGGACGATGCAGCGGTCGATGAGTACGTGACCCAGGCCCAGGAGTTCCGCCCGTTCAAGTCCATCGTGGACGAGGGCCGCAGCACCGGTGAGTACTCGATCCCGCGGATGGGTATCGGGCTGTACAAGACCTTGCGGCCCGGCGTGTGGCGGCTGAACACCACCCGGGTGCTCGGCGTCAGTGGGGTGGACGTGGCCGACCTGACGGCTGCGGAGGTCGAGGGCCGCAGGCAGGTGCACGAGCTGATCGACTTCCTGCGCCGGCGCGTCCCCGGTTTCAGCGAGGCCACGCTGCTGGACACCGCGGCGATGATCGGGGTCCGGGAGACTCGCCGGATCGTCGGGGACTACACCCTCACCCTCGCTGACCTGGAGACCGGCCGGCACTTCGAGGACGTCATCGGTACCTGCGGGTACCCGGTGGACATCCACAGCCCCGTGGACGGGGGTGGCCGTCTGGAGGACGACCCCACCGCGAACATCTACGAGATGCCGTATCGGATGCTCGTGCCGCAGGTGCTGGACGGTGTGCTGGTGGCCGGCCGGAGCGTCTCGGCCACCCACGAGGCACTGGCTGCGATCCGGGTGATGCCGCCCTCGTTCGCCATGGGCCAGGCTGCCGGAACTGCTGCCGCACTGGCCGTGGCCACCGGCGTGCAACCGCGTGCGGTGGACGTGGCCACGTTGCAGGAGCAGCTGGTCGAGGACAACGCCTACCTCGGGGCCGACCGCGTCCCGCAGACGATCGGCTGATCGTGGGGGTGCTCGTTGCCCGGCGGATCGGCCAGGCCGTGCTGGTGCTCTGGGGTGCCCTGACGATCGTGTTCGTGGTGGTCAGGATGGTGCCCGGGGAGCCGGCAGCCCTGCTGCTCGGCCCCACGGCCACACCGGAGCAGATCGCTGTCCTGACCACCGAGCTCGGTTACGACAATGCGCTCGGTGTGCAGTACGTGAACTACCTCATCGACGCCGTCCGGCTGGACTTCGGGGACTCCCATCGGCTGCACGTACCGGCGATGGCGGCAGCGCTCGGGCGCCTCCCGGCCACGATGACCCTGGCGATCAGTGCAATGATCGTGACTATCGCCGTGGGCTTCCCGCTCGGGGTGGTGGCTGCACGCCGACCGAAGAGCCTGATCGGCCGGGCGGTCTCCACGATCTCGCTGGCGTTCCAAGGAATGCCGCAGTTCTGGGTCGGCATCA
>DXBY01000035.1 GCA_019116305.1 Candidatus Ruania gallistercoris | reverse complement strand
GTGATCGCACCCCGGGAACGGCTGGTGGAGATCGCGATGACCGTGGAAGCGGCGCTGCCCGGCACCTCGTTCGGCAGCGAGGTGGACCTGACCGCTCCGTGTGTGGTGCTCACTCCGGAGCAGGCCAAGGGTCTGGAGTTCGACGGCGTCCTGGTGGCCGATCCGGCAACGATCCTGGCCGGGCGGCGCGGGGTGAACGCGCTGTATGTGGCGATGACCCGGGCCACCCAGCGCCTGGGCGTGCTGTGCGACGGTCCGGTGCCCGCGGCACTTGCCGGCTGAACCGCCCGGGTCGGCCGGACCGCCTCCGGCACGATCGTGCCGGTTAACGCTCTCCAGGTGCCATTTCTTTCGATTCACCGAGCAAAGCGGCACGATCGTGCCGGTTCAGATGGATCCTAGGGGCGACGAGGTGCATACTGGGCCCAAGCGGCACGATCGTGCCGCTTGAAGGAGGAGGGGCGTGGGCTCTGGACCGGACCTGGCGGAACGCCTGATCGAGCGGCGCAAACAGCTCGGGCTCCGACAGGAGGATCTTGCCGTGCTGGCCGGTGTCTCCGAACGGTTCGTGCGGCAGCTGGAAGCCGGCAAGTCGACGGTCCGTCTGGACACCCTGACCGCGGTCCTGGACGCACTCGGCCTGGAGCTTGTTCTCCGGCGCCGCGAGGTGGGCCGATGATCACCGGAGCGGACCCTCGCCAGGTGCGGACCGCCGTCGTGATGAAGAACGGCCAGCGGGCTGCGACTCTCACCCGCGAGGACGACGCCATCACGTTCCGCTACGAGGGTGACTACCTCGGCAGCTCCGGACCGGCCGTGGCCACGACGCTACCGCTGACCGAGACGCCCCGGATCACGCGCGGCGGTGCCGTGCCCGCCTACTTTGCGAACCTCCTTCCCGAAGGTCGTCGACTCACCGCCCTGCGGCATGCGGTCAAGACCAGTGCGGACGACGAGCTATCGCTACTCCTGGCCGTCGGTTCCGATCCGGTCGGTGACGTGCAGGTGGTGGCCGGCGACGCGCCGGCCGGGTCGCAGGACGGTCCGCCGGAGCCGGACCAGGCGGAGGTGGCGGATTTCGCCACCATCGACTTCGACGACCTCCTCGCGGGAGCCGGCATCGGGGACCCTGCGGCACTGGCCGGGGTGCAGGACAAGGTCTCCGGGCGAATGCTCACCCTGCCGCTGAGTCACGGCGGTCGCCGGCACTTCCTGAAGTTCGAAGTCCCCGAGTTTCCCCGGGTGGTGGACAACGAGGCCTACTTCCTCACGCTGGCCCGCCGCCTCAGACATCCAGTGACCCGAGCGCGGGTGGTGCACGACCGCGTGGGCCGGGCCGGCTTGCTGGTCACCCGATTCGATCGGGAGGTGGGCCCCAGCGGGCAGGTGCGGGCACTTGCGGTGGAGGACGCGGCACAGCTGCTCGACATCCACCCGGCGCAGAAGTACACGGTGACCAGCGAAGCGATCGCCACTCGCATCGGGGCCGTGTGCGCCGCACGCCCGGTAGCGCTGCGTGCGGTGCTGCAACAGCTCCTCTTCGCCTGGCTCACCGGCAACGGCGACCTGCACGCGAAGAACATCTCCGTGCTCGCTTCCGGAGCCGAGTGGCGAGTGGCGCCGATCTACGACGTGCCGAGCACGGCAGCCTACGGCGACAGCACTGCGGCCCTTCCGCTCGCCGGCCGGCGAGCGAACCTGTCCCTGCGGGCGTTCCAGGAGTTCGCCGACGCCGTCGGCCTACCCGCCCGGGCAGCGACCGCGACGATCGCCGAAGTGCTGTCCGCCACCGAGCCTGCGATCGCCGAGGTCGAGAACGGCCCGGACTGGCTCGAGACCCGGGCGCGGCGGGATCTGCTTCGCGTGCTCCGGCGTCGACGCCGCGACCTCGGCGGTTGACCGCGCCCCGGCGCTTGCTCCCAGGCCGAGCGGTCAGCGCTCCTGCCGGCGCGGGGCGGAACCGAGCGCGCCGGCGATCCGCTGCTCCAGTGCATCAGTGGTCTGCTGCGGAAGCACGATCAGCCCCTGCAGCTCCCGGGTGGCGCGCTTGTAGGCGCTCTGCCGTTCGGCCTGGGTGGCGCCACCGTCCTCAGCGAGGGCGAGTAGCTTCTTCGCCCGTTCCAGGCTCTGCCGTTCCTCCGGGGAGAAGTCCGTGGCGCGCCGGCGGCGCGCCTCCCGCTCGGCGATCTCGAAGGTCAGGGTGAACTCCCGGACCGCGTCCCGGTACCGGTCCAGCAGCTCCGAGTTGCGCAGCTCGGTGGGATCCTCCGGGCGGAGCCGGTCGACCTCCTGCTTCGCGCGGTGGAAGTCCACGGTGACGGGTTCGCGCATATCAGTCATCACCGGGAAGTCGATCAGCTTGCCGACGTCGAGCTCGTAGTCCAGCCAGCGGCGCTCGGTCTCCGTGTGCTCGGCAAGCAACCGGTCGATCTCAGCGGTGCTCACGCCGGCCGGGGCTGGTGGCGCGGCGGCCTGGGGGCCGTGGCTGCCGGCCTGACCGTACTGGATCCGCGCCAGCTCGATCTTGTCCCGGCGCCGCTTCTCGTCCCACTTCTGGGCGCCCTTGATCCAGCCGCCGATGATCCCGCTGAGCGGGAAGATCAGCCACCAGAAGCCCCAGATGTTCTCCACAGTTCCAGAGTA
>DXBY01000241.1 GCA_019116305.1 Candidatus Ruania gallistercoris | reverse complement strand
CAGGCCTCATCGTGTCTGTGTCGCCACCCACCCGATCGTTGCACGCCAGCTCTCACCCGATCCGCGAACGTTCTCGTGCGCGGCGAGAGCGGGTGTTCGCGCCGCAGATGGGAACGTTCGCGGACCCGACTCCGGAACCGGGTCAGAGGTCGGTGAGCGGCACGTCCGGGTCGGCGAGGCGGCCGGGGTCGATCTCCCGCCCGATGTGCGCCCGGAGCTGGTCGGAGACGTCCCAGATGTTCACGTTCATCGCGGCGGTGAGCACTCCGGAGCGCAACCAGAACGCCAGGAACTCCCCGGACTCCAGCGCGCCGCGCAGGACCAGCTGGTCCTCGGGCAGGCCCCGGCCGACATACTCCATCCCCAGGTCGTACTGGTCGGTGAAGAAGTAGGGCTGCCAGTCGTAGACCTCGTCGCTGCCGGCCAGCACCTGCGCGGCGAGCCTGCCCTGCCGGATCGCGTTGTCCCAGTGCTCCACCCGGATTCGCTGTCCCAGTGCGGTGTTCACCGCGTTGGCGACGTCGCCGATCGCGATGATGTGGTCCGCGGCGTGGAGCCGTTCGTCCACCAGGATTCCACCGGCCACGTCCAGCTCTGCCGATTCCGCCAGGGCCGTGTTCGGGACCGCACCCGCAGCCACCAGGACGGCGTCGGCCGGGATCGTTTCCCCCTCGACGACCACACCGGTGACCCGGTCGGTGCCCGCGATCGCCGTAGCGGCCGCACCCGTGCGCAGCTCCACCCCGCGAGCGGTGTGCAGATCGGCGAAGTAGGTCCCGAGCTCGGTACCCAGGGTGGATTGCAGCGGGGTGTCGGCCGTCTCCAGCACGGTCACCTCGGTGCCGGCCTGCCGGGCGGCAGCGGCCACTTCCAGGCCGATCCAGCCGGAGCCGATCACCACGAGGCGCCGGCCCTCGCCGAAGGTGGCCTTGACCGCCTCGGCATCACCGATCCGGCGCAGGGTGTGCACACCCGGCAGGTCCATCCCCTCGATCGGCAGCCGTCGCGGACTCGCTCCGGTGGCCAGCACCAGGTCGGTGTAGCCCACCTCAGCGCCGGAGGCGAGGCGTGCGGTGCGGTTGTCCGGATCGATACCGGCGACGGCGTCGCTCAGCATGGTCTGCACGCTGCGGCCGGCGTAGTGGCCGGGTTCGTGCGCATACACCGAGCTCACCGGATCCTGACCGAGCAGCACCCCCTTGGACAGGGCGGGACGTTCGTAGGGTCGCTCACCCTCGTCTCCGACCAGCAGCACCGAACGGTCGTCGCCCAGATCGCGAAGCTCATCGATCAGCGAGGCGGCCGCCAGCCCGGCACCGACGATCAGCAGGTCAGCATGGGCCATGATCTCCTCCTAGGGATCTCCGCACCCCCTGCAGCCCGCAGACCGGCGTCCGGCCGGGAGCGCGTTCTTCCACTCTGACACCGGAACGCACATCACACGAGTTCGTGGTCCTCGAGGAGGACCCGATCGGTACCCGGCGACGATGTGCCCGGCTCTCGCTGCCCGCCACAGTGAAGCCATGACCACTACAGCCCCTGACCCCCACCACTGCGCCGGCGGCCAGCCCTCCCCGTCCGGCAGTACCGGGCCGGTGCACCTCCAGACTGGCACCCCCCACCCGGGCCACCCCGAACCGGGCCGCGCCCAGCTCGGTCGCCCCGACCCCAGCCACCCCCGGCGTGGCCGACTGCCGGTCCTGATCGCCGGAACCTGGTCGGTGGTCTACTGCGTGCTCGGTCTCGTGTGGGCGCTCGGCGGCCCGGGCAACCCGTTCACCGGCAGCAACGCACCGATCCCGGCGAACAGCCTGCTCGACCAGACCCACGCACTCGTGAGCGGACTGACCATCGCAGGGATCGCCGTCGTGATGGGGATCCTCACCCTCCGCCTGGTGCGCGGGCAGACCGACCGGGCCACGGCGGGCCTGGCGGTGGGCGTCGGTCTGCTGTTGGCCGTGGTGCTCACCGATGTGCGGATCCTGATGACGATGGGCTACCTGCCGGTGATGCTGGTGGCGCTGGCCCTGGGCAACCTGGAGATGGAGGTGCTCGCTGCGATGGCGACCTGGCCATCGGCCAACATGCTGCTGATGATGGTGGCCGGGGTGAGTCTGACCGTGCTCGGGATGCGCCCGCTGATGGCGCGGTTGCAGCACGCCGATCCCGCTCGTGCTCTCAGGGTCGGCCGGGTGGCAGTGGCGGTCGCGATGGTGGTTCCGCTCGGGTATGCGACCACCCGGCTCGGCTGGCTGCTCGGCGTCCCGGTCGGACTCAGCCCGGAGTTCCTGGCCGGCATCCGCGAGATCACCCCGATCGGCGCCGGCCTGGCCACCCTCGCGGTGATCGGTGCGGTGCTCACCCTCGGCCTGGTGCAGCGCTGGGGCGAGGTCTGGCCACGCTGGGTGCCGGTGCTGCGCGGGCGAGAGATCCCGGCGCGCGGGCCCGCCTACGCCGCGCTCGCCGTGGCGGTCCCGATCGGCGCCGCCGGGCTGATGTACATCCGCAAGATGGTGGCCGGGGTGCCGATCGGCCCGCCGGGAGCGGAGACCCAGATCGGCGCGTGGCTGCCGGAGATGCTCTGGCCGCTGTGGGCCGCAGCACTCGCCGTGGCGGCACTCGCCTACCTGATCCGGCGGGGCTCCAGCCGGCCGCAGGCGGAGCGTCGTCGATAATGGGGTCGATGACCGCCTCGAACACGCGTGGGGCGAGCCTGGATGCGCTCCTGGCCCGGCCGCTGGTGGCCGACGCCGTGCTGGCCGTGCTGCTGGCCACGGTGCTCGGCCCGATGTCGGCCAGCCTGTTGCGCAGCGCGGTGAGTCCGGCGCCCGTCCTGCTCACCGCCACCGGCTGCCTGTTGGTGCTGCACGTGGGGGTGCTGTGGCGCCGGCGGGCCCCGGTGCTGACCTACCTGCTGACCGCTGCAGCGATGCTCACCCTGGTGCTGCTGCCGCCGCTGCAGGACTCCACCGGGGTGGCCTACGCCACGGTGCTGCTGCCGAGCTCGATGCTGTTCGCGCTGATGCTGTACACCGTGGCCGGTCAGGTGCACCGCGGCCGCGCCCTGGTGGCGCTGGGGATCGCCCTGATCGGGGTGGTGGTGGTCCTGGTGCGGTTGTGGGACCCGGCCTCCTGGGGTGGGTCCACCGGGAGTTCTGGAACGTGGGTGTGGCGGCTCGGGCTCGCCGTGGCCCTGAGCGCAGTGATGGCGACCGTGTGGGCGCTCGGGCGGCTCAGCGGTACGCGGCGGTTGTTCCTGGAAGGACTGCGGGAGAAGGCCGAGCGCGCCGAGCAGGACCGGCTGCGGGAGCGGGCGGAGGCGGCCCGCGCCGAACGGGACCGGATCCGGCGGGAGATGCACGATGTGGTCTCGCACTCCTTGGCAGTGATCGTCAGCCACGCCGAGGGTGGGCGGATGCAGGACCCGGACGGACCCGGCGCGTCGGCGTTCGCCACGATCGGTCACGTGGGCCGGGAGTCGCTGCGGGACATGCGCGCTCTGCTCGGTGTGCTCCAGGAGGGTGACTCCGGTACCGAGCCGGCACCGCGGCTGGCTGATCTGCCGGACCTGGTCGAGCGGGTGCGCGCGGCCGGGCTGGAGGTTGCCGTGGAGCAGCAGGGCACCGCCCACGAGCTGCGCCCGGCGGTGCACCTGGCGGCGTTCCGGGTGGTGCAGGAGGCACTGACCAATGTGTTCAAGCACGCCGGTGCGGGCGCCCGGGCCACGGTGCGGCTCACCTGGCAGGATGAGCAGGTGGTGCTGACCATCACCGACGACGGCGCAGGTGCGCGGGTGCTGCACGCGGGGGTGGGCCTGACCGGTATGCAGGAGCGGACTCGCCTGGTCGGCGGCACCCTGGACGCCGGTCACCGGGACCAGGGCGGCTTCGAGGTGCGGGCGACGCTGCCGCACGAGGGGAGGAGATCGCGGTGATCTCGGTGATGATCGTGGACGACCAGGAGCTGTTGCGGCGGGGGCTGGCGATGGTGATCGACTCCCAGCCCGATCTGGAGCTCGTGGCCGAGGCCGGCGACGGGCGGGAGGCGCTCGACGTGCTCGCCACCCGCGCGGTGGACGTGGTGGTGATGGACGTGCGGATGCCGCGGATGGACGGGGTCCGAGCAACGGCGCAGATCCAGGAGCTGACCCGGCCGCCCCGGGTGTTGGTGCTGACCACGTTCGACCTGGACGAGCATGCGCTCGGGGCGTTGCGGGCCGGGGCGAGCGGGTTTCTGCTCAAGGACGCGCCCGGGGAGGAGATCATCGCCGCGATCCGGCACGTGCACGCCGGTGATGCGATCATCGCGCCGGCCACCACCCGGCGGCTGGTGGCGCAGCTGGTGGAGCAGCGTGAGAGGGATCCGGCGGCGGTGCTGAGCAAGCTCACCGACCGGGAGCAGGAGGTGTTCGGTGAGCTCGCCCGTGGAGCCTCGAACGCGGAGATCGGGGCGCGGCTGTTCCTGTCCGAGACGACGGTGAAGACGCACGTCGGCCGGATCCTGACGAAGCTGCGGCTGCGGGACCGGGTGCAGGCCGTGGTGCTCGCCTATGAGTCCGGGGTGGTCCGGCCCGGGTCGGACTGACCGTCGCGAGTGGAGCGGAAACTGTGTCCCTCCCGGCCACCTGCGGCCGGGAGGGACACCTGGTGTACCCCCGTTAATAACGGAACGGTAACACTGCTGGTGCCGCCGTACCTGGTGTTTCTCGGACTGTCTCGTTCGCTGAGACCGGTTGTGCGAGTGAGCCGGCGCTCATGAGCAGCCCTCCGTGCGGAGCTGCGCGAGGCAGCCCGGGCCGTCCAGGTGACCGTCGAGTGGATGGTGATGTTCCCCGTGGAGCACCGGTGGTGAAGGGTTCGACGGGCTCCGCAGGGCCCGGATGCGTCGATTCCCCGATGGAATCTTCTGCCAGCAGGAGCCGGTGGCGACCTGGTCGTGGTCCGGGTGTTGCGTGCTCGACGCCAGCCACGCACCCTCGAGAGCTAGCGCCCCGCAAACAGGAGGCCCCCGATCCAGCACATTCTGCTGACCAGGGGCCTCAGATGGAGCCGCCTATCGGAATCGAACCGATGACCTATTCATTACGAGTGAATCGCTCTGCCGACTGAGCTAAGGCGGCGCTGAGAACAGCGGGCCTCACTTTACCTGGCCGCGGGAGCGCCGGGCAAAACGACTCGGTATGAGCCGGCCCACAGCTCAGCAGGACAGTCCGTCCTCCGGCACCACACCATCGACCAGGTACGCCTCGACGGCCTCGTCCACGCACGGGCTCGCGCCACCGTAGGCGGTGTGCCCGTCGCCGTCGTAGCTGATCAGCACGCCGGACTCGAGCTGCTCGGCCATCGACTCCGCCCACTCGTGCGGAGTGGCGGGATCGCGCGTGGTGCCGATCACCACGATCGGAGGTGTGCCCTCGGCGTGGATCGGCTCCCGCACCGCGTCGGACTCGATCGGCATGGCCGCACAACCCACTTCGCCGTAGCTGAGGGCCTCGCCGAACAGCTCGGACTCCTGCGCGTTCGCCTCGGCACGCTGCCGGCTGGCCGCACGGTCGAGCTCCACCTGGTAGTCGGAGCAGTCGATCAGCCGGAAGGCGCCTTCGTCCTCGGGGTACTCGCCGTTGTCGTCTCGCTCCGCCGCGAAGTCGGCGAGGAACCGGATCTGCGAACCGTCGTCGTCCTGGGTCAGTGCGGTCACGGCGCTGGTGAATACCTGCCAGGACTGTGGGCTGTACAACGCGATCACGATCGCGTTCATCAGGTCGGAGTCGGTGACCGGCCGGTCCGGGTCCCCGCTGGGAGCCGGAGTATCGCTCAGCTGGGCTACCAGCTCCACGGTCTGGCGCATCGCGGCGTCCACGTCACCGGTGAACGGGCAGTCCGTCCCGCTCAGGCAGTCCTCCAGATAGGCCCGGTAGGCCACCTCGAACCCGCCGATCTGGCCCTCGGTGATCTCGGCGTAGCTCAGCGCTGGGTCCACGGCACCGTCGAGCACCAGCCGCCCGACCGTGTCCGGGAAGTGCTCGGCGTAGATCGCCCCGAGGAACGTCCCGTAGGAGAAACCGAGATAGGTGAGAGTGGACTGCTCCATCACCGCGCGCAGCACGTCCAGGTCCCGGGCGGCGGTCACGGTGTCCAGGTGGTGGATCAGTTCGCCGGTGTTCGCCTCGCAGGCCTGGCCGTAGGCGGTCAGGTCGTCCACGTACCGCTCGAATCCGCGGTTGGTGTTCATATCGTAGGTACGGGAGAACAGGTCCTCGAGCTGGGCACTGTCGTAGCAGCGCACCGCGGTGGACGCGCCCACTCCGCGGGGGTCGAAGCCGACGATGTCGTAGTTGCTCAGCAACGCATCCCCGAAGTACGACCCGGCGGTCTCCACCATCTCGATACCGGAGCCGCCGGGACCGCCCGGGTTGATGAACAACGACCCGCGCGACTCCCCCGAGGCCTGGAGCACCTTCAGAGCGATGGTGATGGTCTCGCCGTCAGGCTGCTCGTAATCCATCGGCACGGTGACGTCGGCACACTCGAACCCGTCCCCGCACTCGCTCCACTCCAGCTCCTGGGTGTAGTACGTCTCCAGCCCTTCCGGGATCGGGGCGGCGTCCGCCGTCGGCTGGATCATCGGGGCCGCACTCGCGCACCCCGCGATCAGGGCGATCGCCCCGGCTGTCGCGAGCACAGCAGAGACCGGGCGGGATGTTCGAGAGACCACAGGCGCAGTCTATGCATGCCACCTCAGCCCTGCGGACGCAAGGCCACGGCGAGCGCCTCCACCGCCAGCAGTGGGGCGGCGTTGGTGGCGATCCGGGTGCGTGCCAGGCCGACCGCCTGCATCCGGCGCAGCGACTGTTCTGGCGCTGTGCTGCTGGCCTGGCCGGCCACCGCCTCCGCATCGGCGGTGTTCACCAGGTCCGTTCCGGTCTGCAGCTGGGTCACCAGCACATCCCGGTAGAAGGAGAGCAGATCCACCATCGACCGATCGAGCACATCGGTGAGCGCCCGCCGGGAGCGGCGCTTCTGGTCCTCCTCGAGCGCGCGTACCTGCGCCCGCAGCGCCGGCGGGACCCGCGTGCCATCCTCCACGCCGAGTGCCCGGAGCAGCTCGGCGCGTTCCTTGGCGTCCCGTTCGGCAGTGGCAGCCTTGGCCTGCTCAGTGGCGTCGTCCACCAGCTCCTGGGCGGCCAGTACCGCATCGCCCACCCCCCGGATCCCGGTGGCCAGGTGCAACACCTTGCGCCGGTAGGCACGCTCCTCCGGATGCAGCGCGAGCCGGCGGGCCACACCGATGTGGCTCTGCGCGGCGCGCGCACTCTCCAGCGCCAGGTCCGGATCCACCCCGTCCCGGGTGTGCAGCAGATCGGCCACCGCCTGCACCGGTGGCACCCGCAGATTCACCAGCCGGCAGCGGGACCGGATCGTCGGCAGCACGTCCACCGGGCTCGGCGCACACAGGATCCACACGGTCCGCTCCGGTGGCTCCTCGATCGCCTTGAGCAGCACGTTCGAGGTGCGCTCGAGCATCCGGTCGGCGTCCTCCACGATCAGCACCCGGTACCGGCCCTGGGAAGGGGAACGTTGGGCGAGCAGCACCCAGTCGCGCACCTCGTCGATGGCGAAGCTGGGCTTGTCCGTGGCCAGCACGGCCACATCGGCATGGGTACCGGCGAGGGCCGTGCGGACCTGGTGCCCCTCCCCTGCCGTGTCCGCCGGGTCCTGCAACGCGGCGGCAAACGCGCGGGCGGCCACGGAGCGACCCGAGCCCGGTGGGCCGGTGATCAGCCAGGCGTGGGTCATCGCGGTGGGGTTGACTGCGGCGTTGGCCAGGGTCTCGACAGCCTGCTCCTGCCCGATCAGGGCCCCCCACACACTCATCGACCCTCCTCCTCCGGGCTCGTCCGGTCAGGGGTGCGCCCGGGCATACTCCTGACCGGACGACCCGTGGAACGGGAGACGCCGAGCAGTGGGGCTACCCGGTCACGGACCGCAGCCGCCAGCTCCTCGACACCGAGGGCCGCGTCCAGCACCAGCCAGCGCTCCGGGTCGCGCCCGGCCCGGTCCAGGAACGCCGCACGGGTGCGCTGGTGGAACTCGTCGCCGGCGCGCTCCAGCCGGTCCGGGTCGGCGGCGATGCGCTGTGGCAGGTGTGCGGGGTCGAGGTCGAGCAACACGGTCACCGCGGGCAGCAGGTGGTCGGTCGCGAACAGGGACAGGTCCTCCACCTGCTGCGCCGACAGCTCCCGGCCACCGCCCTGGTAGGCCACCGAGGAGTCCAGGTACCGGTCGGTGAGCACCACGGCACCACGGTCCAGCGCCGGCCGAATCAGCGCAGCCACGTGGTGGGCGCGGTCGGCGGCGAACAGCAGCGCCTCGGTGCGGGCATCGATGTCCGCGCCGTGCAGCAGCACCTGCCGCAGCGAGCGCCCCAGCTCGGTACCGCCGGGCTCCCGGGTGGACACCACCTCCCGGCCACTCGCCTGGGTGACCCACTCGGCCAGGCGTCTCAGCTGGGTGGTCTTCCCTGCGCCGTCGCCACCCTCGAAGGAGATGAAGAGTCCGCTCACCCGTGCACCCTAGCCGGAACCGCCGACAGCTGATGTGCTCCTCCCCAGGCCATCATTCCCCCGGCAGCCGGACACCGAGCTGGCGCCGTGCCTCGTCCATCGTGGCCATCACCTCGACCGTGTCGGCCCAGGTGAGCAGCGGGGACTCCCGCTCCCCCGCGTGCACCCGGCGCGCCACCTCGGCCGCCTGGTACTCGAACCCGCTGCCGACGGCGGGGCTCACCTGGCGCACGTCCCCGCCCCGGGGGCGGATGGTCAGGGTCGACGGGGCATAGAAGGTGCCGTCGATCTCCACCCGGCCAGCGCTTCCGGTCACGACGGCGGCGTTCGGTGTGGCAGCGGTCATGGTAGCGCCGAGGATGGCCAGGGTCGTGCCGCCGTAGCGCAGAGTGATGGACTCGCTGGCGTCCACGCCGGTCTCGGTGAGCGTGCCGAGGGCCACCACCTCATCGGGTGTGCCGAGCAGGTCGTGGGCGAAGGAGACCGGGTAGACCGCCAGATCCAGCATCGCCCCACCGGCCAACGCCGGGTTCTTCAGCCGATGGGCGTCAGCCACGTGGTCCAGCGCCTGCCCGTGCTCGGCGGTGACCATCCGGACCTCACCGATCTCCCCTGCGGCGAGCAGCTCACGCAGCACCACCATGTGCGGCAGGAACCTGGTCCACATCGCCTCCATCGCGAACAGGTCCTGTCCGGCCGCGGTGTCGAACAGGGCCCGGGCCTCAGCCGCGTTCCGGGTCAACGACTTCTCCACCAGCACCGGCTTGCCCGCCGCCAGCGCAAGGCGCGCGTGCTCCAGGTGCTCGGAGTGCGGGGTGGCGATGTAGACCGCCTGGACCTGCGGATCGGCGACGAGCTCGGCATAGCTGCCATACGCCGTCGGGATGGCGAACTCGGACGCGAACGAGGCCGCCCGCTCCTCGCTGCGCGAGCCGACCGCGACGACTGAGGAGGTGGTGTGGGCGGGGACGTCGGCGGCGAACCGGCGCGCGATACCGCCGGGGCCGAGGATCCCCCACTGCAGCGGCGGGGCCTCGCCCGGGTCGGGTCCGCGGGAGGCGTCATGGCTCGTCATCCGGTTCAGGGTAGAGCGAGCGGGGAGAACACGGCCACGCCTCTCACCGATCCACCTCTTGACATCACGACCGGCAGGGAGCATCCTTATTCAACTAACTAGTTGAACAACCAGTAGGTTGGAGATGAGTGGATGGGTGACAAGGGCGGCGCCGAGGAGAGCCTGGACCGTGCGTTCATGGCACTCGCCGATCCGGTGCGGCGGCAGCTCATCGCCCGCCTGAGCCGGGGATCCGCCACAGTCAATGAGCTCGCCGACCCCTTTCCGATCTCGACCCAGGCGATCTCGAAACACATCCAGGTGCTCGAGCACGCCGGACTGGTCACCCGCACCCGCGAGGCCCAGCGCCGACCCGTGCACCTCGAGCCCACCCGGCTGGAGGCACTGACCTCCTGGATCGACCAGTACCGACTGGTCAAGGAGAGCCAGTTCCGCAACCTCGATGCGGTGCTGGCCGCCAACCCCGGCGGGCACAGCACCGCCGGCACACCTCAAGGAGAAGATCATGAGCAACGCACTGACCGTCACCGCACCTGACGGCGTCCCCTTCGTCGACTTCACCCGGGAGTTCGACTACCCGGTCGAGCAGGTCTTTCGCACCTATGCCGATCCCGACCGCGTGAGTCAGTGGCTCGGTCCGCGCGGCTACGAGATGGAGGTGGACCACTACGACTTCCGCAGCGGCGGGACCTATGCCTACACCCACATCGACCCCAGCGGCGAGAAGTACCAGTTCCGGGGCAGCCTGCACACGGTGCGGGAGAACGAGATCGCCATCCAGACGTTCGAGTTCCTCGGTTTCCCGGATGTGGTCAGCATCGAGACCCTGCGGTTCGAGGATCTCGGGGCTGGGCGCACGCGGCTGACCGGACACTCGGTCTACCCCTCGCTGGAGGCCCGGGACGGTATGGTCTCCTCCGGGATGGAGTCCGGGATGGCCGACGGCTTCGACCGGCTCGAGGAGCTGCTGGCGCAGTAGCACCGGCCCCGGCTTCTTCGTTGTCCACAGGCATGAAGCGGCAGGTCACTCGGTGCGGCACGCTGACCGGCATGGTCGTACCGTCCCGCCTGGCCGCCACTGTGGGCCTCTACTCCATCCCCGAGCTGGCGTCGCGCGGGGTGGACCGCAGCGGCCGAGATCAGCTCGTGCGGCAGGGCCGCCTGGTCGCTGCCGCCCGCGGCTGGTTCGCCGCCGCCGAGGCCGACCCGGCGGCGCTCATGGCGATCCGCGCCGGCGTCCGCCTCACGTGCGTCTCGGCGGCGCGGTTCCATGGGCTGTGGACGCCGGTCGTCTCCGGCACGCACGCCTACGGGCGGCGCGGCAGTGTGCCCCGGGGCTACGTCCGCCACGGCCCGTTCCTGCACGCGTGGCCCGAGCCGGAACCGGTGGCGAGCCTGCCACTGTGCCTGGAGCATGCGGCACGATGCCTGCCTGCGGAGCTGGCCGCCACCATGGTGGAGTCGGCGTTGACCCGGCAGCTGATCAGCCCCTCCGATGTCGACGAGTTCAGCAACCGACTGCCGGTACGAACCCGAGATCGGCTGCTGCCAGTCTCCGGCCAGAGTGAGTCCGGATCCGAGACTCGCGTGGCCAGATGGCTGCGACGTCGGCAGGTGCCGTTCACCCAACAGGTCCAGATCCAGGGCATGGGTCGGGTCGACTTCCTGGTCGGCCGGTCCTGGATCATCGCGGTGGACAGCGGAGCCCACCACACCGCGACCCCCGACTACGAACGCGACCGGCGCCGGGACCTCACCGCCCGGATCCGCGGGTACACCGTCACCCGGCTCAGCTTCACCCAGGTCTGGGACAGGTGGCAGGCCACACAGCTGGATCTGGAAGCCCTGGTCCGCACGCGCCGGCACCTCCAGCCACCCCGACGGGCAAACTGACAGTCATACGGCCGCGGCTTACCGTATTGGCGAGCCGCGGCCGTATGGCTGTCGATCTCGCGACTACTTCTTCTTCGCGGGCGCCTTCTTCTTGGCCGGGGCCTTCTTCTTGGCCGGGCCCTTTGCCCGCTTCTCCGCGATCAGCTCATACGCCCGCTCCGCGGTGAGGCTCTCCACCGGGTCCGCCTGCCGCAGAGTGGCATTGGTGGATCCGTCGGTCACATACGGTCCGAACCGGCCGTCCTTGACCACCACCGGCTTCCCGGAGACCGGGTCCTCCCCGAACTCCTTGAGCGCCTTCGCGGTGCTCGCCCCGCGGCCGCGCTTGGGCTGGGCGTAGATCTCCAGCGCTTCATCCAGGGTGAGGTCGAAGAGCTGTTCCTCGCTGGTCAGCGACCGGGAGTCGGTGCCCTTCTTCAGGTACGGACCGTAGCGGCCGTTCTGCGCGGTGATCGGATCACCGGACTCCGGGTCGGTGCCCACCACGCGGGGCAGGGACAGCAGCCGCAGCGCAGTCTCCAGGTCCACAGTGGCCAGATCCATGCTCTTGAACAAGGATGCTGTGCGCGGCTTGACCTTGGCAGCCTTCTTCGAGCCCTTCGCCGGCGCAGCCTCCTGACTCTCCGGCAGCACCTCGGTCACGTACGGGCCGAACCGGCCGTTCTTCGCGATGATGGTGTGCCCGGTGTCCGGGTCGGTGCCCAGCTCACGGCCATCCTCGGCGCTGGCTTCAAACAGCTCGGCGGCCTTGGCCAGGGTGAGCTCGTCCGGGGCGATGTCATCGGGGACCGAGGCCCGCTTGCCCTGGCCCCCGTCCTCGGCCGGAGGGCCCTCGAGGTACGGACCGTAGCGGCCGACGCGCAGGGTGATGCCCTCGCCCAGATCGATCGAGTTGATCGCCCGGGCGTCGATCTCACCCAGGTCCTCCACCAGCGCCTGGAGGCCCTCGGCGCCGTCGTGGCCGAAGTAGAACCCGGCCAACCAGTCCACCCGGTCCGCCTCACCAGCGGCGATCCGGTCCAGGTCCGACTCCATCTCAGCGGTGAAGTCGTAGTCGATCAGCTTCGGGAAGTGCTCCTCCAGGAGCCGAATCACCGAGAACGCGACCCAGCTGGGCACCAGCGCCTGCCCCCGGCGGAGCACGTAGCCGCGGTCGGTGATCACCGAGATCGTCGCCGCATAGGTGGACGGCCGGCCGATCCCGCGTTCCTCCAGGGCCTTCACCAGGCTGGCCTCGGTGTACCGCGGCGGCGGTGAGGTCTCGTGACCGTCAGCGGTCAGCGACTCGGTGGCCACCTCGTCCTTGGCCTGCAGATCGGGCAGCCGGGCGTTCTTGCCGTCGGCGTCCTCGTACCGGCCGGCATCCCGGCCCTCCTCATAGGCGGCGAGGAAACCGCGGAACGTGATCACCGTGCCGGAGGCGGCAAACTCGGCCACGCGGCCATCGGTGGCCGTGCCCGCCAGCCGCACCGAGGCGGTTGAACCTTTCGCATCAGCCATCTGCGAGGCGACGGTGCGCTTCCAGATCAGCTCGTACAGGCGGAACTCATCCCCGCGCAGCGCGCCGGAGACCTGCGCAGGGGTACGGAAGG
>DXBY01000240.1 GCA_019116305.1 Candidatus Ruania gallistercoris | reverse complement strand
GCTCCGGTGAGCAGCTCGTACAGCAGGCAACCGGTGGAGTAGAGGTCCGAGCGGGTGTCGACCACCTCACCGCGGGCCTGTTCCGGGGAGAGGTACTGCGCGGTACCGACCACGGCTTGGGTCTGGGTCATCGTGGCGGAGGAGTCCGCCATGGCGCGAGCGATGCCGAAGTCCATCACCTTCACCGCGCCGGTGGGGGTGAGCATCACGTTCGCGGGTTTGATGTCCCGGTGCACGATGCCGGCGTGGTGGGAGTATTCCAGGGCGGCGAGCACACCCTGGGTGATCTCCACTGCCTCGTCCAGCGGAAGCGCGGACCCGTCCTTGAGCAGATCGCGGACGGTGTGCCCCTCCACGTACTCCATCACGATGAACGGGATCGCCACCTCGGTGCCGTCCACCCCGGTGGTGGGTTCGTCCCCGGTGTCGTAGACCGAGACGATCGCCGGGTGGTTCAACGAGGCGGCCGACTGTGCCTCCCGGCGGAACCGGGTGTGGAAGCTGGGGTCCCGGGCCAGGTCCGAGCGGAGCATCTTGATGGCCACGGTCCGGCCGAGCCGGTTGTCGCGCCCGATGTAGACCTCCGCCATCCCGCCACGACCGATCGGCTCACCGATCTCATAGCGACCGGAGAGCACTCGGGGAACGTCGTTCACCACTTAGCGTTCCTTCACTTTCTGTGGCGGGCGGGGGCCCGATTGGTCGATGGTGGTCGGCAGGACGAAGGCAGCACTGAGTACCCACGCGGCATTGGCAGCGCCCAGCCTAGTGAACCACAGCGCGGCGATGGTGCCGATGGCCGCCAGGGCGATCACCACCAGCGGCAGCCACCACACGGCTCCGAACCGCGCCGACAGGACGCTGACCAGGGAGTTCGTGCGATGGCGCCGGCGGTGGGTCCCCGGTCCCCGGCGGGAGTCGTGACGTGATCGAGATGACGGCGCGGCGCTACCAGGTCCGGCAGCGCCGGCCTGGTCGACCGTTTCGGGATCCTCCGGGAGCCGCCGGGTGCGCACCGTACCGGCTGTCGGCCGCCAGGGCGGGGCACTGTGGAGTCCGTCCTCGTTCTCGTCCTCGTCGGGCCCGCCGCCGTGGTCGGGCCGCACGCCCCGCCCCGGCTCAGCTCGACCCCTGGTCCCGGTGCCGGCGGCGAGAGTGGGTTGTGCCGCCGTCGGCGGACCGGAAGGCGAGCGGCGCGACGGCGCCGCACCACCGACCGAGCCGAGCGGATCTGCTGAGGTGGGCTCCGCCGTCGCCATCCCTTCGGGTGGGGTGCCACCGACGCTGGTGGCCGGACGTTCCGGCTCGATCACCACCTCCAGCGAGGCAGCGATCGCCTCCAGGGTGCGGGCCAGTGAGGCCGCCGACCGAGGCCGGGACTCCGGGTCCTTGGCGAGCATCTGCTCCACCACCTCCCGCACCCGCGCATCGATCGAGTCCGGCAACGGCGGCACTGACTGCTTCACGTGCGCGAAGGCGATGTCCACCTGGTTGGTGCCGGTGAACGGCCGCTTGCCGACGAGCGACTCGTAGGCCACCACCCCGAGGGCGTAGATGTCCCCGGCGCCGGTCGCCGCGCGACCCATCGCCTGCTCCGGGGGCAGGTACTGCGCGGTACCCATCACCATCCCGGCTGCGGTCATCGGCGCCTGGTTGGAGCCGAGCGAGATCCCGAAGTCGGTGATCTTCACGTTCCCGTCCGGGGTGATCAGGATGTTCGAGGGCTTCACGTCCCGGTGCACCACACCGGCCCGGTGTGCGGCGTGCAGCGCCCGCGCGGTCTGTGCCAGCACCGGCAGGATCTGGGAGGGCTCGAGCGTGCGCTCCCGGCGGAGCAGGTCCTCCAGGGACTCCCCGCGCACCAGCTCCATGATCAGGTAGCCCGAACCGCGCTGCTCGCCGTAGTCGTACATCGCGGCGATGTTCTGGTGGGTCAGCGCCGCCGAGTTCACTGCCTCCGCACGCAGCCGGTCCAGGAAGTGCTGGTCCCCGGCGAACTCCTCGCGGAGCACCTTCGCCGCTACATGCCGGCGCAGGTTCAGGTCGGCGGCCACCCACACCTCACCCATCCCGCCGATGGCGAGCCGCTCGGTGAGCTCGTAGCGCTCACCGAGGAGGAGGCCGGCCGCCGGTTTCACCCTTGGAGCACCGCCTCGATGATCTCCCGGGCCACCGGGGCGGCCACGGTGCCACCGGTGCCGGCGGCACCGAGCTGCTCGTCGCCCTCGAGCATCACCGCGACCGCCACCTGCGGGTCATCGGCGGGGGCGAAGGCCGTGAACCAGGCGTTCGGTGCCACCACCCCCTCCGGTCCCTCCACACCGGTCTCGGCGGTCCCGGTCTTCCCGGCCACCTGCACACCGGAGATGCGGGCGTTCTGTCCGGTGCCGTTGTCCACGACGTTCACCATCATCTCGGTCATCGTGGCCGCGGTCTCCGGTGAGATCGGTTCGGAGAACACCGACGGGTCGGCCTGTCGGGTCACCTGCAGGTCCGGCCCGCGCTCGGTGGCGACCAGGTACGGGGTCATCAGCTCGCCGTCGTTGGCCACCGCCGCGGAGACCATCGCCATCTGCAGCGGGGTGGTGCGCACGTCGAACTGGCCGATCGCGCTCATCGCGAGCTGGGCGTCGTCCAGGTCCTCCCCGAACACGCTCGGGGTGACCGTGAGCGGGATGTTCAGCCGCTGCCCGAACCCGAACTCCTCCGCCTGCTCGGCGAGCGCCTCCTGGCCGTGCTCCACGGCGAGCATTGCAAACGGGGTGTTGCAGGAAACCTGCAGCGCGTACTCCAAGGTGGCCTCGCCCCCGCTGCCGCACGCGGCGCCGCCGGGGTTGCGGATGTAGGTGTCCTGGGTGCCGGGCAGCAGGTACTCCGTGGGTGCAGGCACCATCGTGTCCGGTTCGTAGTCGCCGCTCTCCAGCAGCATCGCCAGGTCGATCAGCTTGAACGAGGACCCCGGGGCGTACAGGTCACCGGCGATCGCGCGGTTGAACAGCGGGTTGTCCGGATCCTCCAGCAGCTCGGCGTAGGCGGCGTCCACCTCGGCGCTGGTGTGCGCGGCCAGATCGTTCGGGTCGTAGCTGGGGCTGGAGACCATCGCCAGGATCGCCCCGGTGCTGGGGTCGATCGCCACTGCGGCCCCGTTCCGCCCGTCCAGGGCGTCCCAGGCGGCCTGCTGGGCCGCAGGGTCGATGGTCAGCTCCACACTGCCGCCCTCGTTCTCCGCTCCGGTGAACAGTGCGCGGATCCGGGCGAGCAGCAGGGAGTCGTCGGTGCCGTTGAGCACGCTGTGCCGGGCGCGCTCCAGCCCGCTCATCTGGTACATCCCGTACCAGCCGGTGACCGGCGCGTACAGCGGGCCTTCGGTGTAGACCCGCTGGAAGCCGAACGCGTCGTCCACCGGTTCGGAGAGCGCGATCGCCTCCCCGTTCACCACGATCGGGCCGCGGTCCCGACCGTAGTCCTGGTAGAGCGTGCGCACGTTCCGGGCGTCGGCGTTCAGCGAGTCCGCCTGCACGAACTGCACGTAGGTCGCCGAGCCCATCAGCGCGAAGAACATCACCAGCATCACCACAGAGAGCCGGCGCAGCGGGGAGTTCATTGTGGTCTCACCACCTGGGTCGGTTCATCGCCGTTACCAAAGTCGTCATCGTCAGCACCGGGCAGGTTGTCCTTCGCCTCGGTATCGCCGGGACCACGAGCGGGAGGCAGGCCGACGGCGGTGGCCTGGGTGTCGGAGTCCGGCTCGCCCGCCGCGTCGTGCAGCAGGGACTCACGGCCCTGCTCCGGTTCGTCGGAGGCACCGATGATTGCCATCGCGGTCTCGGTGGACACTCCACCGCTGACCTCGCTCGCCGGGCGGCGGGAGGAGTCGGAGATGCGGATCAGCAGGCCGACGATGATCCAGTTCGCTACGAGGGAGGATCCACCGGCGGCCATGAACGGCATGGTCAGACCGGTCAACGGGATCAGCCGGGTGACGCCACCGACCACCACGAAGCACTGGAACGCCAGCGTGAACGCCAGACCGGAGGCGAGCAGCTTGCCGAACCCGTCCCGCACCCCGATCGCCATCCGCATCCCGCGCTGGGCGAGCACCAGGTAGATCAGCAGGATCGCCATCAGCCCGGTGAGACCGAGCTCCTCGCCGAGGGAGGCGACGATGAAGTCGGAGTTCGCGTAGGAGACCAGGTGGGGGAAGCCGTCGCCCCAGCCGGTACCGAGCAGACCGCCCAGGGCCAGCCCGAACAGTCCGCGCACGATCTGACCGGAGCCGCCGTACTCCCGGTTGTAGACCTCGTTGTCCAGGGCGTTCAGCCAGATGTCGAACCGGTCGGCGACGTGCGGGAACAGGATGATCGCGAGCGCCGCACCCGCTGCGAACATCAGCAGACCGATCAGGATCCAGCTGAACCGCTCGGTCGCGACGTACACCACGGCCACGAACAGGCCGAAGAACATCAGCGAGGTGCCCAGGTCGCGTTCGACCACGAGCACCAGGATCGCCCCCGCCCAGGCGACCACCAGCGGGCCGAGGTCCCGGATCCGGGGCAGCTGCAGCCCGAGGAACTTCGGCCCGGCCAGGGTGAGCACATCCCGGTGGGAGACCAGGTACCCGGCGAAGAAGACGGCGAGCAGGATCTTGGCGATCTCCGCCGGTTGGAAGCTCATCCCGGCCACCCGGATCCAGAGCTGGGCACCGTTGATGTTCACGCCCAGGCCCGGGACCATCGGCAGCATCAGCAACACGATGCCGACCACCATCGCGGTGAAGGTGTAGCGGCGCAGCAGCCGGTGGTCGCGCAGCAGCACGATCACCAGGCAGGCGGCGGCGACCCCGATGATCGTCCACATCTGCTGGCGCGGCCCGAACCCGGCGGTCAGGCCCCGGGCGGTCAGGCCGATGTCGATCCGGTAGATCATCGCCAGCCCGATCCCGTTGAGCGCCATCACCAGCGGCAGCAGCAGCGGATCGGCGTACCGGGCGCGCCAGCGCACCACCAGGTGCAGCACCAGCGCCAGGCCCACGAGCACACCGCCGAAGCGGAGGAAGTCGGCGGGCAGCGTTCCGCCGGTGTTCAGTCCGACCAGTGCATAGCCGCCGACGCCGAGGAGCACCGAGAGCAGGAACAGCCAGATCTCGGCAGCCCGTCCGGTGCGGATGCGTACCGGGGCGACAGTGGCCATCAGGAGCCGCCCCCCGTGCGACCGCCGACGAGGTGAGCCCCGGACGGGCCCGGACCAGGTGCGCCGCCGCCATCGGAGGGCTGGTCGCTGCCCGTGGGCGTCTGGCTCGGGTCATCACCGGAGTTCGGGCCGCGGTCCCCGCTCGGGTCCTCGCTGGGTTCCCCCGACGGCTCCTCCGGGGTGCCTTGTTCGGTGAGCCGCGCGACGATCTGCTCGGCGTCGGCGAGATCGTCAGCGGTGATGCTCGACTCCACCCGGGACTGCACGAACGGGGGCAGGTCCGCCAGCTCGAGTCCGGTGATCTGGTGCTGCCGGGACAGCTGCAGCGGACCGAGAGTGGTCGGCACGCCCTGGTAGATCACCACATGGGTGCCGTCGGTGCCCACGTAGTATTGGCTCTGCGTCCACCGGTAGCCGATCGCTCCGGCTCCCACCAGCAGGGCCACCATCACCACGATGGACAGCAGCCAGCGCAGTGCACGTCGCCCGCGTGGCTCGCTCTCGTCCAGGTCCGGGGGGACCTCCTCGTGCTCCTCGTCCGGGCTGCGGGTGAGCGCGGCGGCGCGCGCGGCGGCGCCGGTGCCGCCGCGGGTGGGGCGGGCCCGGTCGGTGGCGGCAGAACCGACGATCTGCGGGGCAGTGGCGGGCAGGTCGGTGGTGTTCACCACATCGGCGATCACCACGGTGATGTTGTCCGGGCCGCCGGCGCGCAGCGCCAGGTCGATCAGCTGGTCGGCACACCGGCCCGGGTCCGCCTCGGCGAGCATCGTCTCGGCGATGGTCTCCGGGGAGACGTAGGAGGAGAGACCGTCCGAGCACAGCAGCCACCGGTCCTCCTCGCGAGCCTCCCGGATCGACTCGTCCAGCTCCGGTGCCTCCGGGTCGTCGCCGAGGACGCGCAGGATCACCGAGCGCTGCGGGTGGTGCTCGGCCTCCTCCTCGGTGATCTGCCCGGTAGCGATCAGGTGCTCGACCAGGGTGTGGTCGGTGGTCACCTGGGACAGCTCCCGGTCCCGGAGCAGGTAGGCGCGGGAGTCCCCGACGTGGATCATGCCGATCTTGCTGCCGGCACGCAGCAGGGCGATCACGGTGGTGCCCAGACCGGCCGCCTCGGGCTGTTCCTCGGCGTAGGCCATCAGGTCACGATGGGCGCCGGCGACGGCGCGGCGGAGCTGGTCGAGCAGATCGTCGCCACCGTGCGCCTCACCGTCCAGCGGCGCCAGGTGCGCCACCGCGATCGAGGAGGCGATATCGCCACCGGCCGCCCCACCCATACCGTCGGCGAGCACCAGGAGGTGCGGGCCGGCGTACCCGGAGTCCTGGTTCGTGCTGCGCACCAGGCCCACATCGGAGCGGGCAGCGTAGTTCAAGCCAACGGACACGGGCGGTTACCGCTGCAGCTCGATGGCGGTCTGACCGAGGTGGATGGGGACGCCGACCTCCACCGGCACCGGGTCGGTCACCTGAGCGGTGCCCAGATAGGTGCCGTTCCGCGAGCCCAGATCCTCCACCCACCAGCGCCCGTCCTGCGGGAAGATCCGGGCGTGCCGGTTGGAGCAGTAGTCGTCGTCGAGCACCAGGGTGGAACCGGGGGCCCGGCCGATCAGGATCGCCGAGGCGCCGAGCGCCAGCGTGGTGCCGTTCAACGGCCCGGCCGTGACTCGGAGCCGGGTGGGCCCGCCCCGGGAACGGCCCCGGGCCGGGCGACGACCGCCGTCGGCGGAAGACTTGCGGACTACGCTGCCGTGGGCGAGCACCCGGGTGCCGAACACGTCCCGGCGGAGCACGCCGATCGCGGCCAGGACCAACAGCCAGAGTAGTGCCAGGTAGCCCACCTTCAGCACGGTGACGATCAGGTCGCTCATCGCCGCCGGTTACCGATCGCCTGAGTCGTCTGCTCCGGACCAGAACAGGATGCGGGTGCGGCCGATGGTGAGCGTGTTGCCGTCCACCAGGGTGGCCGCGTCCACGTGGTGGCCTTCGATGTAGGTGCCATTGGTGGAGCCGAGGTCGCTGGCGATCACACCGTCGGCGGTGATCCGGATCTCTAGGTGCCGGCGGGAGACGCCGGTGTCGTCCACGATGATGTCGGCCTCGCTCCCGCGCCCGATCACCGTGACCGCCCCGGTGAGCAGGTAGCGCTGACCGTCGATGTCCAGGATCGGGTGCCGGCGGCTGGCACGGTTCGTGGTGGCCGGGGCCACAGCACCGCGACGGGAGGCGGAGCGCACGCGGAACCGGCCCGGCTCCAGATCCTCGGCCTCGTCGAACTCCACCTCGACCGGTCCCACGAACACGTACTGCTGGCTGGTGGCGTGATCGGTGGCGGCGGTGATCATCTCCTCCGCCATCGCCTCCTCACCCCAGTCCCGGACCTGCTCGTAGTCCTTGGTGGCCAGTTCCACGGTGAACGTGTTCGGCACCACCGTGCGGCCACGGGAGAGCGCGGCGGTGCGTTCGTCCATGTCGCGCCGGATGGCGCTGGCGATCTCCACGGGCTTGAGGTCGGAGCGGAATGCCTTCGCGAAGGCGTTGTTCACCACCCGCTCGACGCCCTTCTCGAAGCGATCGAGGACTCCCACAGCGCACCTCCCTCTCCTGGTCTCGTGGCTGGTCACGGGGCCGGCAGCCGGCACGTGGCTGCACGGGTCCTCACGAAATCGTAAGCCGAATCGCGCGCGCATGGGTCCAGGCGTGCCGGTCGAGCCCCTATCCTGCGCGCGATCGGCGGTCGGCGATCGGCGCGACGTCCCACTTCCGCGGTCGGGTGGTGGCGCCGCCGATGGGCGCCCCGCGAACCGTCGGTCCTGCAGGGTGCACCCCGTCCGACACCCGCCACAGCTGCCGGCTCGGCGCACCGGGCGGGTGATGCAGCACACCTCCACGGGTTACAGGAGCGCCCGGTGTGCGTGCTAATCTGCATGCGGCGATCAGCACTGCCTGCGCAGCGTTCATCGCCAACAACGCGCGAGTGGCGGAATTGGCAGACGCGCACGGTTCAGGTCCGTGTGCCCGCAAGGGCGTGGGGGTTCAACTCCCCCCTCGCGCACGCAAGCAGATGGGCCCCTGGCCTGGGAGATCACTTCCCGGGTCAGGGGCCTTTTGCATGCGAAGCACCTTCCGCTCTTTGTTGAGAAGTCCACCAGGTAGAGGTGGTCGTTGACGAGCGGCCCGATGAACCAGAACCCGCGCGAGGTGACGTCGAAGTCGAACCGAATGCGAGCAGGACTCCCCGAGCCAGGGCTACTCGGCGCTCGGCATCGATCGCCGCGGGTCACAGCAGCGACCGAGTATGGGGGCGACCTGCTCTGGGCTACCGTAGTGGCGGGCCCGGCACGCGCTGCGGCGCGCTCGAGACAGCAAGGTAGGTGGTGATGGGCAGAGGCCCGCAGCACTCGACCTTGCTGATGATCGCCCAGGAGACCGGGGTCTCTGCCTCCACGGTCTCGCGAGTGCTCAATGCCAAGACGGACGAGGCCGCTCGCCGCTGGGCTTCGGCCGAGACGATCCGGCGGGTGCGCGAGACGGCCGCGGAGCACGCCTACACCCCGAACCCGCAGGCGGTGAGCCTGCGTACGCGCCGGTCGAACTTCATCGGCATGGTGGTACCCCGGTTGCAGGACTACGTGCTGGCGACCATCCATGAAGGCGTTGATGAGGCCGCTACCGCGTACGGGTACGCCACCTTTGCCGCGAACTCGCTCGATGACCGCGGTCGGCAGGAGCGCGCCGTGGACCTGCTGCAGTCGCGCCGAGTGGAGGGGATCATCTTCGGAGATGCGTTCTATGACGGTGAGTTCCTTGCCCACGTCCAACGGCGTGGTGCCAAGTTTGCGCTCGTCTCTCGTCGAGTGCCAGGGTTCCCGTCGGTCACCTGCAACGACGAGCTCGGTGGCCGCCTGGCCGGCGAGCACCTCGCGACAACCGGCAGGTCCCGGGTCGCTGTGCTGGCCGGGCAGCCTTATGCCTCCACCAGCATCGACCGCACCAACGGGCTGGTGTCAGCGCTCGCCGAGGCCGGGATCGAGGTACCGAGGAGCAGGATCGTCCACGGTCCTTTCGACGCCCAGGGTGGGCGTGCTGCCACTGAACAGCTGCTGGCGCAGGGTCCGCCGTACCCGGACGCCATCTTCGCCACCAACGACTTCGCCGCGATCGGTGCGATGGGCGCGTTGCGGGACCGGAACCTGAGCGTCCCGGAGGATCTCGTCCTCATCGGCTACAACGACACCGCGCTCGCTGCCGAGCTGCCGACCGCGCTCACCTCGGTGCGCTCACCGATGCGCGAGATGGGTCACCAGGGCCTACAGATGCTCCTTCGGGTGCTCGACGGTGAGAACCCCGAACCGGTGCAGCTCGACCCGACCTTGGTGATCCGGGAGTCGACCGCCGGCGGCTGACCCCCACCGAGGCAATTGACATGTGAGTCCGCTCACGATTACTCTCACACAACTCGCACACAAACGTTTGTGGAAGCGCCGTCCCACGGCGCACAAACCTTTGGGTAGCGATGCCACCCGGGCAGCACCGTTGCCACGACCGAGGAGCACACACATGGGCGCAATTCCCACCACGCCGGCAGGCGGCGCGCCGCCTGCGGGCCACGAGCCCTGGAACCGAGTGATCAGTCGCAAGGACATCACCGCCGTCAGCATCATCGCCTTCCTGGCCTGGGTGGCGTCGGTCTACGACTACACCCTGTTCGGCACCCTGCTCCCGGTGCTCGCTGAGGATTTCGGGTGGACCACTGCCGAATCCACCACGATCAACACTCTGGCCACAGTGGGCGTGTTCCTGGTGTCCATCGCTGTGGGTCCGGTGCTGGACAAGCTCGGCCGCAAGCGTGCCCTGATCATCCTGATGCTCGGCGGAACGATTGCCTCCGGCCTCACCGGCTTGGCGATGGGAGCGGTGAGTGTCATCCTCATCCGCTCGGTCACCGGCCTCTCCCTGTCCGAAGAGGTGGTCAACTCCGTCTACCTCAACGAGATGCTGAAGAAGGTCAAGAACCGCGGCTTCGTCTACAGCCTGGTCCAGTCCGGATGGCCGGTCGGTGCGCTCCTGTCGGCCGGCATCACGGCCGTCCTGCTGCCGATCATCGGCTGGCGCTGGTCGTTCTTCGTGGCCGGCGTCTTCTCCATCCCGATCATCCTCGCCGCGATCAAGTTCCTCCCCGAGTCGCCCACCTTCTTGGCGATCAAGGAGATCAAGCGGCGGCAGGCGGCCGGGGAACAGGAAGCGGCGCGTGAGCTGGCCGTGCAGCACGACCTGACCGAGCTCACCGACAACGAGCAGATGTCAGGTGGCCTGAAGGACATCATGGCGCCGGCGCTGCGCCGGCACACCATCTGCCTGTCCGGTGCCTGGCTGACGAACTGGATGGGTATCCAGGTCTTCTCCGTGCTCGGCACTACAGTCCTGGTGGGCGCCAAGGGAGTCTCGTTCGAGAACGCGCTGGTAGTGCTGGTCCTGTCGAACGTGGCCGCCTTCGCCGGCTACCTGTTCCATGGCTGGGTCGGCGACCGGCTCGGCCGCAAGCTGACTGTGACAGTGGGCTGGACCCTGGGTGGACTGGTCTCGATCTTGATGCTGGTGCTGCCGACCGGCCAGGGCATGACCATCTTCATGTACGCCCTGACCCTGTTCTTCCTGAACGGCCCGTACGGCGCAATGCTGTTCTACATGGGCGAGTCGTTCCCCGCGCATGTACGCGGCACGGGCGCGAACGTGGCACACGTGATGGCGCCGGTCGGGGGGATCGCCGGCTCCGGACTGCTCAGTGTGCTGCTGGCCACGGGTCTGCCGATGACCACCGCCGCCATTGGCGCGGGCTCGGTATTCATGCTCGTATCGGGAGTACTGATGCTTGGTACCCGTACCACCAACCGCATCGGCGATCATGCCCGCGAGAAGATGGAGGCATCTGCATGAGCACCCGTGATGACGGCCTGGACGGCAAGGTCGCAGTGATCTCCGGCGGTGCCAGCGGCATCGGCCGCGCCCTCGCCATCGCCTACGCCCGCGCCGGCGCACACTCCGTCGTCGGCTACTACCCTGGCGACCCGCACGACGTGAACGAGACCGTTTCCGCGGTCGAGGAGGCCGGTGGCCGCTGCCTGGCCGTCGAGCTGGACGTGCGCTCCTTCGACCAGACCGAGCGCTTCGCGCAGGCCGCGGTGGATACCTTCGGCCGGCTGGATATCGCGGTCGCCGCCGCGGGCATCCTGCGCCGCCAGCCGCTCGGGGAGATGACCGACGAGGCCTGGGACGACATGATGGCCGTGGACCTGTCCGGGGTGATGCGGATCTTCCGCTCCAGTGCCGCACGGATGAACGACGGCGGAGCCATGGTGGCGACGTCCTCGATCGCGGGCGGCGTGTATGGGTGGGAGGACCACGCCCACTACGCCGCGGCCAAGTCCGGGGTTCTCGGCCTGTGCCGCTCGCTGGCGGTCGAGCTCGCACCCCGTGGTATTCGGTGCAATGCGGTGATCCCCGGGCTGATTGAGAGCCCGCAGTCCCTGGATGCGGAGAACTCCCTCGGGCCGGAGGGCCTGCGCGCGGCCGGAGAGATCATTCCCCACGGCCGGGTGGGCACCGTGGACGAGTGTGCCCGGGCGATCCGCTTCCTCACCAGTGACGACTCGGCCTATGTCACGGGGCAGGAGCTCGTCGTCGACGGTGGGCTGACTATTCGCTGGCCGAGCTGAGAGTAGGAGAGTAGACCATGGGGCAGCTGGACGGGCAGGTGGCTGTCGTCACCGGTGCCGCAAGCGGGATCGGCGCCGCGATCGCCGACCTCTTCCGGTCTGAAGGTGCCACTCTGGCGCTGTTCGACCTGGCAGAACCGAGCGACGAGGTGCAGAGCCAGGCCGATGTCAGCACCCACCGGGTGGACGTCACCGACGCCCAGTCGGTGCGCCAGGCGGTCGAGGAGGTCATCGCCCAGCACGGCCGCATCGACGTGCTGGTCAGCGCGGCAGGGATCCTCGACGAGGTGCCGTTCTTGGAGATGAGCCCGCAGCGGTGGGAGAAGACCATCGCCGTCGACCTGCACGGGGTGTTCCTCGCGGCCCGCTATGTGGCCGAGCACATGGTCGCGGCAGGTTCCGGGCGGATCATCAACATCGCCTCCCAGCTGGGGATCAAGGGTGGGATGAACCTCGCCCACTACGTCGCGGCAAAGGCCGGGGTGATCGGCCTGACCAAGGCGCTCGCCCAGGAGCTGGCGCCCCAGGGGGTGCTGGTGAACGCGATCGCGCCGGGACCGGTCTACACAGCCCTGATCGACGGCCTGTCCGACGAGTGGAAGACCGCCAAGGCTGCCGAGCTGCCGCTCGGCCGTTTCGGCCAACCCGAAGAGGTGGCCCCCACGGCCCTGCTGCTGGCCAGCTCACCGGGCGGGGACATATACGTGGGCCAGACGCTCGGCCCGAACAGCGGCGACGTGATGCCGTGACCGGTCATCGGCCGTAGGTTCGCAGGAGGGAGGGATCTGATGGCACGTGTAGTTGTTCTCGCCACTGGCGGGACCATCGCCTCCGCCGCTGCCCCCGGCGGAGGTGTGGTGGCGCAGCGCTCCGTCAGCGAGCTGATCGGGAGCAACGGGGGCGGTGGGATCGACGTGCATGGTCGGGACGTCGTCAACCAGGGTTCCTACCTGATGCGCCACCGGGACATCCGCACCATTGCCGAGGCGGTGGCGGCCGAGGTGGGCCGGGCGGACGTGGACGGTGTGGTGGTCACCCACGGCACCGACACGATGGAGGAGACCGGGTACCTGCTCGACCTGCTGCACGGGTCGCCGAAGCCGGTCGTCCTCACCGGCGCCCAGCGCCCCGCTGACCAGCCGGACACCGACGGACCACGCAATCTGCACGACGCCATCGCCGTCGCCGCTGCCCCGCAAGCCCGGGACCGGGGTGTGTTGCTGGCCTTCGGCGGCCGCATCTTCGCCACCGCCCGGACCCGTAAGTTCTACACCGTGGCCCCGGAGCCGTTCGTGACCATCGGCGGCGGGCCGATCGGCACCGTCCGCGGCGATGAGGTGGTGATCACCGCGGATCCGGTCCGCCCGCCGACGCTGGCCCCGCTGGACGAGCGATTCGACACCACCCGGGTGGACGTCGTGGTCGCCTACCCCGATGCGGACGCCGCGCTGGCGGAGGCTGCCGTGGCCGCCGGGGCACGCGGGGTGGTCCTCGCTGCGCTCGGATCTGGCAACGGCAACCACGCGCTCGTGGACTGGGTGCGGCGCGCCGTCGGGGAGGGGGTGGCCGTCGGGCTGTCCACCCGGGTCCCGGAGGGCCCGGTCGTGCCGATCTACAGCAACGGTGGCGCGGTGGACCTGCTCTCCGCGGGCGCCGTCAACCTCAGATCTCTCCCGCTCTTCCACAGCCGCATGCTGTTCGCTGCGCTGTTGTCGAGCGGCACGGCGGTCGACGAGCAGACGATCGCACCGTACGTCTGATCGCCGTACGGAGTAGTTCGTTGCGGCTCCCGGCCGTGACCCACTGGAAAGGATGGATTGTGGCAAAGGAAATCTTCGTAGCACTCGGAATCGACGTGGACGCCGTCGGTGGCTGGTTGGGCTCCTACGGGGGTGAGGACTCCCCCGATGACATCTCCCGCGGGATGTTCGCCGGTGAGGTCGGAGTCCCACGCCTGAACAACTTGCTGAAGAAGTACGACCTGCCGGCCACCTGGTTCTGGCCCGGCCACTCGATCGAGACCTTCCCGGAGCAGTTCGAGGAGGTGGTGGCGTCCGGACACGAGATCGGCGTGCACGGCTACAGCCATGAGAACCCGATCGCTATGACCCGGGAACAGGAGTCGACGATCCTCGACTACTGCATCGACCTGATCAAGACCCGCTCCGGTCAGGACCCGACCGGTTATGTCGCCCCCTGGTGGGAGTTCTCCCCGGTGACGAACGAGCTGCTGCTCGAGCGGGGGATCAAGTACGACCACTCGCTGATGCACCGCGACTTCGAGCCGTACTACGTACGGGTGGGGGACAGCTGGACCAAGATCGACTACGACAAGCCGGCCACGGAGTGGATGAAGCCGCTGGTGCGCGGCGAGGAGACGGACCTGATCGAGATCCCGGCCAGCTGGTACCTGGACGACCTGCCGCCGATGATGTTCATCAAGTCCAGCCCGAACAGCCACGGGTTCGTCAGCCCACGCCATCTCGGCGAGATGTGGCAGGACCAGTTCGACTGGGTGTACCGGGAGATGGACTATGCGGTGTACACCATGACCGTGCACCCGGATGTCTCCGGCCGGCCCCAGGTGCTGCTCATGCTGGAGCGCCTGATCGAGCACATCAGCTCCCACGACGGGGTGCAGTGGGCGAACTTCAACACGATCGCCGACGACTTCAAGGCGCGCCGCCCCAGGTCCTGAGTCTCCAGCCGGTCCCGGCACCCGGAGCAGTGCTCCCCGGGACCGGTGGCGGCGGCCTCGGACGAAGGAGGAGTCATGTGTGGCGGATGCGGTGGTGTCGGCCCGGACTGGTCGTTGCCGTATGTCTCCGGCTCGAGACGCCGGGCGGCGATCGCTGCCTTGCTCGGGGGCTTGTCCCGGCGGATCACCGTGGGCACGATGCGGCAGGGCTGGACCGTGCGCACCGCAACCGGAGGCTGGTCGGTCGCGCGGACGCTGGACGAGCTGGTCGATGCCACCGCCCAGCGTGTGTCGTTCTCCTCCTGGGCCGAGGTCCAGGAGGCCGTCCGAGTCCACTCCCGCGATCGGTGTGACCCGGTCCCCGCCCGGCAGCCGACCAGGCCCGGGGTGGGCACCTGCGCGCTCGACACTGGAACGATCGGGAGTGCGGAGTTCGCCGCGCTGGACGCGATCGCTGTCCCGGTGCTGTCCGAGGGTGAGCTCCATCTCCGGCTTGCCGCCTTCGCCCTCGGGGTGCGCGTGCTGCCTGCACAGCCAGTCGCGCTCGAGCTTGCCCCCGGGATGCGTCTGCTCGCCACCGAGGGGCGGCTGAGCGGAGCTCTGGCGCGCGGGTACGGCCAGGTCGACGGCGCCGCTCACCGTGCTCGTCCGGAGCTCACCGGGGCGAGCGGTAGGTAGGGCAGCCGGCGAGTCGGCGAGTCGGCGAGTCAACAAGCAATGGCGGCCTCGGCGGCAGGCCCGGGCCTCCATATCGGCTTGCCCAGCGCACCGGAGCGGCAGTTGACTGCCGTCATGACCCATGGCATCGAGACCGCGGTGGGCGGGGCAGCCACCGACGCGGAGCTGTCTGCGCTGCATGCTGCGGCATTCGGGTACGACGAATCCGGGCGGCACCCGTGGAACGAGCGACTGCAGCGCTACAGCCAGTTCTGGGTGACCGCCCGGGACGCCCACGACCTGGTCGGCTTCGTGAACGTGATCGGTGACGGCGGGCTGCACGCCATCCTGATGGACACCTGCCTCCACCCATCGGCGCAGCGCCGGGGGATCGGGCGGACGTTGGTGGCGGCGGCCGCGGACGAGGCGCGGGCCCGCGGTTGCCAGTGGTTGCACGCCGACTACGACCCCGAGCGGGTGCCCTTCTACGAGGTGGGCTGTCGCCTTCAGCGTACGCATGCGGGTCTGATCGACCTGACCACCTGAGGGTCGCCACCGCAGGGCGCCGGTGTGGGTGCGGTGGTGGCGGGTGCTAGTCTCCCTGGACAGATCAGGCAGGACTCGCGGGGGGTCGCGGGTTGAGACTGCCAGGGGAAGAGGGGATCTGCATGGTTGTCATGTCCATGATCGGACTGGTAGCTGGGCTGGTACTGGCCGGCTCGGCGATCATCGCACCGCAACCGGCCAGGTACATCGTGGGTGTGCTGTTGGTTGCGCTGAGCGCTGCAGTGCTGTTCTATCGCTGGCGCCGTCGGCGGGCCGAAAAGGTCGGGAGTCGATGGCGCTTCCGGGTGCGGGTCGGCGGGTTGAGCGCGGTGCTGGCGGTGCTGATCGCCGGGGTGGCGATCGTAGTGCCCTGGCAGGATCGGCAAGCGGAGATCGACTCCGGGGTGATCTGGCGGGCTGAGCGGATCCCCGGTCAGGTGGTCGTGGTCGACGGAACTGTGCTGCGCACCGATGCCCAGGCCGGTGAGGTGTCCGATGCCGTGAACCTGGCTGACGGCTCCGTGGGGTGGTCGGTGCCGGACGGTCGGTGGGTCACCAGCGCGGGGGACGTGATCGCTGCCGACGCCGATGGGCTCCGCTCCTACAGCTCGGCAGGTGAGCAGCAATGGGTGTTCGAGCTCGACGGTGGCGGCGAGCAGGTTGATGCCGTCTACGCCGCCACGGAGGGTCACCTCGTGTTTGCTGAGTGCGGGACCAGCGACGAGGAGACCTGCCACTTCGTGGGCATCGATCCGACCGGTGAGCAGGCCTGGGAACGAAACATCGAGATCAGCGAGGCGTTTCTCGGCGATCAGTCGGGCTGGCGAGGCGAGGTGCTGCCGGAGGTGGTCGTCGTGGCGCAGCGGGATACAGAGCAGGCGATGATGATCGATCCAGTGTCCGGTGAAGATCTGGGCACGTTCGACCGCACGGGACTCGCGCGACACTCCACCTACGGTGAGGTGCTCGTCGCCGGGAGCGGAACGGGGAGCGACTGTCAGCTGGACGGGTACCGGATCGACGACGGCGAGCACCTGTGGACGATCGAGGAGGTCTGCGGCGACGAGGAGGTCGTCTACCCGCTGCCGACTGAGATGGCCGGTTCCGACTCGGTGATGTACGCGGTCGTGGAGGAGGATGTCGAGCGGCAGTCCGTGCTCGCGATCACCGTTGCCGACGGCGGCGTCGAGGAGCTGCCGGAGCACAGTCTGGGCAGCATGTCCACGCACTTCCTGCGCATCGAGGACTTCTCCGCGGGCGACCTGGTGTTCGGGTGGAGCACGCTGGGCGTCACCGCTGCTCGGGCGCCGACCCTCGAACAGCAGTGGCAGGTGCAGGCGCCTGGTCTGCGGGTGCGGAGCGTGGTCGGCGACAGCGACACCGTAGCCATCGTGAGCGATGCCGAGCACCCACAACACAATCCCCTGGTCCCTGAGCTGCCGGACTCCGATGAGCGGGACGTCCTGGAGTACCCCACCTATGTCACCGTCGTGGACGCCAACAGCGGCGAGACCATCTCCACCACCTTGGTTCCTGAGGGTGTGCACCACGTCCTGACGCTCCCCGGCCACCGAGTGCTGGTGGAGACGTTCGGAGGGATGATGCTCGTCGGCGCCGAGTAGCCCGGATCGCGACCGCGCCGGGCGGCTTTCCTGTGCTCCGGCCCGCGCCCGCTCAGCGGGAATCGAGAGCGCTTGTGCCGTGCAAGGTGGACTCGACCGGTTCG
>DXBY01000239.1 GCA_019116305.1 Candidatus Ruania gallistercoris | reverse complement strand
AGCATGATCGTGCCGATCGCTGCCGCGGCGGCGCCGATGATGTCGGTGTAGAAGAACACGATGTAGGTGGACATCGCGCCCCACGCGATATTGGTCGCCAGGTCACCGGCGCCGAAGGAGAGACGCTCCTTGGTACCGATCTTGGCGAACTCGTCCTTGGGGGTGGTCGCTGATGCTGTCATGGGCTGTCCTCGTTGAAGGCCGGGCCGCGCCGCCACCTGTGCGGCGGCGCGGCGTCGTGCTGCGGATGCGTTAGCGGGCGGAGGCCTGGAGCAGGCTCTCGGTAAGGGCGCGCAGGTCGAGCCCGTTCGCCTGCTCCACGGTGCGCACAACCTCGGGGTCGATGGCCTCGATCCCGGAGAAGGCGCCGGCGATGGCGGCCGCCATGCAACCGATGGTGTCGCTGTCACCGCCGGCATTGGCCGCCAGCTCTGCGGTGCGGATCGGGTCTCCGGCGGCGGCCACGAAGAAGCCGAGTGCGGCCGGCACGGCTTCGGCGGCCGGCAGCCCGACGCCGATCTCGCCCTCGATCAGGTCGATCGCCTGCTCGTCGCTCTCGGCGGTCATCGCGAGTGCGACCGCACGGTCGATCCGCCGGTCGATCTGTGCACCCGGCACGTCCCGACCCTGGGTGCGGCCGAGCTCGGCACCCTCGCGGGCGCCGGACTTGGCGGCGCGCACCACGCTGGTGAGCGTGGCGTTCTCCGTGCAGGCTTCAGCCACGGCTGCGGCGATGGCGGCTGCCCCGGCGACTCCCGCCGTCGTGTTGTGGCTGGGTACGCAGGTGGTGAAGGCGACCTGGACCGCGGCCTGGAGGTCGCCGTGGTGGAACAGGCCGACCGGTGCCACCCGCATCGCGCCACCGTTGCTCGCGCCCTGGGTCATGATCGTGCCGGAGCGCCCGACCTCCCAGGGGTCGGCGCCCGCGGCGAGCTGTTCGATCGCCGCCCGGGTGGTGGGTCCGGCGAAGTGCGGGTAGTAGTTCTCGTTCGTCGACCACTCCACCAGCAGGCCGGCCATGTCCTGTGGCGTCAGCTTCCCGCCGGTGCGCACCAGGAGTTCGGTGAGCATAATCATCTGGCTGGAGTCGTCGGTGATCTGTGCGGCCGACCGGCCCTTGGCATACGGGGCGGCGGGCAGCGGGTCGTGGAACTCGGTGACGTAGCCGTTGAACGCGGCGGAAATCTGCGCGCGGCTGAGCTCCTCGGTGGGGGCGCCGAGCGCATCGGCGATGCACGCGGCTGCCAGGCTTCCGTGGAAGGCGGAGCGGAGGTGGGCTGTCATCAGCGGGTCCTTTCGATGGTGATCTCGTGGGTGGTCCGGTCAGGAGCGGGGTGGGTCAGGTAGGTGCGGGAGCCCACCTGGGTGATGCAGGCGGTCGCATGTTCGACGGCGGTGCGCAGGCAGGTCTCGGGGGAGTCGCCGTGCAGCAGGCCGGCAAGGAAAGAGCCGGCCAGGGCGTCACCGGCGCCGGTGGTGTCGATCACCGGAACCTCGGATGCAGCGCGGGCGGTGTACGCGGTGCCGTCGGCCAGGGAGCAGTAGGCCCCGTGTTCGCCGCGGCCGACCACCACGGTGCCGGGCCCGAGATCGTGCAGGGCGGCGGCAGCCTGCTCATGGCTGCGCGGGTGGAACTTCAGCGCGGAGGCGCTGTTCAGGAAGACGACGTCGGTCAGGCTGAGGAGCTGGTGCAGCTGCGGATCGTCGGGACCGAAAGCGTCCGGTTCCAGATCGATCGCCACCTGAGCTCCGCCGTCGACCGCACGCTGGGCGACGGTGGCGGCCCAGGCCAGATCGTCCGCCAACGGCGCGACGATCCTGGCTCCCTGCAGTGCGCGCGGATCGATCTCGCCCAGCTCGGGGACCTTGATGCCGGTATCGGCGCCGATCAGTGCCTTCTCCCCGCTGTCGTCCAGCTGCACGAAACACATCCAGGTGCGGTGCGCAGCGTCCTGGACGGCGTAGCTGGTGTCCACGCCCAGGCCGCTGAGCGCCCGGAGCTCGGCCGGGCCGTCACGGTCGGTGCCCACCTTGGTGACCAGACGGGTGCGTGCCCCCTGGGTGGCGGCTGCCGCGGCGAGGTTGGCGCTCATCCCACCGCCGAACGCGCCGAGGTAGCGGCCGATGGCCTTGTTGTCGCTGCTGGCCAGGTGTGGCACCTGGACGTAGTGATCGATGCTGGCATCGCCCACCACCACCAGGTCGGTGGGCGCGTCGGGGGTAGTCATCACGGACCTCTGTGACTGTTTAGGGGGAGCTGAACGTTCAGGCGTGCATCTCGAGATCGATGTCCATCTGATAGCGATCGCTGAACGAGGTGTGCCGGGTGTACTCGATGGGGCTTCCGTCGGCGAGGTAGGACGTGCGCACCCGCACCAGGGCAGCACCGCCGGCCGGTGCGCCGAGCGCGTCGGCATCCACCTCGGAGAGGCTGCCGGCGAACACCCGCTCGTGCGCGCGGCTCGGTAGCGCATCGTGCAGGGCAAGGAAGTCATAGAAGGACCCCGCCTCGAAGGCGGCGTAGGCGATACCCGGGATGAGCGGCAGCCAGTGGTCCAGGAGCACGGTCGGTTCGCCGTCGGCGTGGTACAGGCGGCGGATGTGCCGTGCCTCGCTCGACGGCGGAAGGTGCAGGTGGGCCAGAACGTCCTCACCGGCCGTTTCGGTGCTGTTGGAGAGGATCTCCGCGGTGACCTGATGGCCACGCTGGCGCAGTTCCTGGCCGATACCCACCATCGTGCTCGCAGTGCGGATCTCGCTCGAGGTGACCATGCTGCCGCGGCCCTGGAACCGCTGGATGAGTCCGAGCCGGCCGAGCTCGAGCAGTGCGCGCCGGGCGGAGGTGACCGAGACCTGGTGGGTGCGGCACAGCTCGCTCTCGGACGGCAGCCAGTCGCCGGGCTGGTACTTGCCGTTGCGGATGTCGTTCTGGAGCGCACGCTGCACTGCGCGGTACAGCGGCATCGTGCCGCGGTACGGGGTCGTTCCCGAGGTGTCCATGTACTTAGTGTACTAGGTGTGAGGAGT
>DXBY01000238.1 GCA_019116305.1 Candidatus Ruania gallistercoris | reverse complement strand
CCTGTGGTCGAACTGGGATCCGTACGGGACTCTCGAGGACGTGCCGGTGGCCGTGGTCAACCTCGATGAACCGGTCACCGTGGACGGAACCGACGTCGCAGCCGGGGACGAGCTGATGGCGACGATGCTGGCGGACCCGATCTTCGGCTTCGTCCCGACCGACGCCGAAGATGCAGCCGACGGCCTGGCTCAGGGCCGCTACTACATGACCATCACCATCCCGCAGGACTTCTCCAGCAACCTCGCCTCCGGAGCGGACGGCACCCCGCACCGAGCAGATGTGCAGATGCGCCGAGATGACTCGAACGGCTACGTCGTGGGCATCATGGCCGAGTCGGTGCAGGCGGAGCTGCACCAGCAGATCAACGTAGCCGCCACCTCCGCGTACTTCGAGTCGGTCTACGGCGAGCTGGATCAGCTTCGGGACGGTCTCACCGAGGCCGACGACGGCGCGCACCGGCTCTCCGACGGTCTCACCGAGGCACGAGCTGGCTCCCAGGAACTCGCCGACGGCCTCGCCGAGGCTGAGCCTGGCGCTCAGGAGCTCGCGGACGGGCTGGCCGAGGCCACCGACGGCGCCGACCAGCTCAGCGACGGTGCGGCTCAGGTCGCAGACGGTACCCAGCAGGTCGCCGATGTGGTGAATCCGCTCGCCGACGAGGTGGTCCCCCGGATCCCGGACGTGGCCGACGGCGCCGCCTCCGTGTCCGGATCGGTCGCCGACGTGACCGATCTGGTGGCCACCGGCAGCGACTCGCTCTCCTCCCGCACCGGCGAGGTGGACGATGCTCTTGCCGCACTGGCGGAGGAGTACCCCGAGCTCGCCGACGACCCGGCGTTCGCGGACCTGCAGGACGCCACCGGTCGGGTAGCCGAGCGCACCGGCGAGATCGACGACTCACTGCAGATCATTAACGACGATGCCCAGCAGGTGAACACCGACGCCCAGAGCCTGGTCACCGCCGTCCCCGATCTGCAGGACCGGATCCGGGAGAGTCAGGCGAACATCAACGAGCTCAACGACGGCGCTCACCAGGTTGCCGACGGGGCCGCACAACTCGCCGGCCAGCTGCCGGAGGCACGCGACGGCGCAGCGGAGCTCGCCACCGGCGTCTCTGACGCGGCCACCGGCTCGGCCGAGCTGGCGGACGGTATCGCGGACGCCTCGAGCGGGTCGGATGACCTGGCCGAGGGACTGGACCAGCTGCTGGCGGCCGTACCGGCCCTGGACCCGGACACCCGGGAGGCCAACGCCGCCGTTCTGGGCGACCCCACCGACGTCAGCCTTGCCGTGGACAACCCCGCGGACGTGTACGGCCGCGGGCTGGCCCCGTTCTTCTTTGCCATCTCGCTGTGGGTCTTCGGCATCGTCGTCTTCCTCGTGCTGCGCCCGACGACGGGACGCGCGTTGGCGTCGACGGCCTCACCGGTACGGATGGCACTGGTGGGGTGGCTGCCGGTGGCGACCGTCGGACTGATCGGTTCCTGGCTGCTGCTCGCGGTCTCCCAGTTCGCGCTCGGGTTGAACGTTGTGGACCCGATCGGCTCGTTCGCGCTGGTCACCCTGGCTGTGCTGGTGTTCACCCTGATCGCGCACCTGGCGCGCACCGCTCTTGGCCTGGTCGGCTCCGCTGTGCTGCTCGTGCTACTGATGCTGCAGCTCACCTCCTCCGGCGGGATCTACCCGGTGGAGACGCTGCCCTCGGTGCTGCGAGCGATCCACCCGTATCTGCCGATGTCCTATCTGGTGGACGGGTTGCGGGTGGTCTTCACCGGCGGGTTGACCGAGCATCTGGTCCGGGACGTGATCGTCCTCGCCTGCGTGGGGGTGGCCGCATTCACGGCGAGCTGCGCGGTGATGGCACGTAAGCGCACGTGGTCGCTGAACGCTCTGCACCCGGCGCTCGGAGAGTGAGGAGACGAATCGATGGCAGAGCTGCTCGGGGTCACCCCGCTCGAGGGCCTGGCCGTGGTGCTCGGTACCGCGGGGATGTACCTGACCATGCTGATCATCATCAAGCTGGTGGGTCAGCGGATGCTCTCCAGCATGTCCAGCTTCGACATGGCGGCAGTGATCGCTTTCGGCTCGATCCTCGGCCGGGCGGCGCTCGGTGAAGCACCGACCCTGGCCGCCGGGGTGATCTCGTTGGCCACGCTGGTGGCGATGCAGGCCGGGGCCGGTCTGGTTCGCACTGTGCGTCGCGGGGGCCGCCTGATCGTGTCCGAACCGGTGCTGCTGATGGCCGGTTCTACGGTGATCGAGGAGAACATGCGGCACTGCCACGTGGTGCGCGCCGAGCTGCAGTCCCGGCTGCGGCAGTCCGGGATCCGGCACCGCGGTGAGGTCGCGGCCGTGGTGTTCGAACCCTCCGGTGTGCTCAGCGTGCTCCGCCGCGGGGACGGTATCGATCCGAACCTGCTCGAGGGCGTGCGCGGTGGCGAGCTGGTGCCCCGCGAGCTGCTGCGCTGAGCCGGATCACCGGGCAGTCCCGGGGCCTGTGGCCCGGTGCCGGTGAGCGCAGGTCCTGGATAGTGTGAGGACATGGGTCGAGGACAGGTGCAGACGCTGCGCGCGCGGGTGCGGATCATCACCGCCGGTGTGGCGGCCGCGCTCACGGCCGCGGTGCTCACCGGCTGCTCGGTGTTCGGCCTGGAGGAGGAGACCGCGCTGGAGTGCCCGGGGGAGTCCGCGCCGACGTCCGCCCCGGGTGAGGCGCGCGTGCTGCTCACCATCGCCGAGGGCAGCAGCGGCTGGGACCTGACCACGGTGATCTATGACGACGGCACCGTTGCCCTGCTCGACGGTCAGCCGGACGGGGCTGCCACGAACGCGGTCGGGGTGGCCGGTTCGGCGTCTCGGTACGCCGGCGGCCCCTACACCGATCAGCCCGGCTCCTGGCACAGCGGCTACCTGCTGCCTTGTGCCCTGACCGAGCTGCGCCAGCGCGCCGACAGCGCCATGTTCGGATCCCCGGAGTACGGGCGGGTATCGATCACGGACAACCCGTGGACCTACGTGACCTACGACAATGGCGCCTCCCGCGCCTCGGTGGAGGTCTACGCCTTCGACACCGGCTACACCGAGGGCCTGGAGTGGTCGGAGCGCCGTGCCCGGGAGCGGCTCGCGGCAGTGACCCATTTCCTGGAGGCGAACCTGGTCAGTACCGGTGAGGCGATTCCGGTCTCCCGCGTACAGGTGGACGGTTCGGCAGATGTGGGCGAGGGCTTCGAGTGGCCAGGACCCGCGCCCGCCGAGCTGCTCGGCGATCAGGGCTGCGGTGTGCTCACCGAGGAACAGGCGACGGCGGTGCATGAGTTCGCGCGCGAGCCCGGCCTGGGCGAGGCGAGCCAGCAGCTGACAGTTCGCGCGTTGCCGCCTGGTGTCTCCGGCTGTCGGTAGTGCGCCCACTCACCAGTAGTGCGCTCACTCAACCAGGCACGTCGGCCGCGGTGTGTTCTGCCGCTGCGCTGCCCTGCGTTGCGCGACGCTGCGATCAGAGCAGGCCGGCAGCGATCGACGGCGCAACCAGAGCGACCAGGACGCTCAGCACGGACGCTGCGCCGAGAGCAAAGCCAGCCCCGGCGGCGGCCTTGGGTTTACCAGAGCCGCTGAGCCCGATTCCGCCAGCGATCAGGGCGACCAACGCGATGATCACCGTCACCCCGCTGCCGATCAGGTTGAACCGGAGGGAGACCTCTCTGGCGGTGAGGTCGTAGGCGGTCATCAGCTGCGGCAGCATGATCCCGATGACCTGTTGGACCAGGCCGATCAGTACCAGGAGGATCCCAGCCGCCAAGGCCAGCCGGCCCGAAGGGTTGCGGCCGCTCCCGTCGCCTGGCGGGTAGGCCGTTGCTGCGTAGCCGGAGTGATCCGGAGGTGGTCCGAAACCTGTGCTCACAGTCCCCTATAGTGCCAGCACCGGGCGCGGAGGGGCCGCCTAGAAGATCAGGGGCATGATCATGGTGACGACGAAGAACAGCAGGGAGGAGGTGCCCAGCGCCAGCCCCGCTGCCGCTGCCCCACGCGGTCGGGCCCGACCGCCGAGGCCGACGGCACCGAATATCACCGCCATCAGGGCCAGGCTGGCCTCACCCACGGTGAAGGTAAGGTCCACTGCGCGCTGCAGCCCGACTGATCCGCCGTCCATCACGTTGATCGGGAGAGACCAGATCACCAGGACGCGCACCAGCTGAAACACCGTCAGCGCCACCGCCACGATCAGGGCGATCCGCCCGGGTACGTTCACCGTGCCGGTGCCACCTCCGGGCGGTGGAGCGACGAAGGAGTTCGGGTCGTACCCGGACGAGCCGTACGAAGCAGGTCCGGGGGACGGCTGACCGTAGGAGGACGGGTCGTTGGCAGACATGGGTAGCCACCGTGCCAGATCGGCGCCCGAGCTGCACGACTAGAGGCGGGCAGAAGTCCCCACGACCGACGCCGGATCGGGCAGAACTGCCCACCGCGAACGCGGCTCCGTACGGTGCCGTCTCTCTAGGCTGGGCCGGACATGACGAAGGGAGACGCCATGCCACCTCAACAGCGGCGACGAAGGATCCGGTCCCGGCTGGGCCGCGCACTCACGCTCGGTACGGCAACGGTGATCGTGCTGGCCGGGATGACCGCCTGCAGCAGCCCGTCCCCGATCGATGCGACCGAGGACTGTACCGATGTGGGCAGCCAGCCGACCAGCGAGCTCGGCTCAGCGGAGATTCTGCTGTCCTCCTCCGGCTACCTCCTCTATGCGGACGGGTGGCTGGTCGTCTCGGCCGACGAGGGTCCGGATGCGGCGCATGCGATGCAGGTGCCGATGATGGCGCCGCCCGACCCGGCCGGGAGCCGCTGGCAACCCGCCTACCTGGGCAGCTGTCAGCTGGAGGCGGTCGACTCGCTGGCTGCCGAGGAGCTCGTCGAAGGCGAGCTCGGGTCCCCGATGGTCACCGATGTCACCAGCACCACGGTCACCTACTACGGCGGCGAGGAACCGGTGCGCAGCAGCGCCTACGCCCTCGGCCACGAAAGTTCGGGCGACGGGCTGAGCCGGTCGGACAAGCACGGCCGCGAGGTGATCAAGGCCCTGCTCGCCGCACTCGACGAGGCCCCGCTCACCGGAGACGTCCTCCCGGTGGAGACCGTGCAGGTCAGGGGTGAGGTGGAGGAGGGTGAACCGGACGGGTGGCCCGGACCGCCGCTGGCCGAGCTCCTCGACGCCGAGGGCTGCGGTGAGCTCACCGGCGAGGACGCTCGGGAGGTGTACGACTACCTGAGTGAGCGCACCTACGACGACGTCGGCTGGTTGCGCGTCTCCGTGGTCCCACCCGGGCGGACTGCGTGCGACTGAGCGTCACCGTGCTCGACCGGTCCGAGCGAGCGTCTCGCCACGGGAAGAACTCCCCATCGCCAACTCGGACAGTGTGGCGCGGGGCTGCCTAGCATCAGCCAGATGCGACGAGCTGCTGCTGCAGTACTGACCGGCGCGATGCTTGCCCTCGGCGCGTGCAGTCCCGAGGCTGAGGATCCGACCGCGGACTGCACCGATCAGGGCTCCCCGCCACCGGGGGAGCCGGGCGCGGCCGAGGTGCTGCTCACGGTGGGCAATGATGACGGCTCGAGCCAGCTCACCGCTGTGCTCTACGCCGACGGCTGGGTGCTCACGCTGGACGGCGAGGACATGAGCGCCGTCACTGCACTGCAGCCGCCGATGATGGCCCCGACCCCGCCGGAGGCCCGGCAGTGGCAGCCCGCCTACCTGGGCTCCTGCCAGCTGGAGGAAGTCACCGGACTGGCTGCCGAGGAGCTGGACCAGGACCAGGATCTCGGCGATCCGCAGATCACCGACCAGGCGAGCACGATCGTGACCTATTACGGCGGTGAGCAGCCCGCCACCACGAGAGCGTACGCCCTCGGTCGGGACGGTGCTGGCCTGAGCAGCTCGGACCAAGCCGGACGGGAGGTGCTCCAGGGAATCATCACCGCGCTCGCCGAAGCGCCGTCTGACGGCGATCTGCTCGAGGTGGAGACGGTCCAGCTGATCAGCAACGGCGAGGTCGATCTTCCCCCCGACTGGCCCGGACCACCGCTGGCGGACATCATCGGTGACGACGAGATCTGTGGTGAGCTCACCGGCCAGGAGGCTCAGGAAGCCTTCGGCTACATCGCTGACGGTGGCGATATCGACGCACTACGCCTCGAGGTGCTGCCGCCCGGGCTGCCCACCTGCACCTGAGCACCCCGGAGCCAGGCGCGCTGCCCCGACCCCGGCGAGCTCCGCCGTCGGGCAGGGTGAACGGACGGCTACGCCTGCGGCACCCGCCGCACCGGCGCCCGCCCGGCAGGCTGGTGCACTGGCTCCACTTCGGGTAGCTCCGGCACCGGCAGCCGCACCGGGGCGCCCGCGCGCACCTGCACCGGCCGACCGTGATGGCTGGTGGTCAGCTCCTCGCCCTGCACCAGCTCGTACCCGGCGGAGTCCTGCCCCTCGGTGCGGTCCAGGTCGACGGCGAGCACCGCCTCGCCCACTCGCAGGTGGAACCGTAGCCGGTCCAGCTCGGCCGGCAGTCGAGGAGCGAAGGTGAGCACGCCACCGTGGTCGCGCATGCCGCCGAAACCGGCGACCGCGACCAGCCAGGCACCGCCCATCGCTGCGATGTGCAGACCGTCGTCGACGTTGCCGTGCAGATCGCCCAGATCCACCAGCGCACCTTCGGCCCAGTAGTCATACGCCAGCTGCAGGTGCCCGGTTTCCGCGGCGAGGATCGCCTGTGAGGTGGCCGACAGGGACGAGTCCCGCACGGTGCGCGCCTCGTAGTAGGCGAAGTTCTTCGCCTTCTGCTCCGCGCTGAACAGGTCGCCGCGCAGGTGCATCGCCATCACCAGGTCGGACTGCTTGATCACCTGCTTGCGGTAGATCTGGAAGTACGGGTAGTTCAGCAGCAACGGGTAGTGCTCGGCCGCGGTGCGCTCGAAGTCCCACTCGTCCTGGGCGGTGAAGTCCTCGGACTGAGCATGCACGCCGAGGTACTCGTCGAAGGGGAAGGTCATCGCGGCAGCAGCATCCCGCCACAGGGCACGCTCCTCGTCGGTGACGCCCAGTTGCACCGCTACCGCGGGATGGCGCGCGCAGGTTGCATCAGCGGCCTGCAGGTTCGCCTGCGCCATCGCGTTCGTGTACACGTTGTCGTCCACGATCGCGGTGTACTCGTCCGGTCCGGTGACCCCGTCGATGTGGAAGGACCCGTCGTCGTAGTGTCCGAGGCTGATCCACAGCCGGGCGGTCTCCACCAGGAGCTCGGTACCGATCTCGGCGTCGAAATCGCCGTCCCCGCTGGCGGCCACGTACCGGGTGACCGCATCGGCGATCGCGGAGTTCACGTGGAACGCCGCGGTGCCGGCCGGCCAGTAGCCGGAGCACTCCTTCCCGGTGATCGTGCGCCACGGGAAGGCGGCACCAGCGAGGCCGAGCTCAGTGGCCCGGTCTCGGGCCTGGGGCAGGGTGTCCATCCGCCAGGCCAAGTGGTCGCGAGCGGCCGAGGGGGCGGTGTAGGTGAGCATCGGCAGCGCGAACGTCTCCGCGTCCCAGAAGGTGTGCCCGTCATAGCCGACACCGCTCAGCCCCTTGGCGGCGATGCCCTGGCCCTCGGAGCGGGCCGCGCACTGCAGCACGTGGAACATCGACACCCGCAGAGCCTGCTGCATCCCCGGGTCGCCCTCGATCTGCACGTCGGAGCTGGCCCAGAACTCGTCCAGGTAGGCCTGCTGCTGCTCGAGCAGCTCGTCCCACCCGATCAGCTTGCCGACGGCGAGAGCGGCCTCCACCTGGTCCCGCAGGGCGGGGGAGGAGCGCCGGTGGGACCAGCCGTAGGCGAGGTACTTCACCAGCCGCAGCTTCTGCCCGCGGGGGATCTGGGCGGTGACGGTGAACCGGGCCAGGTCCCCGTTCGCCTCGATGGTGGTGTTCGCACCCGGTGGCACCTCGAGCACGTGGTCCATCCCGGCGGCCATCCGCAGCTTGGATCGCCGGGTGCGGTGCATCAGGACTGCCTGCTGCCCGCGGGCCGCGGAGGACTCCGACTTCAGCGGCCGCTCCAGCACGGCCGCATCGCGCGGGTCCGAGGACGGGCTGCCGGCCTGCTCGTTGGCGAGCAGGTCCGAGTACAGTGCCACGTAGACGTCGTCCTCGAGCGGCTCGACCTCGTAGCTGATCGCGGCCAGGGACCGGTGCACCAGAGACACCAGCCGGCGGGAGGTGACCCGGACCGGGGTCCCGTTCGGGGAGACCCACTCGGTGAACCGGTCCAGAGTGCCGGTGCGCAGGTCCAGGCTGCGTTCGTGCTGCAGGGTGTGGCCGTAGCGGAGGTCGAACGGGGAGTCGCCCACGAACAGCCGGATGATCTTCCCGTCGGTCACGTTCACCACGGTCTCCCCGGACTCCGGGAAGCCGTACCCGGCTTCGGCGTGCGGGAGCGGGCGCTGTTCGTAGAACCCGTTGATGTAGGTGCCCGGCACTACCCGCGGCTCACCCTCCTCCAGGCTGCCGCGCAGGCCGATGTGCCCGTTCGCGAGGGTGAACAGCGACTCACTGGCGGCGAGGTCCTGCAGGGACAGACCGTTCCGGACGAGCTTCCACGGGTGGATCTCGTAGCCGCGGCGGTGGTCGGCGTACTCGGTGGTGTCGCCGGTCTCGCTACTGCTGTGCTGACCGTGGCCGTTGCTCACTGGTCCTCCTCCGGGCTCGCGGCGGGCTCGTCGTGATCGGCTGGTGGGCCGGGTACGCCGATCGGTGGGCGCGAGAGGGTGGAACCCGCCTGGTCCTGCAGCAGGTCGGCGAGATCGGCCACCACCACGTCTGCCCCGGCGTCGGTCAGCGCATCGGCGTGGTCCAGGCGGTCCACCCCGATCACATAGCCGAACTCCCCGGCCCGGCCTGCCTGCACCCCGGCGATCGCGTCCTCGATCACCACAGCGCTGCTCGGGTCCACCCCGAGCGCTGCGGCACCGGCGAGGAACGTATCCGGTTCGGGTTTGCCCGGCAGCTGGCGCTCGGCTGCCACGACGCCGTCGATCCGGGCGTCGAACTCTGCGGTAAGGCCTGCGGCCTCGACCACAGCCTCGCCGTTCGCGGACGCCGTGACGATGGCAGTGGCCAGACCCGCTTCCCGGACGGCGGTCAGGTACTGCACGGTGCCAGGGAACGTCTCCACCCCGTCCTCGGCGAGGATTCGCTGCACGTCCGCGTTCTTCCGGTTCCCGATCCCGCAGATGGTGTCCGCCTCCGGCGGGTCGTCCGGGGTGCCCTCCGGGCGGGTGATCCCCCGCGACTCCAGGAAGGTGCGGACGCCGTCGTAGCGCCGTCGGCCGTCCACGTGTGCGGCGTAGTCGGCGCTGGTGAACTCGTTCTGTCCCAGCTCGGCCAGGATCGCGTCGAAGGTGTGCTTCCACGCGGCGAAGTGCAGCGACGCGGTCTGGGTGATCACGCCGTCGAGGTCGAACAGGCAGGCACGGATCGACGGCGGAAGGCCGAGTGCGCGCAGAGCGTTCGGGGTGGGCGGGGTCATGGTTCCGACGCTAGTCCCCTGAGGGCCGGGGTGGTCACAGGCGGTGCGCGCGTCGTGATGGTGCGCTCATATGTGAGGTGCGGCGGGAGGCCCGGAATGACGCCTGTAGCGTGACGTCGGCAGCAGGTGAACGAGGGAGTGCGGCACGTGCGAGTGATCCTTGACACCGATATGGCGATGGGTGCGCCCGGGTCGGAGATCGACGACGGTTTCGCGCTCGCGCTGCTGCTGGCCGATGACGTCTTCGAGGTCGAGCTGGTCACGAGCGTCAACGGCAATATCGACGTCGAGTCCGGCACCTACCTGAGCCTGGAGCTGCTGCAGCGGCTCGGGCGGCCGGACATCCCCGTGGTACGGGGAGCCGCGGCGCCGATGCTGGAGCCGGAGAAGCGGCGTGGTGCGCCCGAGACGGTGCGTACCGCGTTCGGTCACCATCAGGCGGCCCCCGGATTCGCTGCGGCCGAGATCGCCCGGCGAGTGCTGACGTCCCCGGGTGAGATCACCATCGTCGCCATCGGGCCGCTGACCAATGTGGCACTGGCGATCGCGATGGAACCCGCTGTGGCTCAGGCAGTGAAGGAGATCGTGGTGATGGGCGGGGTCTTCCTCGGGCACACCCAGGTCGCCGCGATGCCGGGTGAGTTCAACTGGTGGGTCGACCCGCACGCGGCCCGTGCGGTGATGCGCAGCGGTGTGCCGGTGCGGGTGGTCGGCCTGGATGTGACCACCAGAGTGCGGCTGAGGCGTGAGCACGCCACCCGGATGGCGGCCAGTGGGCGCGCTTTCGGTGCGTTCGCCGGGGAGTGCACCATCGCCTGGCTGGACCGACTGAGCAAAGACCGCCCCGCTGAGGTGGAGGGCGAGGACTCCTGTGCGATGCACGATCCCCTCGCCGTCGCAGCGCTCTCCCGGCCCGAGCTGCTGACCTGGCAGGACGCCCACGTGGACGTCCTCACCGCCGAACCGGCCGGGCGAGGCGTGGCCATCGCCGATCTGCAGTCCCGGACCGACGCCCCGGCGCCGAACGCCCAGATCGCCGTCGACGTCCAGGTGGAGGCGTTCATGGACTACTTCCTCGACCGCATCGCCGCGTACTGAAGCACTGGTCCGCAGGCACTGGTCCGGAGGGGTGTGGGCCGATCAGGCCACCCGGTAGTGCTCCAGCACGTCCGGATCCACCTCGACCCCCAGTCCCGGCCCGGTGGGCACCTGCACGTACCCGTCGGCGTCGAGTGTGAACGGGGTGGTGAGCAGATCATCGCGCAGCGGGTTGCGGGTCCGGTCGAACTCGATCACTGGTTCGTTCTGCAGCGGGACGGGCCGGTAGGTGTGCGGCGCGAGCGGGATGATCGCGCAGGCGTGCATGCCGACGCTGAGCGCGATCCCGGAGCCCCAGACGTGCGGGATGGTGCGCAGGTTGTGGGCGGTGGCCAGGGCGAGGATGTTGCGCAGCTCGCTGAAGCCGCCCGACGCGCACACGTCCGGCTGGATGATGTCCACACACTCGCCGCCGATGAAGTCCCGGAAGCCGTACCGGGTGAACTCCGCCTCGCCACCGGCGATCGCCAGGTCCAGAGTTGAGCGGACGTGGGCGTAGCCGGCCCGATCCTCCGGCGGCACGGGCTCCTCGAAGCACTCCACCCCGTGCGCTTCGAGCTCGCGTCCCATCGCGATCGCGGTGCTCGCGGTGTAGGCGTGGTTGGCGTCCGCGAGCAGCCGGAACTCCTCGCCCACTGTGTCCCGGACCGCGGCGAGGCGCGCGGCGTCCTGGCGCACCGGCAGCAGGCCGACCTTCAGCTTCAGCATCGTGAAGCCGTCCGCGGTGTAGCCGGCGACCGCCTCGGACAGCGCCGGCAGGTCCCGATCCGCGTGGAAATCGGTGTGGGCGTAGTAGCCCCCGGTGCCGTAGGCACGCACCCGCTTTCGGAACCGCCCGCCGAGCAGGGTGGAGACCGGCACGCCGAGCGTCTTGCCGGTCAGGTCCCAAAGGGCGATGTCGATGGCGCTGATCGCCTCGATGTAGCTGCCCTTCTGCCCGAAGTCGCGCGTGAGCGCGTACAGCCGCTCCCAGACCACGGCTGGTTCCGCCGTCGACATCTCCAGCAAGGCCGGGCCGAGCACGGCGTCGATACACGACTTGACTGGCTCGGCTGGCCCGTACTGGCCGCCCTCGCCCCAACCAACCAGTCCGTCACTGGTAGTCAGGCGCACCAGCAGACTCGTTCGCTCGGGGAAGGCTGCCTGTGAGGAGTAGAAGCGTTCGCTGCCGAGTCCGGCCTTGAGCACGAACGTCTCCACGCGGTCGATCTTCATCGGGTTCCCTCCAGGTCGGTGCTGCTCGCTGAGCCTACAAGAGTTCAGAGGAGTTAGAGAACTAGGTCGTTTAAAAGTCGTATTGACAGGCCGAGTCCTCTGAGGAGTAGAGTCGGCGGCTGATGCGCGCCCGCCCGTCGCGGTGCCCGCAGACCCTCAGACCACGCCGGGGTGTTCCGCCCCACTGACCACCACCGGAAGCAGGTGACGATGTCGACGCCCTGGCTGATCGCCGACTTCATCTTCGTCTTCGTCGCGATCGCAGTGCTGATCGTGCGGTTCAAGCTCAACCCCGCGCTCGCGCTGCTGCTCGGTACGATCTTCCTTGGGTTGACCACCGGGATCTCGCCGGCCGATGTGGTCGAGGGGATCAACAGCGGCTTCGGGTCGCTGATGGCCGACGTCGGTCTGTTGATCAGCCTGGGCGTGATCATGGGGTTCCTGATGTCCTCCTACGGTGCGGTGCAGCGGATCGTGGAGGGCATCCTGAAGCTCTTCGGGACCAAGGGTTCGCCGTATGCGTTCAGCCTGACTCTGTCCAGCATCACCCCTTCGATCTACTTCGACGTGCTGCTGGTGCTGGTGGCCCCGATCGCGCGCCGGGTGGCGCACCGCACGGGTCGCCCGGTGGCCTCCCTCGCCGGACCGGTGGCGATGGGGCTGGCTGCAGGGAACGCGCTAGTGATCCCCGGCTCGGCGCTGCTCGCCTACCTGGGTGCAATGAAGCTCGCGGCGGGGGATGTGCTCGTGGTGGGCTTCGCCGTCGCACTGCCCGCTGTGGCGATCACTACGGCGCTCTACCTGTTCCTGATCGAACGGCTCGGCTGGTGGAATGCTGCTCGGGACGAGGAGGCGCTCGACGTCGAGGCGGAGGCCGAGCATGCCGGTGCGGACAAGCCGCTGCCGTCGATGCTGGTAGCGCTGGCCCCGGTGCTGGTGGTGCTGGCGCTGATCGTGGCCGGCATCGTGGTGCCGCTCACCGGGGTGCAGAACGCCGCGGTGGACTTCCTCGGCAGCCCCGTGATTGCGCTGCTCGCCGGTGCCCTGACCGCGGTGGTGATTGCGATCGCGCGGCAGGGGCTGAAGGGCCAGGAGGAGAGCACGAACAAGGCGTTCGAGACGGTCGGCACGATCCTGGTGGTGACCGCTGTGGCCGGCTCCCTGGGCCAGATCATCGCCGGCACCGGCATCCAGGAGGTGCTCAAGTCGCTGTTCGAGGCGAACGAGACGATCCCGCTGCTGCTGGTGTGGTTCGTGGCTGCTGTGATGCGCATCGCGATCGGCGGGCAGACGGTCTCCGGTCTGACGGCGATCAGCATCATCGCCCCGCTCGTGGAGCCGCTCGGGCTCTCCCCGGTGCTGGTGGTGCTCGCGGCGGCGGCCGGAGGCTGCCTGGGTGGGCAGTTCAGCGACAACGCGTTCTGGATGTTGCGCAGCCTGTTCGGGCTGTCCACCCGGGGCACGCTGAAGACCTACACGCTGGCGCAGTCGATGCTGTCCATCGTGGTGCTGCTGTTCGTGCTGGTGGCGGACCTCTTCGTCTGATCAGCTGCCGACGGCGGAGCCTCCTGGGCGGGGGAGGCTCGGCTGGTCAGGTGGTCCCGCCGGCCGTCCGGAGGCGGACGAGCTCCTGTTGCACGGTCACCACATGCTCCCGGGCGAGCCCACTGGCGCGCGCGGGTTCCCGGGCCTCGATCGCGGCGGCGATGCCGGCGTGGTCGGCATGGGCGCGTTCCTGGCGGCCCGGCATGCCAATCACCTTCATCGAGTACTCCTCGAACTGTGCGGCGATCGAGTCCCACATGTGCAGCAACAGGGGGTTTCCACTGGCTTCGGCGATCTCCCGGTGAAAACGCGCGTCCAGGGCGACGAAGTCCTCGCGGGGTAGTTGCGGGTCGGCGGCGGCCGCGAGGATGGTCTGGATGAGTTCGGAGTGGTGGTCAGTCAGCCGTCGGGCCGCGAGCTCGGCCGTCTGGCTCTCGATCGCGATCCGGGCTTCGCACAGATCGCTGATGGTGAACCCGCCGGCGAGGGTGAGGTCGAGGGGGCCGATGCCGTTCGGCCGGTCACTGATCACGAACACGCCCACACCGTGCGTGCTCCGCAGGTAGCCGGCGGCCGCCAGCGCGCGCACCGCTTCGCGCATGCTGCTGCGGCCCACGCCCAGACTCTCGGCGAGCGCCTTCTCCGAGGGCAACTTGGTGCCCACCGGGTAGTCGCCGGAGACGATCCGCGCTTTCAGATCGCTGGCCACCGAGTCCGAGAGTCGGGTGCGGGGCACCTGGCGTTCCTGCACCCTCACCTCACCTCTCACCGGGCCGTCGACCGTCTCTGACCGGCCGGGGCCGGTGGCACGACTTTACCGAAGTGGTGGGCACGAGGGCGGTCGCTGGAGGGGGTGCGGTTGGGAGGTGGCCTGGCAGCACCTACCCAGTGCCGTAGTAGCTGCTCGGAGCCGCAGTGGCTGCCCGACACCGCAGCACGTTGCCCGGTACCCGTCGGCCCTCGTCGCTGGTGTCTCTTGCCGCGCCAGCAACGACGCTATAGGCTCGAAGGTATTCCTATAGGACACGGCTTCGAGGTGAGAGGTCGGAACCGGTGAGACTGCCGCCGCTGGCGATCGCCGGGGACTGACGCCAACGACGAGGCCGGGCCCCACCGATACCTCGTGACCTGCGGATCAGAGACTGTGATCCGAACTGAGCAAAGGAGCTGATGTGAGACGGACCGCTCGGAGTACCGAAGGAGCAAGCCGCCGGCGTCCGGCCGCACTGGGACTGACCGTCACCGCGGGTCTGGTGCTGGCGGCCTGTGGGGGTGTCGGCGAGGAGGTGGACACCGATACCGCGGGCCCGGACCCGGATGCCGAGGTGGTGCTGCGTTTCGCACACGTGTATCAGCCGCAGCACCCGGTCGAGTCCTGTGGGGTCCCTGCGATCCAGGAGCAGCTCGACGGCACCGGCGTGACGATCGAGAGCTACCCCGCCGGTCAGCTCGGCACCGAGGTGGAGCTGGTCGAGCAGACCCTGGACGGCAGCCTGGACCTGGCCGTGGCCGGACCGGCGTTCCTCGCCGAGTACTACCCGGCCGCCGGCGTGCTCGACGGCGGCTACCTGTTCGAGGACGTGGACGACTTCAACGCGAAGATCGACAGCCCGGTGATCACCGAGATCTGGGACGGACTGTACGAGGAGTCCGGGCTCGACGTCCTCTCCGTCTGGTACTACGGCACCCGCCAGATCACCTCGAACGTGGAGATCACCACGCCCAGCGACCTGGAGGGCCTGAAGATCCGGACCCCGGACGCCCCGCTGTACCTGGACGTGATCGAGCTGATGGGTGGGACCGGGACGCCGATGGCCCTCGGTGAGGTCTACACCGCGCTGCAGCAGGGCACGATCGACGCCCAGGAGAACCCGGTGCCGACTATCGCCTCCTCCGGGTTCCAGGAGGTGCAGGAGTACCTCAACATCACCAACCACATCGTGCAGTCGGTGGAGATCGTGACCACCGATGCCGTGACCGGGCGGTTGGACGATGCGCAGCAGGAGTCGCTCCAGACGGCCCTGGACGCTGGTGCGGATGCCACTCAGGAGTGCATCGTGCAGCAGGCCGAGGAGACGTTGGACGAGTGGCGCGACTCCGGCACCATCACCGTGAACGAGGACGTGGACCGGGAGGCGTTCGAGGAGGCGGTCGCCGAGGGATTGCCGGACCGGGTCGAGTGGGGTGAGCTGTACCAGGAGATCCGGAACTCATGACCGGCAACGAGTCGGCAGCGGCGGCGCAGCCACCGGAGCATGACGTCGGCGTCGACCAGGATCCGACGATCCCGGACCGGCTTGAGGAACGCTCGCAGGTCTATCACGCGCTGGTGGTTGCCGAGCGTGTGTTCGCTGTGGCGTTGTTCGCCGCGCTGTTCATCACCGTGCTGCTGCAGGTCTTCACCCGCTACGCGTTGGGCCTTCCGCTGCCGTGGACCGAGGAGGTCGCCCGGTATCTGCTGATCTGGACGACGTTCATCGCGGCGGCGTACGTGGGCGCCCGGCGGTTGCACATCGCCGTGGACCTGCTGGTCGCCCGGCTCCGGCCCGCGGCCGCAACTGCGGTGGACGTCATCGCTCAGCTGGTGGTGATCGTCACCTGCGTGATCCTCACCGCCGGTGCGACCAGCGCCGCCTACCGGCTGGCCGATGTCACTTCGCCGGCCACGAACACGCCGATGTGGCTGGTCTACGGATCGGCGGTCCTCGGCTTCGGTCTCATCGGGCTGCACTCCTGTGCGGCGGTGTACATGGACTTCCGGTTCAAGGACGCCGGCCCGGATGCGATCGAGGGTCTCGAGAGAGGGAGTGCGTTTTGACGCTGCTCATCATGGTCGGGGTCCTGCTGGTCCTGCTGCTGATCCGAGTGCCGGTCGCCTTCGCCCTGCTGGTCCCGGCTGTGGGGTACGTGCTGCTGGACACCACAGCCTCGACGAACACGGCGGTCCAGCAGACCCTCGCCGGGGTGAACCAGTTCCCGATCCTGGCCGTGCCGATGTTCATCCTGCTCGGCAACCTGGCGAACGAGTCCGGGGCAACCGACCGGATCTACGACACCGCCACCGCGTTCCTCGGGCGCATCCGCGGCAGCCTCGGGTACGTGAACGTGGCGACCAGCTTCGGGTTCTCCTGGATGTCCGGTGCGGCGATCGCCGATGCGGCTGCCATGGGGCGGGTGCAAGTGCCGGCAATGATCAAGCGCGGGTACTCGCCACGGTTCGCGGTCGGGATCACCGGTGGGTCCTCGATCATCGCCCCGTTGATCCCGCCGAGCATCCCGGCGATCATCTATGCCGTGACGGCGGGACTGTCCGTTGGCGCGCTGTTCCTCACCGGGATCATGCCGGCGATGGTCCTGATCGCAGTGTTGTGCCTGCTGGTCTGGTGGTTCACCCGCAAGCAGGCACCGGCCGGCGGCGAGAAGCCGAGCTGGGGTGCGCGGGGGAAGAGCCTGCTGGGTTCCCTGCCCGTGGCCGGTGCCGCCGTAGTGATCCTGGGCGGCATCCTCAGCGGGATCGTCACGCCGACCGAGGCCTCGGCCGTCGGTGTGCTGTACATCCTGCTGCTGTCCCTCGCCTACCGGCAGATGACGTGGAAGAAGCTGTACCGGGTGGCGATCCGGACCCTGGAGACCACCGGGTCTGTGCTGCTGATCGTGTGCGCGGCCGCGCTGTTCGGCTGGGTGTTGGCCCGGGAGCGCGCGCCGCAGGAGGTCTCCGAGCTGATCCTCGGCGTGACGAACAACCCGATCGTGTTCCTGCTGCTGGTGAACGTCTTCCTGATCATCGTCGGGGCGTTGCTGGAGCCCACCTCCGCCATCCTGATCGTGGTCCCGGTGCTCGCCCCGATCGCCGACACCTTCAGCATCGACCCGCTGCACTTCGCTGCCATCGTGATCTTCAACCTGATGCTCGGCCTGCTCACCCCGCCGGTCGGTCTTGTGCTGTTCGTGCTCTCCAGCGTGACCGGGATGTCGGTACCGAATGTGGTGCGCGGAGTGCTGCCGTTCTTCGCCGCGATGTTGGTGGTGCTGCTGATGATCACCTACATGCCGATGCTGAGCCTGTGGCTGCCCGGAGTGTTCGGTGTCGGCTAGCGGCGAGCAGACCCATTGACCGAACCGATCAGGAGGACGCCAACGTGGCACGAATCGTCAAGGTGAGCGCTCGGCTCGTCAACATCCCGGTGGAGACCGAACGCACCGACGCCATCCAGGCGTTCCTGGTGCAGGAGACACCGTTCGTGGAGATCGAGACCGACGACGGTCGGATCGGCCGCGGGTACAGCTACACGATCGGGACCGGAGGCTCGGCCGTGCTCGCGCTGCTGCATGATGTGTTCCTGCCCCGGTTGATCGGGGAGGATGCCCGGGCGGTCGAGGCGCTCTGGCACCGGCTCTGGTCCGCTACCCGGGCCACTACGCCCGGCACGTTGACCGCCCTGGCGCTCGCCGCCGTCGACACTGCGCTCTGGGACTTGCGTTGCCAGCGCAACGACGAGCCGCTCTGGCTCGCCGCCGGCGGGTTCCGGCAGCAGCTGCCGGCCTATGACACCGAGCACGGGTGGCTGCACCTGAGCGAGGCGGAGCTGGTCGAGGGGATGCGTGCGCTCGCGGACAGCGGGTGGACGGCAGCGAAGATGAAGGTCGGCCGGGAGTCGCTGCCCGAGGACGTACGCCGGGTGGCCCGGGTGCGGGAGGCGGTCGGGGAGGACTTCACCCTGTTCGTCGACGCCAACCAAGGATTCACCCGGTCCGAAGCACAACGCCGGGCCCGCGCCATCGAACCGTTCGACATCGCCTGGCTGGAGGAGCCGATGCCGGCCGACGACCGCGACGGACACGCCTGGCTCGCCCGGCAGACGCCGATCCCGATCGCCGTGGGCGAGACGCTCACCACCGCCGAGCAGTGCGTGGCCTACATGGCCAGCGGCGCGGCCAGCATCATGCAGGTGGATGCGGCCCGGGTGGGCGGTGTGACCCCGTGGCTGAAGGTCGCCCATGCGGCCGAAGCGCTGAACATCGCCATCTGCCCGCACTTCCTGATGGAGCTGCACGTCAGCCTGGTCGGTGCCACCCCTGCGGGAGCCTGGGTGGAGCACATCCCCCAGCTGCGCGCCGTGACCCGGTCCGACGTGCGGGTGGAGGCCGGGCTGGTTCATGCCCCGGACGCCCCCGGGCTCGGGATCGACTGGGACCTGGAGCGGGTGGCGGAGTTCACGGTGAGTCCGGTGCTGAGCGCCTGATCGAGGCGCGCGCTCCGCGGAAGGTACTCCCCCAGTGCCTCAGTACACCTGGTGCGGTGCCTGCTCCCGCAGCGCGGGCATGGTGGTGTCGAACGCGGCGGCGAACCGGGCGTAGGCGTTGGTCAGGTGGGTGCGCATCGCGTGTTCGGCGGCGTCCGGATCGCAGGTCTCGATCGCCGCCTGGATGGCGTCGTGCTCGGCGAGGGTCAGCGAGCCGTCGGCGTCGGCGGAGTAGAGCCGGAAGGTGTGCAGGTGGGTGTGGGTCTGCTGGTGGGCGTCGCGGATGACGGCGTTGCCCACCGCCTTCAGGATGAAGCCGTGGAAGCGGGTGTCGTGCGTGACCAGCTCGCGCGGGACGTCCACTGCATCGCCCTGCAGGGCGCGGAACCGGCCGAGCTCGTCGCCGAGCACCGGCCCCGGGTTGGACAGCCGGTTCACGGCCACCGACCGGGCCGCCCACACCTCCACCAGCAGCCGGAACTCGAACAGGTCGCGCAGCCCGTCCAGGTCCAGCAGCGGTGTGGTCTGGTAGCCCTTCCCGGGTACCCGCACCACGAGCCGGTCGCCCTCGAGCTGGCGGATCGCTTCCCGCACCGGGGTCTGGGAGACGCCCAGGTCACGGGCGACGGCGTCGATTCCGATCCGCTCGCCCGGCGCCATCCGATTCTCCAGGATCTGCGTGCGCAGCCGGTGGTAGACGTCCTCGGAGGCGTTCCGGCGGGATGGATCGCTGCTCACCGGTATTCCCACTGCCCATCGACTCGGCGGGCGATTCCCCACGGATTGTCCTCGCGGAGCGCGGGCGGCAGCGCCTGCCCCGGGAAGTCCTGGAAGGCGACCGGGCGCAGGAACCGGCGCACGGCGGCAGTTCCTACTGAGGTCGTGGTGGCGGCGGTGGTGGCCGGGAACGGGCCGCCGTGCTGCTGGGCGTAGGAGACGGTGACGCCGGTGGGCCAGCCGTTCCACAGCACGCGGCCGGCCTTGGTGGTCAGCAGGTGCACCAGTGCGCCGGTCTGATCGTCCGGCTCCGCGTGCACGGTTGCGGTGAGCTGACCCTCCAGCAGCCGAGCCAGCTCGGGCAGCTCGTCCTCGTTGCGGTAGTGGATCACCAGACCGGCCGGACCGAACATCTCGGTGCTGAGCAGCTCCGGCTTCGCCCGGACGGTCTCGGCGTCGGTGCTGAGCACGGTGGGGGCGGGAGCCAGGCCGGCTGCGCCGTCGACCAGGGTGTGCACCCCTGGGGCAGCGGCAACGCTGCGGACAGCATCCGCGTACCCCTCGGCCAGGCGGGGGCTGAGCATCTCGAACTGCGGCGCCGTGGCGAGAGCCTGCTCGAGCCGTTCCTGGGCTGCCTGGTCGAACTCCGGCACGAACAGCAGCCCGGGATTGGTGCAGAACTGTCCCATCCCGAGGGTGAGCGAGCCGGCATAGCCGGTGAGGATCTCCTCGGCGCGGGCCGACCAGGCAGCGGGGGTGACGAAGACCGGGTTCGTGCTGCCGAGCTCACCGTAGAACGGGATCGGTTCCGGGCGGGCGGCGGCCCGCTCGCTCAGCAGGGTGCCCACCCGGGTGGAACCGGTGAACCCGATCGCCCGGACCAGCGGGTGGTCCACCAGCGCGCCGCCGGCGTCCTGCCCGGTGACGGCGGCGAACAGGTCGGTCGGTGCCGACGCGCCGGCCAGCGCGGTGCGGACGAGCTCGGCGGTGCGCTCGCCCAGCCGCTGGTGTGCTTCATGGATCTTGTGCACCACTGCGCAGCCGGCGGCGAGGGCGGAGGCGGAGTCGCCGCCCATCACGGAGAACGCGAACGGGAAGTTGGACGCGCCGAACACGCCCACCACGCCGAGGGGCACGTTCACCCGGCGCAGGTCCGGGCGGGGTCCCATGCCCCAGTCCGGGTCGGCATGGTCGATCGTGGCCTCGAGCTGGTGCCCGGCAGTGATCTCCTCGCCGAGCAGGCGCAGCTGGAACGTGGTGCGGGCCAGCTCCCCGCGCAGCCGCTGCTCGGGCAGGTGGGTCTCCTCCCGGGCGAGTGGTACGAGCTCCTCGGCGGCATCGTCCAGCTGATCGGCGATGGCACTCAGCCACCCGGCGCGCACCTCCGGGGTGGCATCGGCTGCCGTCTGCTGGGCGGTGTGTGCTGCCTGGACGATGCCGTCCAGCTCCGCCGGCGTCGTGCCCATCACCGGATCACTCCTTCTGTGCTGTCGACTCGTCATCGGCCCAACCGGGGCCGGTCGGGAACTGCCAGGTGGCGACCGAGTCAGCGTACATTTGCGCGCCGATCCCCGGCTCAGTGGGGGCGAGGTAGCGCCCGCCCTGCACGCGGACCGGGGTGAGGAAGTGTTCGTGCAGGTGGTCCACGTACTCGATCGCCCGGCCGGCCATCGAACCGGAGAGCGCCGCATAGTCGAAGAAGGAGAAGTGCTGCACCAGCTCGCACAGGCCCACGCCACCGGCGTGCGGGCAGACCGGCACCCCGAACTTGGCAGCGAGCAGCAGGTTCGCCAGGTTTTCGTTCACCCCGCCCACCCGGGTGGCATCGATCTGCAGCACGTCGATGGCCTCGGCCTGGAGCAGCTGCTTGAACACGATCCGGTTGGCCACGGCCTCACCGGTGGCCACCTTGATCGGCGCGATCCCGCGGCGAATCTCGGCGTGGCCGAGGATGTCGTCGGTGGAGGTGGGCTCCTCGATCCAGTACGGGTCGAACTCGGCCAGCTCACGGAGCCAGTCGATGGCCTCGCCCACCTCCCAACGCTGGTTGGCGTCGATGCTGATCCGGATGTCCGCGCCGACGGCCTCCCGGGCGAGCTGCATCCGCCGTCGGTCCTCGGCGATGCTGCCCCCGACCTTGAGCTTGATCATCTCGAAGCCATCGGCCACCGCCTCCTTGCTCAGCCGGACCAGCTTCTCGTCGCTGTAGCCGAGCCAGCCGGGTGTGGTGGTGTAGGCCGGGTAGCCGTGCGCCTGCAGCTCGGCGATGCGCTCGGCCTTGTCGGCTTCGCCGCGGCGAAGGAGGTCAAGGGCCTCCTCTCGGGTGAGGGCGTTGCTGAGGTGGCTGAAGTCGACGGCGGAGACGATCTCTTCCGGAGTCATCTCGGCTAGGAGCAGCCACAGTGGCTTGCCCGCCCGGCGGCACTTCAGGTCCCACAGCGCGCCGAGCAGACCGCCGGCAGCCATCTGCTGCACGCCCTTCTCCGGGCCGAGCCAGCGCAGCTGGGAGTCGTGCACCAGCAGCCGGGAGGTGCCGCCGAGGTCGGCGAGCAGTTCGTCGGTGTCCCGGCCCACCAGGAGGGCACCGAACGTCTCCATCGCGTGGCACATGACGTCGTTGCCGCGGCCGACCGTGAATACCAGGTTGTGCCCGGCCTCGCCGTCGGAGGTGGTCAGCGTGAGGTAGGCGGCAGAGTAGTCCGGGTCCACGTTGACCGCGTCGGACCCGTCCAGGTCCCGGGAAGTGGGGAACCGGACGTCACTGACCTCGACGCCGCTGATGCGAGACATGCTGCTCCTCGAGATGGAAGGTGGCCGCTGCCTGATCAGGCAGCGTATAGGAAACAGCATATCCCTATAGTGATGGGATGTGTCCTCACTGGATGGGGCGCGTGCTCACTGTGCTCTGCAGCTAGGTGCAGAGCCGAGCTTGGTGGTTAGCCGGTATCGGGCCACCCCTGGCGTTCGGTCGTCTGACTGAGGTCGGTGTTGATGGTCGTGCCGTCGGGGCGGGTGAAGATCCAGATGCCGCCCTGTCGGGTCATGGTGATGGAGCGGGTGTCGACGAGCTCGTGGTGGTGGTAGCAGAGCAGCGCTCCGTTCGACAGGTCGGTGGGTCCGCCGTCGGCCCAGTGCACCCGGGCGTGGTGGGACTCGCAGATCGCTGGTGGTGCGGTGCAGCCGGGCCAGGTGCAACCGCGGTCGCGGGCGATGAGGGCTCGGCGTTGTGCCGGGGTGAACAGGCGGTGGCTGCGGCCGAGGTTGATGACCTCACCCTCGGGCGAGAACAACACGCGGTAGACGTCTCCGCAGCCGGCCAGTCGTCGGAGCAGTCCGGGTGGGACTGGTCCTGTGCCGTCGTCGAAGCTGGGCGGGTCTGCAGTGAACCGGGTGGCCCAGTCGATCTCGGAGGGGTCTGGTTCAGGTCGCCGACACCGTTCGGGTGTCGGTGGGTCGGCTGTCGTCCCGGTGCTGCCAGAGGTGGCGGTGCTCGCGGGTTCGGTGTGCCCGGTATCGGTGCTGGGGCAGCTGCTGTGGTCGCGGCTGCCAGTGGTGGTGGTGCGGCTGGTGCTGCCACTGCCACGGTCGGCGCCCGGTCCGTTGCGGGTGGTGCCGGCTTCGCGCAGGAGCCGCTTGAAGTCCTCGGGGCCGATGAGCACGCCGAGGTGGGGGCGGATGGAGGCGTGGGTGCCGGCGAGGCCTTGGTCGAGGACGAGGTGGGCGAGGTCGGCGAGGGCTTGGGCGCGGCGTTGGTCTGCGGTGCGGTGGTCATCGGGTGCGGGCAGGGTCATCACCGCATCCATCGCGGCACGGACCAGGCGCCCGTTCTCTTCGGTGAGGAACCCGGACAGGTGCCACCCGTCCAGGGTGCGCACGAGTTCGACGAACTCGCGCTCCTTGGCCTTGGAGTAGCCGCGCTCATCGGCTTCGGGGTCGGCGACGTGGGCGAAGTACTTGCCCAACTGGCGCACCTTCTCTGGGCGCAGGTCGCGGGCTTGGGTGAGGAGGAAGGTCTCCACGCTTACTGAGCCGGTCGTGGCGTGGTCGCTGCCATCTTCCTCGTCCTGTGCTCCGTCTTGTCCCGGTGAGGGGGTAGACCCGGGTGCGTGGTCGCCGTCGGCGCCTGTACCAGGGGCATCCTCGAGCTCGACTGGTTCGTCCAGGGCTGCGATGCGGGTCGGTGAGGTCAGGGCGGTGGAGGCGAAGGCGTGGACGTGGTCGGGTCCGATGGTCCCGGCCCGGAGTGCGGCCCCGAAGCGGGGGATGTCATCGCGCAGCTGCCGGGCCAGGCGCACCATCTGACTGGCGTTGCGGTAGGAGATGGCGTGGGTGTGGGCTACGTGGGAGGCGTAGGTGCGGGGGTGGAACGCACTCGCGGCCCAGAGGCCGTCTGTTTCCTCCACTGCTAGCCATTGGTACCGCTTGCCGGTCAGTCGCGCGCATGCCCGGTGCACCCGGACGCTCGCCTGACCGAGTTCGGGTCCGGTGTGCTGGTCGCGCTCGTCTTGGATGTCGCCACTGGAGACGGCGTCGCAGAGGGCTTCCAGTGCCGCCAACCGGGTGGGTAGGTCCGCCTCCAGGAGCTCGCCCAGGGGTGAGGCGCGCAGGGTGTCCGTAGCCGTCGTGAGATCGGTCATCACTGCTCACCTCCTCGGGAGTTGCTACGCCATGTGCTCGTACATCCATTCTACGAAATGCGGCGACAAGGAATAGTCGGCCGACACGCTGGAAGATGAATCTGTGGATACTTAGACCTCTATCCACAAAATGGGCCGGCTAAGCGTTGTGGGCCGTCAGATGTCGGTATGGGGTGATATGCGGGACGCGAGAGTTTTACGAGTCGCCGGTGCTAGCGATTCACGGCAGCCTCCACCGTCAGAGCCGGAACGTCGCCAGGCCCGCCTGGCTCGAGACGCACCCGGCCGTGCACACCGGTAGGCGTACCGGGCCCCGCTCCGGACCGGCCCCAGCAACCGGTCCGGAGCGGGAGTCTGTGGGCACCGCCGGTGCCTTATCGGAATCGTGCGCACCGGCCTCGGTGCCCGCCCGGGCTCCGGCCCAAGCCCGGAGCGCACGCCGCCCCGCACCGTTGGGGTACTGCGTGCGCCTTCAGGTAGGCAAGCGGTCGGGGACCTCCGGTTGGGCTCGCTAGGTGACCCACGGGAGGAGGCCGAGTTCCGAACGCGCTCCGTCTTCGAGAACCACGCGACCAGTGCATGAGGTACAAGTCTCATGTGGGCACCTCACCATCAGCGTCCACATCCAGCCCGGGCCGAACTCGCCGGCCAGTCGGAGCAACTCTTCGACGCCCCCGCACAACCGGGTGCTAAGAATCAGCCACGCAGGTTCAACCACCGGTCCTCCGACTCGGTTCGGAGGGGAGTGGGAGCCCTTGGGAGCAGACGCCGCATCGAACGGACTGAGGTGACGTGTTGACTGCGACGGGTGCTTCAAATACTATAGGATCACTGGCTACGAGCTGTGGAGCCGGCGACAGATCTGCTCGCCGGAGCATAGTCGGCCCGGCCGATGCAACGACGCAACCTTTCAAGGAGACAGCAGATGGTGACGACGAACAGGCGCAGGTTCCTGGCGTTTGCCGGCGTGAGCGCGCTCGGCGTTCCGTTGTTGGCTGCGTGTAACCGCGACGACGACCTTCCGTTTTCCGACGAGGAGGGCGGGGCTGGTGGCGTCGCGGTCATCGTGACCGACGCTGATCCAGAGAGCCTCAACCCCGGAATGACCACGTCCAACCAGACGCTTGACGTCTCGGCGAAGATCTATGAGGCGTTGGTCTGGATCGACCCCGACGGGGA
>DXBY01000237.1 GCA_019116305.1 Candidatus Ruania gallistercoris | reverse complement strand
AACCTCAGTCACCGCCTCCGTGGTCTCCTCGACCGGATCAGCAACCTCAGTCACCGCCTCCGTGGTCTCCTCGACCGGATCAGCAACCTCAGCCACGACCTCCGTGGTCTCCACCACCGAATCGACAACCTCAGTCACCACTGAATCTGGCTGCTCCGACGATTGCTCGACCTGAACTGTCGACGGTGCTGCCTCATCGGCGTCTGCACCGGCAACAGACTCCACGACGGCGGTGGTTTCCTCGAGCACATCCTCGGCACCACCGAGCAGATCGCCCACCAGGGAGTCATCTGCTGAAGCTGCGGCGGTGAACGCTCCTCCCAGGAGCGCGGCACCGGCCAAACCCATCGCGCCACGCAGCCCCCACCGGAGCGAACGAGCCACACCGCTCGTCTGCTGCCCCTCAGCCCTGCGACGCACTTGGAATCTCCCCTTATCCCACTGCAATTGCCTGCCATGTTACCCACGTCACAGGTCTTTGCAACCTTTGGCATCAATTCATTGCACCGACCGCGATCACGGCGGGGTGTGCGGGGTACGGGCACCGCTTTGGCTGAACGGGTTGACCAGGCTCGAGTTGTGGAGCGGGGTTGTACCCGACCGATCCGGTCTTCCGCGCGAGCCGCGCAGGAGTCCTTGGCCCAAGCCGACACGGGAGGAAGGCGAAAAACACGTGTTCCTCGGCCGCGGTGGAATCTTACGGTCGAATCATGACTGTCACCGTTCTCGACACCGCCACGTCCATGGCCGCGGTCCTGGATGCCGCTCCCGCTGAGCGGGAGGACCGGGTCCGTGCCATGCTCGCGCCCGCCGCGGACATGTTCCGTTACTTCCCCGGCGAGGTGGACCTGGCGCAGCTGCACACGATGTCCATGGGCTTTCCACTTGACCGGGAGCTCGAGCGGGTCAAGGAAGCCCTCGAGCGGTTCCGTGCTGCCGAGGTGTGGACCCGGATGCACACCGCGCTGGAAGATGCGATTGCCCTCCAGAGGCAGGCGCTACCCGGCCTCGAGGTCCCGGATGTCATGGCGGTCCTCATCCTCGGCGACCCCACCGATGAGTACTTCATGCACGACGCCCTGGGACTGAGCGGGAACGGTGCCGTCACCGGATACCTGATGCTCACCGTGTGGCCGACAGAGAAGAACCTGGAGCGGATCGAGGCCTCGGTGGTCCATGAGCTGAACCACAACCTGCGGTACGCCCCCGGGGGTGTGGTGTGGGATCCGGCCACCGTGACTGTCGGTGAGCACGTGGTCGGGGAGGGCCTTGCGGACGCTTTCGCCCGGGAGATGTACGGGGACCGGCTCGGCTACAGCCCGTTCGGTGTACAGCATCTGGACGACGATGCGGTGTTCGAGAAGGTCGTCTCCGGGCTGGCCGTGACCGGGATGGAGAACTTCGGCGCGTGGGTGATCGGCGACGCTGCGGCGCGTCGGTTCGGCGCAACCCCGGTCGGCCTGCCGACCGGAGCGGGCTACGCCGTCGGAAATCGCCTGGTGGACACCTACCTGGCTGCCACCGACAAGGCAGCGAGCGAGGCGCTGCATGTGCCCAGCGAGGAGATCATCACCACTGCGCTGCGCGGCAGCTGATCACTGGCCGGCGTCGACCGTGCCGTCCTCGGGCTCGGGTGCGTGTTCGGACTCGGTGTCGTCGTCCTGCTCGCGCAGCACGCCCGGGTCCTTCGGCACCAGCACACCGAGGATCCGGTTTAGATCATGAACACTGGCAAACTCGATCGTGACGTGGCCTTTACGCTGACCAAGGTTTACCTTGACCTTGGTATCGAGGTCGTCGGAGAGCCGGGCGGCCAGGTCATTCAGTGCCGCTGAGTGCGCCCCGGCACGCGGTCGACGGCGTAGCTCCGGTTGGATCGGATCGTCACCGAGGGTGACGATCTCCTCGGTCGCGCGCACGCTCAGGCCCTCGGCAACGATCCGTTGCGCGAGCCGTTCCATCGCCGCACCGTCGGTCAGGCCGAGGAGTGCGCGTGCGTGGCCGGCACTAAGCACGCCGGCGGCCACCCGCCGCTGCACCAGCGGCGGCAGCTTGAGCAGTCGGAGGGTGTTGCTGATTTGCGGTCGGGAACGCGCGATCCGCACCGCCAGCTCGTCGTGAGTGCAGCCGAAGTCGTCCAGGAGCTGCTGGTAGGCGGCGGCTTCCTCCAGCGGGTTGAGCTGGGCGCGGTGCAGGTTCTCCAGCAGCGCATCCCGGAGCATGTCTTGCTCGGCGGTGTTCCGGATGATCGCCGGGACGGTGTTCTGCCCGGCGATCCGGGAGGCCCGCCACCGCCGTTCACCCATGATCAGCTCGTAGGTGGTCTCGCCATCGGCGTCAGTGCCGGAGGGTCGCACCACCACCGGCTGGAGTACGCCCACCTCACGGATGGAGCTGGCCAGTTCGTTCAGCTCATCGTCGTCGAACACCTGGCGCGGCTGCTTCGCGTTGCGATGCACGGCCGCCACCGGGATCTCCGCGAACGTGGCACCCGGGACCGGTCGCAGCCCGTCCTGATCGGCGGTGGTGGCGGGCTCTGCCGGGGACTGTGCCGATGCCGGCAGAACGGGGGCCTCCTCCGGTGAGTCTTGGACGCCAGCGGGCCGAGCAGACGGATCGGCCGGCGCGGCCGGGGCTCCGTTCGATGCGTCTTCGAGGTCCGCGAGAAGGGCCTCGCTGGCGCTCAGCGAGACAGCGTTCGGCGATCCGGCTGAATCTGCTGTGGATGACTCCGTTGCTGCTGGATCGGTTGCCTGCCTGTCCTGGGCGGTCTCCTCTTGACTGGTCTTGTTCGGGACAGCGTCGTCCTGGGTGGCCTGGTCCTGCGTAGCGTCGTCCTGGGCCGTCTCGTCCTGCCCGGGACCGTGCTGCGCGACCCTGTCCTGGAAGAAGACGTCCACCGGCCGCTGGTTGCCTCCGGAGCCGGCCGGTCCTGAGGGAATCAGTGCGCCCAGCCCTCGTCCCAATGCTCGACGTCGCTCGCTCACTGTTCTGCTCCTTCGTTGACGCCGTCATCAGCCAGGCCCTCGGCATCGCGGGCATCGCTGGCTGATGTGGCGGAGGTGGTGCCGGCAGCGCTGCCAGGCGGGGGTTCGATCCCTCGACGGGCGATCTCACGCGCCGCCTCGAGGTAAGCCAGCGCTCCCGTGGAGCCGGCGTCGTAGGTGAGAACCGTCTGGGCGTAGGACGGCGCCTCCGAGATCCGCACGGACCGGGGGATGGCGGTACGCAGGGTCTGGTCCGGGAAGTGCTCTCGCACCTCTTCGGCAACCTGTTGGGCCAGATTCGTCCTGCCGTCGAACATCGTGAGCATGATGGTGGAGACGTGCAGTGCCGGGTTGAGGTGCGCACGGATCAGGTTGATGCTGTTCAGCAGCTGGCTCAGACCTTCGAGGGCGTAGTACTCGCACTGGATCGGGATGAGGACTTCGCGAGCAGTGACAAATGCGTTCACCGTCAGCAGGCCGAGGCTCGGCGGGCAGTCGACGAAGACGTAGTCGATCCGGGGATCGCCGCGGCGAGAGCGCGCGCGCAAGTAGGCGGCCAGTGCGTTGCGAAGCCGGTTCTCACGGGCTACCAGGGATACGAGCTCGATCTCGGCCCCGGAGAGCTCGATCGTCGCAGGCGCGCAATACAGACCCGGAATCACGTCCGACTCCTGCACCACGTCCTCCAAAGGAACATCGTTGATCAGGACGTCATAGGTTGAGGGGACGCCGCTGTGATGCTCGATGCCGAGCGCAGTGGACGCGTTTCCTTGAGGATCGTTATCAATAACGAGGACACGGAGGCCCGATTTGGCAAGCGCTGCGGCCAGGTTGACGGCTGTGGTGGTCTTGCCAACCCCACCCTTCTGGTTCGCCACGGTAAAGACACGTGTCTGCAGCGGAGGTGGGAACTTGGTACCGGCGAGCTCGATACGCCGACGCGTGTCCTGGGCCAGTTGGGCCGCGAGCGGCGTGCTCTCGTCCATGATCGGGATGGCATCCATCAGAGCCAGGCGCCGTTCCTCCTCCGGGGAGAGTGGCGTCGTCACGTCCACGATCGACTGCGGACCCGCCGCTCCGTCATCCTGACCCACCTGTTGATCCCTTCGCTGCCAATCCTCCAAGAGTAGACGTCCCAGGCTCCGCCGACGAACTCTTCGCAACGTCGTGGACAACGCGGTGGCCCACTGTCTTCCTGTGGATAACTCGTCGTACTCTGTGAATAACTCGCCGTCATGTGTATAACCTGGATCGTTCTGTGGATAACCCTGGCGGACGACTCCCTCGCTCTGTGCTCAGGTCCTCCCCGACAGCGTACAAACCGCGCCGTTGCAACACTCTCCGGGAGATGTGCGCGACGGCCCACCCGAGTGTACTTTGTCCACACGGACGCGCCGAAGTGTGGATATCCGTGCGTCGTTCACCCAGCATTAACCCTCCAGTTCCACGTGAAACACGGCTATCCACATCGCATACCATTGGCTGGACATCGGGCCAGCAAGTCGATGGGAGCCTGGCCCGTGCATCAACAGGCCGTTCGCGGACCGTTTGCTCGATCCGATGATCCTCTCAGGGGTCACGGCGCTGCACGTGGACCGGGGGTGGTTCGTCGGGGAGTCGACGTGGCACGGGCATCTCGTACTCCATGCGGGACCAGACTCCGCCAGGGAGACTCGACGCCTCTGCAGCCAACGACCGACGCATTGGGCCGGGCGGGTCGAGGTTGGAGAGCGTCAGCCCGGCCGGATCGCGGTGAACCTCAGCTCTGCATGCAGCCGGATCCAGCCGAGCGTTCCACGTGAAACGCGCTCACCTCCCGTAGCCTTCACCGCGAGGTTCGGGGGGGTGGTCGTGTGGGGAGAGGAGCCGATGGCCTGTTTCATGTGAAACTCGGTGCTGAGGATGTCCGGGTGCCGCCACCAATCTGACCTTCACATCGACACCGCAGTTAGCGGTCCAGGAGGACAACCCAAACGAGTGCAATCCAGGGCGATCGACCGACACAGGTGCCGTGGCGGAACACATACGATCCACCGTGCCAGAATGCGGGCGGCACTGTCGGTGCAGCGACGCCCTCACTTCAGCCCTAGATGACCACTGTCAGCGCCATCATTCCCGGAGCACACGGCACTCACTGCCAAGCCGTCCGCCCGCTCCACATGAATCGCGCTGGACACCGGTACTGCCCCGATCGGACCGTTTGCGTCAACCGTGCCTTCAGCTTGACCCACGTTGCGCCGTGCTGATTGGTGTTATCCGGCTCGCAAGGGTTCCACGTGAAACGAGCCGCGCACCTCAGGGGCGCGGCCGTTCTCCTAAACCTCAGTGAGCGCCGGCGCCGTAGAAGTTCGATCCAACCGAACCGCGCTCACTCTCGTCGTTTCACGTGGAACCTTGTGCTGCGCCAAATCATCCGCGCTCTCTGTTCTCTGGCTCCGCCCACCAATCAGACAAACTGGACACTCGGCGCAGCCGCGCGCTCATTGGGAAGAAAGGTACCGCGCGGCCAGGACGGAACGAATGAGCTCGCACATGCAGGCGAGGCCCTCTCCGTACCTGCAATGACGCCACACGGTGCTAACCGCCTCCTGGTACGGCGCCACACGCGGCTACTTGCTACCACCGATCCGATCACACTGATCCGCCCAGCGCGTCCGCCCATGCTCGCCGCCGCGCGTTCCACGTGAAACGACGAGCAGATGCAGTCACCCGCTCGCGCGGCGCGTTCAGGGTTTCAGGCACCTCCTTCCAACCCTCCGACCCACCACGGTTACCGCGCACGTGACCCAGTCCGCATAGACGCCGGCCGGCAGGTTCATCTATGCGGTCCTGCTGTATAGCCGCCCGCACAGTGATACTCAAGACCCTCAACAATCGCCAGCATCCACTGTCGTTCGGATGGTTCCGACCGTTCCATGTGAAACGAGATACGCCATGCCCCTTGCGTCGCCCAGTGCGAAGAGGGGACATTCTCCACGAAGCCGCCGAAGAGGCCGACCGTTCCACGTGAAACATGAGCCCTCACACACTGGACACAGAGGCGCTGGTCCGCAGCCTCGACTCCAACACGCTCGACCTTGGCGAGCGCGCACCCGTCAGGACGCTCCACCTGCCTGAGTGTGCTCGCGAGGCACTTCTACTAGTCTCGAATCCACACTCGCTGCGGGGTCGCAAAGCTCGACGAATCCCGCGGCGGGCCGGCAGCGTCAACCGCGCCAACCAAGCTTCTCCTGGCCGCACGAAAACCTCGCTGTACGGTCCAGCAGGTGCAAGGAGCGTCCACCTACTTGCACCGTCTGCATGCAAACAAATCAAGAAGGGTCCCATCCGTCCAGCACACTCCTGCACAGTTAGAGACTTTGCTCTCTATGTGCAGGCCAACTTCCACGTAGCACGTGCGCACCACAGTTTCACGTGGAACAGCCAGCTGGTGCGCACGACTGGAAGGGAACGTTACTCGACCGGACCCCATGTCCGCCTGCAGAGGCCGGGCCGCGCCGCCCGCACTAACCCTGCGTTTACACCATCGACGTCGGGCTACACGGTGCAATCGCCCGAATGGCCCCAGACCGAGCTCTCGTTCAGAGCGAGACGTCGCTCCGTCGCCGCCGCTACTCAAGCGCGGCTTCCGGGTCCCATACGGCCGATCGTCGACGGATGGCTGGTCCTCACCGAAGGACGGACAAAGGCCCCGCTGACTCTGGGCGCCATTACGCCCAGCTCCAGGCAGCCAACCCTAGGCGGGGGACGCACGGTTCCATGTGAAACCGCCATGCGCGACCTATGCCCACATTGCCGACGCTCAGAAGCCAAGGGCCTCGCCCTCGCCTCCCATCCCTCTCTCGGCGCCGAACCGTCGCTAGAAGCTTCGATGCGGCCGCGGATGCATCCGGTCGCCTCTCTGACTGGTGACCCATCATCCCGAGCCCCGTGGACTGATAAGACCAGCCAACGATCCGTGCCGCCATTCATTCCGCAGCGGTATACCCACGCAACAACTCGGCGACCATCGCCGCGTGCTCGAGGTCCGCACTGCATCCACTCGGTACTGCGAGCACGATAGACACAGCCTCGCACAGCGACGTTCTCGACCAAACCGAGACCTGACTCGCCGCACCGTCGCTCGAGTCAGCAGCAAGGCACGAACCGGTGCTGTTCCACGTGAAACACCTTCGCCGTCCACTACCCTCCCTGACACCTCCTGCAGCAGCTAGCCGCACGCCGGCCAGTAGTTCTACCGATCCGGCACCAGCCGTCAGCCATCGAACTCGCCCTATAGACACCGAGAACCTGTGATCACCGTCGTACCTGGCGGCCCGGCCCCGGGCGCAACCCTAAGTCAGCCCTGGCTGCGCCGTCGGCATCCACGCTCGGTTCCACGTGAAACACCGCGGGCGCCCTCATCATGCCGGCTCACGAACCCCGCTCCAATCAGGAACAACCCGAGTGGACCGACTACTACCCACCACGAGAACACGCGCTGGCGAAACGCATCGAAAGGGCGCGATAGCGGAAAGGGGAGCCCGCACCGGAACCAGCTCGGCGCTACCACTCCGAAACCGGGCAGGAGGCAACCGTACGATGAGCAGCAACGACTGCACCGACTCCGACCCGAGAGATGCGCGCCCCTTACCCCCGACCATCCACAACGGCCTTCGACAGGCTGACAGGGGTCGCTGTCGCTCCCCGCACCCGCGGGCTCCCGCCGAGCCCTCGCAAGCACAGCAATCTCAACACCTCGTAGACCGCTACGTCGAAGTAAGCACCGAAGTGCCTCTCGGTCTTCGGAGAGTGAACATTTGTTCTAACGTATCTGCCCGAGTGAAGTAGTCTCGTCTACGTGCCCTGCTGTTCAAGCGGTGGGTGATCGGGACTTTGCACTACAGGATCGATGGCCGTCAGTTGCCGTACCACCTTGACGAGTTCACCTCCGGGTCAACCGCTGCGCCGCGCGTTCCCGTGGCCCGCTGTTCTACCACCCCCTTACGGCAAGCGCTCGCTGCCGACGCGCACCCGCTCAAGGACCTGACCATCTCGGCTACTTGATCATGACCGGCGTGCGAACTTGATGCTCTCCTCGATCACGGAGACCTGACTGTGGCCCTCGACGACTCCCTCGATCGCGAACACACGAGCGACGAGCTCTCCCCACATCGACGGGCTCGACTTCTGCGTCACCTGACGGTGCGGACCCTCGTCCGAGGTCTGCAGGCGCTCGCCCGCACGTTGCGTCCTCAGCACACTCGGACCCTGCAGTCGCTCAACTCAACGTCACTCAAGCAGATACCCAACACATTTGTTCTACTCCGCTGTGCGGGCGATTCGGACCGGGCCGCGCGTGCTCAGCGCTTCCGCGCTTCCACCACCCGCGTCACATCACCGTCGCCCAGCATGTCGACCTCGTGCACGGTCACCTCCACCACACCGAGCTTGTGCAGCACCCGGTCGGCCTTGGCCACTTCGTCCTGAGCTCGCTGACCCTTCTGTGCGAGCAGGCTGCCACCAGGTGCAACCAACGGCAGACAGAACCGCGCGAGTTTATCCAGTGCAGCCACCGCACGTGCAGTCACCGCATCGACCGACACGCGGCCATGCAACTCCTCGGCACGCACCTGGTGCACTGTCACATTGTCGAGATCCAGCTCGGTCCCCAGCTCCAGCAACCACTCCACCCTGCGCTGCATGGGCTCGATCAGATGGACCTCGAGGTCCGGACGCATCAACGCCAGCACCACACCGGGCAACCCGGCTCCGGACCCCACATCGGCCAGCGAACCCTCCGACGGCAGGAACTGTGCCACCGCTGCAGAGTTCAGCACGTGCCGTGTCCACAGCTTCGGCAGCTCCCGGGGCCCGATCAGGCCTCTTAGCTCACCCTCCTGCGCCAGCAGGTCAGCGAAGTGTGCTGCCCCGCCCCAGGCCAGGCCGAGAATATCCCGGCTCCGTTCGTCGTCGATCGCTACGCCATCCGGCAACTGCTCGTTCATCTCCCGATCCAGCCCGCACTACTGCGTCGGGTGGATCACCACGTGCCGGTTCGGCTCAGCCCCCTCGGAGTCGCTCACCAACCCCGCCGCCGCCACAGCATCGTGCACCACCTTGCGCTCGAACGGGTTCATCGGCTGCAGAGCCGCGGACTCACCCGTCTGCCGCACTGTGGCGATCGCCTCCTCGGCGAGCGCTGTCAGCTCCTCGCGCCGCTTGCTGCGATATCCAGCCACATCGAGCATCAGCCGGCTCCGGTCACCGGTCTTGGCCTGCACCGCCAACCGGGTGAGCTCCTGCAACGCGTCCAGCACTTCGCCGTTCTTCCCTACCAGGGAGTCCAGCCGATCGTCCGAGTCCTCGGTGACGACGGCCACCGCCGCGCGCCCGTGGTCCACATCGATGTCGATGTCACCATCCAGGTCCGCGATGTCCAGCAGCTCCTCAAGATAGTCGGCAGCGATCTCACCCTCCTCCTCGAGTACGACTCGTGCGTCCGGAACCGCCTCTGCCTCCGGCTTCAGCTCCAC
>DXBY01000236.1 GCA_019116305.1 Candidatus Ruania gallistercoris | reverse complement strand
CAGCAGATCGTGGCGATGTGCGCCGTCGACGACTGGACGGTGACGGACCTGGCTGCGCTGGTGCGCCGCGCCACCCCGTTCGCCACGCTCACCGACCGGGTGCTCACCGCCGTTCTGGACATGCTCTCCGGCCGGTACCCGAGCGAGAGCTTCGCCGAGCTGCGGCCACGGATCACCTGGGACCGGGTGGCCGGCACGCTCACCGGGCGGCCGGGGGCGCGGATGCTCGCCACGGTGAGCGGGGGCACGATCCCTGATCGCGGGATGTACGGGGTGTATGTAGCCGGAGAGTCCAGCGCACGGGGCGGCAAACGGGTCGGTGAGCTGGACGAGGAGATGGTCTACGAGTCCCGGGCCGGCGACACCTTCACCCTTGGCTCCTCCACCTGGCGGATCGAGGAGATCACTCCCGAACGAGTGCTGGTCTCCCCCGCCCCTGGTCTGCCCGGCCGGTTGCCGTTCTGGAAGGGGGATGCGCCGGGCCGGCCCGCCGAGCTGGGTGCCGCGATCGGGGCGATGGTGCGGTCGGTGACCGAAGCGACCACGCCGGCCGACGCCGTCGTCGACTGGGGGCTGGACGACTGGGCGCGGGACAACCTGCTCGCCTACCTGTCCGAGCAGCAGGAGGCCACCGGCCGGCTACCGGACGACCGGACGATCGTGGTGGAACGCTTCCGCGACGAGCTCGGCGACTGGCGGGTGGTGATCCACTCCCCCTACGGCGCCCCTGTGCACGCCCCGTGGGCACTGGTGCTCTCCGCCCGGCTGCGGGAGCGGTTCGGCCTGGACGTGGCAGCGATGCACGCAGACGACGGGATCGTGCTGCGACTGCCGGACACCGAGGCGGCGGCGTCGGTGCTGGATGACTTCGGGCCGATGACTGCCGACGATCTCACCGGCCCCGTCGGTGGCGATGCCGGTGCCGTGCCGATCGAAGACCTGCTGCTCGAGCCGGAGCGCGTGGAGGCGGACGTGCTCGCGGCGTTGAGCGCCTCACCGCACTTCGCCGCCCGGTTCCGGGAGGCGGCGGCCCGTTCGCTGCTGCTTCCCCGGCGCCGCCCGGACCAGCGTCAGCCGCTCTGGCAACAACGCCAGCGCGCCGCCCAGCTGCTCGCCGTGGCCGCCGAGTACCCGGACTTCCCGGTGATGCTGGAGGCGGTCCGCGAGTGCCTGCAGGACGATTTCGACACCGCCGCGCTGGCGGACCTGATGCGCGGGATCCACGCCCGCCGGATCCGGGTGGTGGAGGTCAGCACGGACAAGCCCTCACCGTTCGCCCAGTCGCTGCTGTTCGGCTATGTGGCCCAGTTCCTCTACGGCGAGGACACCCCGCTGGCGGAGCGCCGGGCGGCCGCGCTCACCCTGGACGCCGGCCTGGTCGCGGACCTGCTCGGGGACGGTGCCGAGGTCGCTGACCTGCTCGATACCGACGCGCTGGCCTCGGTGGAGCTCGAGGTGGAGCTGCGCACCGAGACCTACCGGGCCGAGAGCGCCGAGCAGCTGGCGGACCTGGTGCGCCGGCTCGGGCCGGTGAGCACGGACGAGCTGGCGCACCGGGCCCTTGAACCGGCGGCGGTGGCCGGGTGGCTGGCCGAGCTGCAGGGCGCTCGCCGGGTGATCGAGGTCCGGGTGGCCGGACAGCGCTGCTGGGCAGTGATCGAGGACGCTGCTCGGCTGCGGGATGCGCTCGGGGTGGCACTGCCACCGGGGGTGCCCGAGGAGCTGCTGGAGCCGGTCCCCGCCGCGTTGGCAGACCTGATGCGTCGGTACGCGCGTACGCACGGGCCGTTCCGCGCGGCGCAGCTGGCAGCCCATTACGGCCTCGGCGCAGCTGCGGTGACCCCGCTGCTGGAGGAGATGACCGCCCGGGGCGTCCTCACCGCCGGTGCCCTGCGCCCGGCGCAGGCGCACACGGCGGCGAGCGCCCAGCTCCCCGGACCGGACTACTGCGACGCCGACGTGCTCCGCCGGATCCGCCGCCGGTCGCTGGCGGCGCTGCGCGCCGAGGTGGAGGCCGTGCCGCCGGAGCAGCTCGCGGTGTACCTGCCGAGATGGCATCAGGTCCGAGCGCTGCGCGGGGTCGACGGCGTGCTGACCGTGATCGAGCAGCTCGCCGGGGCGGGCGTGGCCGCCTCGGCGTGGGAGTCGCTGGTGCTCCCGGGACGGGTGCGTGACTACGCCCCGGAGATGCTTGATGAGCTGACCAGCTCCGGGGAGGTGGCGTGGGTCGGCGCCGGCGGCGGACCGGGCAACGACGGGCTCCTCGCCCTGCTGCCGGCGGAGGCAGTCGCCGACCTGGCACCGGAACCTGGTGAACCCGCCGACCCCGTGCAGGAGGCTGTGATCGACACGCTCAGCGGTGCCGGCGGCGTGTTCTTCCGGGACCTGGCCGCTGGAGTCGCCGAACGGCTGGGCGACCAGGTTCCGACCGAGGGTGAGCTGGTGGAGGCGCTCTGGGCCTCGGTCTGGGCCGGGTTGGTCAGCAATGACACCCTGGCGCCGCTACGAGCCCGCCTGGGTGCCCGCCCACGGCCGGGAACCAGCCCCCGCCGCCGCGCCCGGCCACGAGGCCGCTCGTTACGGGCGCTCGCGCTGCGTAGCACCGAGCTGAACGCGACCGGGCTGGGCCGGTCGGCAGCGGTGATCTCCGCGGCTGGAGGGAGCGCCGAGCGCACCGGAGGCGGCCGGGACCACACTGGCCGCGGCGGTGGTGCCGCCCGGGTGGCTCGAGCAGTTCCGGACCAGGCCGTGGGCCGATGGTCGCTCGTAGGAGCACGCAGCGAACCCGGCCAGCGGGCGACGATGGCGACGCTGGCCCTGATCGACCGGGACGGTGTGCTCACCCGTGGGAGTGCGGCCGACCGGCTCCCCGGCGGATTCGCCACCGCCTACCGGCTGCTCGGCCGGCTGGAGGAGTCCGGGCAGGTGCGCCGCGGCTACTTCGTGGAGGGCCTGGGTGGGGCGCAGTTCGCCCTCCCGGATGCGGTGGACGCACTCCGCGCAGCCGACCCGGACACCTCTGGTGCACTGTTGCTGGCTGCCACTGACCCGGCCAATCCCTACGGTGCGGCGCTGGGCTGGCCGGAGCCGGTGGCCGTGGCCGGTGCGCTGAGCGGGCACCGCCCCGGCCGGAAGGTGGGCGCGAGCGTGGTGCTGGTCGGCGGTCGGCCCGTCCTCTACCTGGAACGCGGTGCCCGCTCCGTGCTCGCCTTCACGGCAGAGCCGGAGCCGCTGGCCGCGGCTGCGGCCGAGCTGGTGGCGGTCGCGGGCACGGGAGCTCTGGGCCGGTTCACGGTGACCCGGATCGACGGCGAGCGGGCACTGGGCAGCACATCGGCCACCGCGGCGGCGCTGACCGACGCCGGCTTCATCGCCGCACCAAGCGGGCTGCGGATCCCGAGGCGGTGACCGGTGCCCGAAGGTGACGTGCTGGCCCGGTTGGCGCGGCTGTTGGATCGTAGCCTGGGCCAGGAGGCGCTGGTGCGCTCCGAGCTGCGTTGGCCGGGTGCGGCGGGGGTTGATCTCACCGGCAGGGTGCACCTGGGATCGGTCAGCTATGGCAAGCATCTGCTCACCCGGTTCGACGATGGCCGCACCCTGCACACGCACATGCGGATGGACGGAGTATGGCGCGCCCGGCGCACCCGCACGCCACCGGAGGCGCTGCGACGCCCGATCGTGCGGGCGGTGCTGGCCACCGAAGTGTGGACCTGTGTGGGTGAAGCGCTCGGGATGCTGACGGTGCTGCGCACCCGGGACGAGCAGCGGCTGCTCGCCCGCCTCGGGCCGAACCTGATGGCTGAGGGCAACGCACTGGACACGGCGCTCGATCAGGCCGCGGCAAATTTCGCCCGGCAGGATGGCCGCCCGGTGGGCGAGGTGCTGTTGGACCAGACGGTGGCGGCCGGGATCGGGACGATCTACCTGGCCGAGACCCTCTGGCGGCACCGGATCAGTCCGTGGCGCCCGGCTGAGCAGGTATCGGATGCCCGGGCGGTCTATGCCACGGCGGCGGCGTTGATGCGCCGCTCCGCCGACGCGTACACCCTCACGGCCACCGGGAGCCGGGAGCAGAGCACGTATGTGCACGGGCGGGACGGACTGGCCTGCCCGCGCTGCGGCGCGCCGATTGCCGTGGCTCCGATCGGCGCGCCCGGGATGGAACGACCGGCGTTCCACTGCCCGGCCTGTCAGCCGGACTGACAGCACCGGTCAGTCCTACAGCCGGCGTGCATCAGCGATGTCCGGGCAAATGCACCAGTCGTGCCGGACTACGCACCAGCCGTCCTGCACGGCCATCCGGTCGGCACCGGTCACCCGCCAAACCAGTGGGCGGCCAGGCCACGCTCGCCTCAGACCGCAGCGAGGTCCTCGTCGTGGCCGAACTGGTTGATGAAGTCCGCGGGGATGGTGTCCGGGATAGCGACACCCTCGGCCAGTGCAACCCGGTCGGAGACTTCCCGCAACACCACTGACATCGGGATGCTCAGCGCAGTGCAGATCGAGGAGAGCAGTTCCGAGGAGGCTTCCTTCTGGCCGCGTTCGACCTCGGAGAGGTAACCCAGGGAAACCCGGGCCGCCGAGGACACCTCACGCAGGGTGCGCCCCTGCCCCTGGCGAGCGCCACGCAGGACGTCACCGATCTCGCGCCGTAGTACCACCATGGTGCGTCCCTCCTCTCGTGTGCTGCCTTCGACTGCTGTACTCCTACCGTACCTTGCCGCACCGACAGGTGCGCGCCTCGTCTCGTGTGCCGGCCGAGTCGACGACCAGCCACCTCTTGGCCCGGTCGCCACCCGGGGCCTCTTCGGCGAACGTGTCTGCATCATTACTCGTTCCAACGCACCCATCCGCCGTTCTGTTCCGCAGGTGAACTGCACCACAGTCGGCCGGGCCCACGCGGGTTCCGTGCAACGCGCCTTGGGTGCTGCACTGTCAGTCGAGGAGCAGCGCTAGGGCGAGCTGCACCACGGCGCCGCGCACCGCGGAGCGGTTCCCGGCCAGCACGTAGCCACGCACCTGCGCCGGGACACCCGCCCCGGTGCAGGCCACATGCACCGTGCCGGCCGGGTGCCCGTCGGCCGCACCCGGTCCGGCCACCCCCGTGGTGGCCAGGGCGAGGTCGGCCCCGAACAGTGACCGGGCGCCGTCGGCCATCTGTACCGCGACCAGCGGATGCACCGGACCGTGCGCGGTGAGCAACTCCTCCTGCACGCCGAGCACGCTCGCCTTGCTGTCCGTGGCATAGGTCAGCGCACCGCCACGGAACACCGCGGAGGCCCCCGGTACCGCCACCAGCTCCGCGCCGAGCAACCCGCCGGTGAGCGACTCCGCCACCGCCAGCGTCAACCCACTGCCGCGCAGCCGCTCGATCACCTGGGCCGCTGAGGCACTCACTGCTTCTGGTCGCGGGCGATCCGCCAGGCACGCCAGCAGTAGTCCACCCCGGTGACGATCGTGACCGCCGTGGCGAGCAGCATGATCACGTATGCGGCCGTCTCCCACCAGTCACCGAACGGCGACCCGAACAGAGCCACCGCCGGCAGCATCATCATCGCCAGGAATACCACCTGCAGCACAGTCTTCAGCTTGCCGCCGTTGGAGGCAGCGATCACCGAGCGGCGGGCCATCACGAAGCGCAGCACCGTGATGCCGACCTCCCGCACCTGGATCACGATCACCGCCCACCACGGCATCACGCCGAGCACAGCGAGCACCACCATCGCCGCACCGGTGAGCAGCTTGTCCGCGAACGGGTCGGCGATCTTGCCGAAATTGGTCACGATCCCCCGGCGGCGGGCGATCGTGCCGTCGAGCTTGTCGGTGGCCGCAGCGAGGAGGAACACCACCAGAGCGCCCAGGTCGGTCGCCGTGGTGTCCTGCCAGAGCAGCACCACGAACACCGGCACCATCGCGATGCGCAGCATGGTGAGCACGTTCGGCAGGTTCCACACCGGCGCGATCGGACTGCCCTCAGCAGTGGTGGGCTGCTGGGCCGGGTGCTCCGGGTTGCTCGACACCACTCCAGAGTAGGGGACGGAACGCTCAGCCGACGGCGCTACAGTGCAGTCCCATGTCCTCTTCCTCCCAGCAACGCTGGGTGCTTCCGGCTGCCCTGACCGCAATCGCGATCGTCGCCGTGGTCGCCGTGATCCTGTTCTTCACCCGCCCCTGGGACCCGGCCTCCGGAACCGAACCCCCCTCGGAGCCCACGGCGACCGAGCCGAGCACGGCACCGACCGAGGAACCGAGCCCCACACCGTCCGAGCCGGCGCAGGAGGAAGCGACCTTCACCATCGGCGCAGCCGGGGACGTGCTCCCACACGACACCCCGATCGCCGAGGCACGCACCGACGACGGATACGACTTCACCCCGATGCTGGCCGCGACCCAGCCCTGGAGCGAGGGGGTGGACCTGGCGTTGTGCAACATGGAGGTCCCGCTCTCCCTGCCCGAGGAGGAGCCGACCGGGTACCCGCTCTTCGGCGCACCGGACCAGCTGCCGCAGAACCTCGTGGACCTGGGCTGGGACGGCTGCTCCACCGGCACGAACCATTCCCTGGACCGGGGGTACGAGAACCTCGCCTACACCTTGGACATGTTCGACGAGGCGGGACTCGGGCACGCCGGGTCCGCACGCAGCGAGGAGGAGGCGAGCACCCCGCAGCTGTACCAGCTCGAGCGCGGCGGGCAGGAGATCACGGTGGCGCAGATCGGCGGCACCTACGGTACGAACGGGCTACCGATCCCGGAGGATGCGCCATGGTCGGTGAGCCTGCTGGATCCGGACCGGATCATCGACCAGGCCGCCGCGGCACGGTCCGACGGCGCCGACCTCGTGGTGGCCACCTTGCACTGGGGGGTGGAGTACCAGAGCTCCCCGAACGCCGACCAGACCGAGCTCGCCGAGGCACTGGCCGATTCCGGGCAGATCGACCTGATCATCGGCAACCACCCGCACGTGCCGCAACCGTTCGAACTGCTCGACGGCGGTCCGGACGGGGAGGGGATGTGGGTCGCCTACTCGTTGGGGAACTTCATCTCCAACCAGGACGAGGAGTGCTGTGTGCCACAGACCGGCACCGGGCTGTTCATGACCGCCACGGTGGTCAAACCGGTGGACGGCCCGGCCCGGGTGACCGGACTGGAGTGGACGCCGATGACCGTGGACCGCCTCGGCGGCCAGCGCGTCTACCCGCTCACCGAGCTGCTCGGCGGACAGCAGCCGGACGGACTCCAGCTGGACAGCAGCACCCTGGAGTCCCGGATGGAGGGCGTCGAGGATGTGATGGCCGAGTCCTCCGGGGCCGAGTTCGCCGAGCGCACGGAGGCCCCGGAGGCAACCGGCGATCCGGCCGAGGTCGTTCCCCGCTCGGAGTAGCGCCGCCCGCACCGCCCTGCCCAGCCGACACTGCCCCGACCCCTTGACCGTCGCCCGGCCAGCACCTAACGTACAACCTAATGGTTGTAGATCAGTTCTCCGAAGCCGAGATCGATGGGCTCTTCCGCGCCCTGGCGGACAGCACGCGCCGTGACATCCTGCGCCGCACGCTGGCCGGCGAAGCGTCGGTGAGCACCCTGGCGAGCTTCTACGACATGTCCTTCGCCGCCGTGCAGAAGCATGTGGCGATCCTGCAGGAGGCGGGTCTGGTGACCAAGGAACGTCGAGGGCGAGAACGTCTCGTCCGTGGGGACCCTGAACGCCTGGCCCGTGCCCGCGTCCTGCTGACCCAGCTGGAAGACCTCTGGCGCGAGCGCGGCCGTCAGCTCGATGACCTCCTCGCCGAACGACCGAAGGAGTAGTGCGATGCCCATCACCACCGTCCGCCAAGACCCGGAAGCGCTCACCCTCACCATCGTCGGGGAGTTCCCGGTGAGCCGCGAGCGGCTCTGGGAAGCCTGGCTCGATCCGCGGCAGCTGGAACAGTTCTGGGGTCCGCCCACCTGGCCGGCCACCTTCACCCGCCACGAGTTCTTTCCGGGTGGCCGCTCGGACTACTTCATGACCGGTCCGGACGGTAGCCGCGCCCACGGCTACTGGGAGTTCCTCTCGGTCGAGGCCGGCAGCCGGTTCGAAATCACCGAGCGCTTCGCCCACGAGGACAGGACGGCTAACACCGCTCTGCCCAGCATGCAGATGACCGTCACGTTCGACGAGGTCGACGGCGGTTCCACCTTCACCGCGGTGAGCCGCTTCTCCAGCCTGGAGGATCTGGAACAGCTGGTGAACATGGGCATGCCGGAGGGGATGACCGAGGCTTTGGGCCAGATGGACACTGTGCTCGCCGACCTTGCGTCGTTCTCCGCAGACCGGGCCGTCGCCGCCCAGATCCTCTCCGACACCGAGGTCCGCATCTCCCGGGTGATCCGCGGCAGCGTGGAACAGGTCTGGCGGGCCCACCACGACCCGGAGCTGCTCAAGCGGTGGATGCTCGGCCCGGACGGCTGGCGGATGGTCACCTGCGAGGTGGCAGAGTCCGTGGGCGATTCCTACCGGTACGAGTGGGCCTCCGACGACGGCGAACCCGGCTTCGGTTTCACCGGTGAGCTGCTCGCGGCGACAGCGCCGTACCACGAGGTCAGCACCGAGGCGATGATCGGTGCGGCGGGCGAGCCGGTCCGCAACGACCTCACCCTCGCGGCCGTCGACGGCGGTACGTTGCTCACGCAGGTGATCACCTATCCGAGCGTCGAGATCCGCGACATGGTGCTCGGCACCGGGATGACCGACGGGATGGAGGCCTCCTACCAGCGCCTGGAGCGGGACGTGCTGGCCCTCGTGTAAGCCACCCAGTCTCAGGCGTCGTTGAACCCTCCTGCGTGAGTGCAGGAGGGTTCAACGGTGATCGGTGAGCTCCCAGGCGTCCTCGGACTCGCTCTCCTGGGCGTAGTCATCGGCCGGGTAGCCGCCGTCCGAGGGGGCCTCGGCATCGTCGTAGACCTCTGCCGACGCCTCACCGGCCGGCGCCGGCGGGGACTCACCGCGCAGCATGGCCAGGGTGCCGGGCAGGTCGTCCGGCTGGATCAGCACATCCCGAGCCTTCGAGCCCTCCGAGGGTCCGACGATCTCCCGGGACTCCAGCAGGTCCATCAACCGGCCCGCCTTCGCGAACCCGACCCGGAGCTTGCGCTGCAGCATCGAGGTGGAGCCGAACTGGCTGGTGATCACCAGCTCGGCCGCCTGCAGCAGCAGGTCCAGGTCGTCGCCGATGTCCTCGTCCACCTGCTTCTTCGCCGCCGGGACGATCACGTCCTCGCGGTAGGTGGGCTTGAGCTGGCCCTTCACGTGGTCGACGACGGTGTGGATCTCGGACTCGCCGACCCAGGCGCCCTGCACGCGCATCGGCTTGGACGCGCCCATCGGCAGGAACAGGGCGTCGCCCTGGCCGATGAGCTTCTCCGCACCGGGCTGGTCGAGGACCACCCGGGAGTCGGCCAGCGAACTGGTGGCGAACGCCAGCCGGGACGGCACGTTCGCCTTGATCAGACCGGTGACCACATCCACGCTCGGACGCTGGGTGGCCAGCACCAGGTGGATCCCGGCAGCGCGGGCGAGCTGGGTGATCCGTTGGATCGAGGCTTCCACGTCCCGCGGAGCCACCATCATCAGGTCGGCGAGCTCGTCGACGATCACCAGCAGGTACGGGTACGGCGCCAGCTTGCGCTCGCTGCCCGGCGGCGGGGTGAGCTTGCCGACCCGGGCGGCCTTGTTGAAGTCATCGATGTGTTTGAACCCGTAGGTGGCCAGGTCGTCGTAGCGGTTGTCCATCTCCCGCACCACCCAGTCCAGCGCCTCCGCAGCCTTCTTCGGGTTGGTGATGATCGGGGTGATCAGGTGCGGGATACCTTCGTAGATGGTCAGCTCGACCCGCTTGGGGTCGACCAGCACCATCCGCACCTCCTCCGGGGTGGCCCGCATCATGATCGAGGTGATCATCGAGTTCACGAACGAGGACTTCCCGGCGCCGGTGGCACCAGCCACCAGGATGTGCGGCATCTTCGCCAGGTTCGCCACCACGTAGCCACCCTCGACGTCCTTGCCGACCCCCATCACCATCGGGTGCTCGTTGCGACGCGCCGGACCGGACCGGAGCACGTCGCCGAGGGCCACCGTCTCGCGGTCGGCGTTCGGGATCTCGATACCGATCGCCTTCTTCCCCGGGATCGGGGACAGGATGCGCACATCGGCTGAGGCCACCGCATAGGCGATGTTCTTGCTCAGCGCGGTCACCCGCTCGACCTTCACCCCGGCGCCGAGCTCCACCTCGTACCGGGTCACCGTGGGCCCACGGGTGAACCCGGTGACCTCGGCGTTCACACCGAAGTCGGTGAGCACGGTGGTCAGCGCCTCCACCACCCGGTCGTTCACGGCGGAGCGGGTCTTGTGCGGAGGTCCCGCCACCAGGGCATCGTCGCCGGGCAGCGTGTAGGTCATCCCCGGGTCGAGCACCAGCTGCTCGGCCCGGGCCGGCAGCGCCTGGGTGGGTGGTGCCTGCAGATCCTCGGTACTCTCGCCGCCTGCTTCGGCCCCGTCAGCCTCTGCCTCCGGCATCGGATTGCCGGCGCCAGGGGCGCCCGGTGCCGCGGCTCCGCGGGCGTCGGCACCAGCCAGCTCGGCCGCCTGCTCGAATGCCTCGTCGCCATGGAAGTCACCCGGTTCGACCGCCGCGGTCTCGCCCGGGGCCGCCTTCCGCGGCCGGCGGGACCGGGCCGGCCGATCCTCCTCCGGCTCGTCGGCGCCCACATCCCGCCCGGTGATCCAGTCCACCCCTTGCCGGATCCGACGCGGGATCGCTGCCACCGGCGTGGCAGTCACCACCAGGAGACCGAAGAAGCCGAGCAGCACCATCAGCGGAATCGTCACCCACTGCGTCAGTGCGGCCGAGAGCGGGTTCGCGGCCACGAAGCCGATCAGACCGCCGGCGGCGAAGACCTCCGCCCAGTCCGGTGGGGAGGGCAGCCCGGAGGCCACCTGGATCAGTCCGCAGACTGCTACCACGATCGCGGTCAGCCCGATGGAGATGCGGCCGTTCACCTCACCACGCTCCGGATGACGCATCAAACGGATCGCCAGGAACAGCAGGATCAGCGGTATCGCCACGGCGAGCACACCGACGCCACCGGCCGCAGCCGCGTGCACGATGTCCCCGGCAGAACCGGAGAGGCCGAACCATTCCCGCACGGCCACGATCACGGCCAGAGCGAGCAGCAGGAAGGCCAGTCCGTCCCGGCGGTGAGCGGGGTCCAGACCACGGGCACCGGAGCCGATCGAACGGGCGGTCCCGCCGATCACGTGCGCCACTCCCATCCACAGGCCGCGCAGGATCCGGATCGGCAGCACCGGGCGAGACTCCTGGGTGCGGCCACGGGGCTTGGCGTTCTTTGCCTTGGCCGCGCCAGACTTCGTCGGCGCGTTCTTCTTTCGTCCTGGTGCGGCGGACCGTCCGGGGGAAGTCGTACGGGTCGCCATGATGTTCTCGTCCCTCCTCGCTCAGGCATGCCGAGACAGGCCTGTCGCTGCTACTCAACCAGAACCAGGGCCGCCAGTCGGGCAGGAACACGCCTCTGCACCGAGATCACGCGTTCTACTGCTCGTCCACCGACGTCTCGGCACCGATGTAGGTGGCGCACACCGCCTCGGTCTGCTCCCCGTCGGCGAACAGCTGCTCCAGCGTGGCGTCGTCGATCTGTGCGCACCAGCCACCCTCCGATGCCTCACCGGCGATCGCGATGACCTCCGCGTCCGCGGCGCTGCGGCAGGTGGAGAGACGGCCCGGCTCCTGACTGGAGCTGGAGTTGCACTCCCAGTCCTCGATCATCAGGTACGCCCCACTCCCCTCGGGGATCGAGGGCGGGTCGTTGTAGTAGGTGTCCAGCAACGCCTCGGCGGACGCGCAGTCGACGTCGCCGGCGATGATCTCCACTGTGGCCACATCACCGATCGTGGTGGTGACAGTGCCGCACAGCTGTGGTCCGGTCGGGGGCGCCGGCGGCTCCTCCGTCAGCCCCTCGGCCGCATCGTCGGTACCGTCCGACGAGCGGTCCGACTCCTGCGACGGCCGATCTGCCTCCACCTCCACGACGGTCTCATCGATTTCGGTCGGCTCCTCAGCGCTCACGTCCACGGAGATGCTCGACGGCGGATCCTCACCCTGGCCGGTGCCGGCGTCGGGCGTACAAGCTGCGGCGAGCAGGAGCACCGCCGCTGGGACCAGACCTCGACCAGAACGCATCGCTCCTCCTCGGGCCGGATGGCTCTGATCCTGGCACAACCCGCACCACCGGGCCTGGTGAACCACTGCTCAGGCGGTGAGCAACCCGACGGCGAGCGTGACCAGTCCGGCGATCAGCAGGGCCCCTCCCGCCCAGACCAGCACGATCGCACGGTTCGGCCGGGTTCGACCGGAGCCCATCGCGGAGAAGAAGAATCCCGCCGGGAGCACGATCGCCGAGAACAGCACACCCACACTGGCGAGCCAGTGGGCAAACCCGGTGAGCGCCGTCGCCTCGGACAACACCAGGCACACCAGCCCGAACACGATCAGGATGCCGGCATGGCCGTGCCCGGCCCGGAAGAACGACTTCTGGAAGTCGGTCGCGGGTACGCCACCAGTGGCCACCTTGGCCAGGAACGCCCCACCGGAGGTCACGGTGACGGCGGCGAGCAGCACGATCCCGGCAGTCACCCGGGCGCTCTCGGACAGTTCGAGCATGATCAACCTCCTTCGGACGGAGCGGCACCTCGCCGCCACCCCTCATTTTCTAACACTGTTAGCAAACACTGTGTGGAAACTGCTGTCAACAGCGTTAGGCTCCCCTCATGGGCCGACCTCGCCAGTACGACGACGCACTTCGCCGACGCCTGCTCGACCTCGCCTCCGAGGTGTTGTCCGAGCAGGGTTCCGAGGCCCTCTCCGTGCGCACGTTGGCGCACCACGCCGGCACCACCACGGCGGCGATCTACACGCTGTTCGGCAGCAAGGAGGCCCTGGTGGATGCCGTCGCCACCGAGGGCCTGGCCAGGTTCGAAGCGCACCTGCGCGGCGTCCCGCGGACCGACGACGCCCCCGCCGACCTGCTCGCCCTCGGCCTGGCATACCGGGCCAGCGCCCTGGCGGACCCGCACTTCTACCGAGTGATGTTCTCCGCGGCCGGGGTGCGCTCAGGTGCCCACAGCCTGACGGAACCGACCTTCGCCATCCTGCGCTCCGCCGTCGCCCGCATGCTGACTACCGCACCTGCGGACCAGGTGGAGCTGCAGGCCGTGCGCGCCTGGGGGCTGGTACACGGTCTGGTCAGCCTGGAGCTGGGTGGGCTGCTACCAGGGACAGCAGCCGAGCGCGAACGGAACTACGAGCAGATGCTCAGGATTCCACGACCACTGGGATGATCATCGGGCGGCGGCGCAGCTTGCTGGAGGCGAACCGCCCGACCACGCGGCGGATCACCTGCTGCAACTGGTGCGCATCGGCATTGCCACCGGCGGCGGCCTCGGTGAGGGCCTTGGTGATCTCCGGCACGATGCTGGCCAACCGGTCCTCCCCCTCGGCCACCCCGCGAGCCTGCAGGTGCGGCCCGGCGATCACCTCACCGGTGGAGGAGTCCACCACGGCGAAGATGGAGATGAAGCCCTCCTCGCCGAGGATCCGCCGGTCCTTGAGCTCGGCATCGGTCACCCCGCCCACGGAGGAGCCGTCCACGTAGACATACCCGCACGGCACGGCGCCGGCGATCCGGGCCCTGCCGTCGACCAGGTCCACCACCACGCCGTCCTCGGCGAGCACCACCCGCTCCGGCGCGACTCCGGTCTTCACGGCAAGCCCGCCGTTGGCCACCAGGTGCCGGATCTCCCCGTGCACCGGCATCACGTTCCGCGGGCGGACGATGTTGTACGTGTACAGCAGCTCACCGGCCGAGGCGTGCCCGGAGACGTGCACCCGGGCGTTCGCCTGGTGCACCACCTTGGCACCGAGCCGGATCAGCCCGTTGATGATCCGGAACACGGCGTTCTCGTTCCCGGGGATCAACGAGGAGGCGAGGATCACCGTGTCCCCTGGGCCCACGCTGACCCGGTGGTCCCGGTTGGCGATCCGGGACAGGGCCGCCATCGGCTCCCCCTGCGACCCCGTGCACATCAGCACCATCCGGTCCTCCGGGATGTCGCCGATCTTCTTGATGTCGATGAGCACCCCGTCCGGCACGTTCAGGTAGCCCAGCTCGCTCGCGATGGTCATGTTCCGCACCATCGAGCGGCCCACCAGCGCCACCCGCCGCCCGTGCGCATGGGCGGCGTCGAGGACCTGCTGCACCCGGTGCACGTGCGAGGAGAACGAGGCCACCACGACTCGACCGTCCGCCTCGGCGAACACCGAGTCCAGCACCGGCCCGATCTCCCGTTCGGAGGTGGTGAACCCAGGCACCTCGGCATTGGTGGAGTCGGTCATGAACAGGTCCACACCCTCCTCCCCGAGCCGGGCGAAGGCGCGCAGGTCGGTGATCCGGCCGTCCAGGGGCAGCTGGTCCATCTTGAAGTCCCCGGTGTGCAGCACCGAGCCCGCCGGAGTGCGCACCATCACCGCGAGCGCATCCGGGATGGAGTGGTTCACGGCCACGAACTCCAGGTCGAAAGCGCCCATGGCGATCCGCTGCCCCTCGGCCACCTCCCGGAGCTCCGGGGTGATCCGGTGTTCCTTGAGTTTGGCCGCCACGAACGCCAGGGACAGCTTGGAGCCGACGATCGGCACGTCCCGGCGGAGCCGGAGCAGGTAGGGCACAGCGCCGATGTGGTCCTCGTGCCCGTGGGTGAGCACGATCGCCTCCACCTGGTCCATCCGGTCGGCGATGTAGCTGAAGTCCGGCAGGATCAGGTCTACGCCGGGCTGGCTGTCCTCGGGGAACAGCACCCCGCAGTCGATCACCAGCAGCCGGCCGTCGAACTCCAGCACGGCCATGTTCCGGCCGACCTCGCCGAGACCACCGAGCGGGACGATCCGCAACGCGCCAGGGGCCAGCGGTGCGGGCAGGTCGAGCTCGGGGTGCGGATGACTCATCGATCGATGTCCTTCAGTAGTCCGTGCAGAATCAGGGCGGTGCGCAGGTCGGCCAGCTCGGCGTCGTTGGCCTCCACCAACGGCGAGCGCACACTGCGGTGCTCCAGGTGGCCCTGCAGCTGCAGTGCGGCCTTGGCCATCACCGCACCCTGGCCGGTGCCCATCAAGGCTTCCACCACCGGGGCGAGCTGGGCGGAGAGGTCCCGGGCGCCGAACAGGTCGCCCGCGTCCACCGCGGCGACCATCTGAGCGTACCGAGCCACCTCCACGTGTCCGACCACGGAGACGACCCCGGAGGCGCCGTGCACCAACCATGCGAGGTTGAGGTTGTCGTCCCCGGAGTAGTACTCCAGCCCGGTGCGGCGCATCCGGTCGAAGCCCTGGGCGACGTTGCCGGTGGCGTCCTTGACGGCGTGGATCTGCGGATGCTCGGCGAACCGGTCGAGGATCTCGTCCCCGACCGCTACTCCGGTGCGGCCGGGAATGTCGTAGATCATCGCCGGCAGGCTGGTGGCCTCGACGACCGTGCGGATGTGCCGGTAGACACCCTCCTGGGAGGGACGGTTGTAGTACGGGGAGACCACCAGCAGGCCGTGGGCGCCCGTGCGCTCGGCCGCTGCGGCGATCCGGGTGGCGTGCGCCGTGTCGTTCGAGCCGGCGCCGGCGATGATCATCGCTTCCTCGCCGACCTCCTCCACCACGGCGGTGACCAGCTCGTCCTTCTCCGGCTGGTGCGTGGTGGGCGACTCACCGGTGGTGCCGGACAGCACCAGGGAGTCGGCGCCGGAGTCCACCAGGTGCCGCGCGAGCCGCTGGGCCGCAGGAATGTCGATCTTCCCACCGGGCTTCATCGGCGTGACCATGGCCACACTGACAGAACCGAAGGTGCGCGGGGGATGCGACGGCATGACGGACATACCGCTGACGTTACCGCGAAGCGGCGTCGGTCGGCGTGCTGGGCGCTCCGGGAGGGTGCTGACTTCTGCCGCCCGGGCGCCTGCGGGCGCGGAGGCCGCCGGGCACCTGCGGTCACGGCGATCACCTAGGCTGGCAGGCATGGCGGAGCACCACGGGCATGCACACGGGCTGACGGCGGACGTCTCGGTGCGTCCGTCCTTCGCCGAGGATGCACCGCACCTGGGCAGGATCCAGGTGGCCTCCTGGCGTACCGGCCTGGCCGGTGTGCTGCCGGCAGAGGTGCTCGAGGGCCTGGACGCCGAACAGTTCGCGGCCGCCTGGGGTGCGGCGATCGACTCCCCGCCGTCGGCCAAGCACCGGATGCTGACCGCGTGCCACGGCGTGCAGATCGTCGGTTTTGCTGCGCTGGCGCCGGCACCGCAGACGCAGGAGACCGGGGAGATCGTGGCGCTCGAGGTAGACCCGGAGCACGCGCGGGCTGGGCACGGCTCCCGGCTGCTGGCCGCCTGCACCGATCTCCTCCGGGCCACCAACGCCAGCCATGTTCGTGCCTGGGCGATCGAAGGTGATGAGGCCCGGGCAGCGTTCCTGTCCACGGCCGGGCTGGAGCCGCTGGGCATCCGTCGTGTCCTGGACGTGGCAGGGAGCCAGGTGAACGAGCTGGCGTTCTCCGCTGTGCTGTCCTGAGCTTGGTCATGAGGCGAGGGGCCCCTTCCGCAAGCGGAGCCGCTCTCGTGGACGCACCGGCAACGGTCCCGCCCCCCGGGCCGGCCCTTGGCCTCGACACCTGGGCCCTAGTCAGCCCCTGGCTGAAGCAAGCGCTCGAAGCCGTCGATCATCGCCCGGAGTGCTAGTTCGAAGTGGTCATCGATTCTGGTCTCGTCGGCCGATGCGGCAAGGACGTTGTAGTTCGGCGCGCCACGCTGAGGCTTGCGACTGCGTGTCTGCGAGCCGAGCTCGACGGCGGAGAGGCTGAGTGCGTGGCCGATGGTCAGTTCACGCAGACTCCGTGCGATACGCAGCCCGTCCGCAGGTGTGAAGCCGGCAGCGGCGAAGACCTCGATCATCCGCACCCCGGTCGCGATCGCCTCGGATGAGCGCACCGGACGGGTAGCGAAGACGAAGACTGCCTGTGGGTGGCGAAGCAGGACCCGACGCAGCCTCGTGCAGTACTCGCGAGCCAGTGCTCGCCATCCCTCGTCCCACGGGAGCGTCTCCGGGTCGGCCTCGGCGAAGAGGAGCTCAGCGATCGCGTCGAAGAGTGCCTCGCGGTCGCGAATGTGACGGTAGGCGGCCATCGGGTCCACGCCGAGGCGGTTGCCCAGCTTGCGCATCGAGAATGCGTCGAGACCGATCTCGTCGATCAGCTCCAGTCCCGCCAAGGCGACCTTTTCCCGGGTCAGTCCTGCTCGCACCACCCTCGCACTCCTCTCCGTGCGGAGCCCGCGCTCCACCGGTACCGGCCACGCGCGTGCGCCCGCCCTGAGCCACGGTACGCCCCGCCGTCTCCGGCGCGCGCCCAACCGCTCAGCAACTGTGGCTATCCCTACCCGCCCTACGTTGTCTACACTGTAGACATGACGATCCGAAGCTCAACACTTCGCTCCTACGTCCTGGCTTTCCGCGTGCTCTCCTGGCTCGTGGTCGCGACCTACTTCGGGCAGGCAGTGCTGGCCGGCCAGTTTCTCTCCGGCACCTATCCCGCCCTACGCCTGCACGGGATCGGGGGCACTGTTGCAGACGTCGTCGTGATCCTCGCGGTCATCGCCGGAGCGCTGCTCTGCTGGCACGGCAAGGGGCGCTCGTGGCCCTTCTGGGCAGCCCTAGGCCTGCTGGTCCTGAATCAGGTGCAGAACGGTGTCGGGGCGGCCCGCATGGTCCATCTGCACATTCCGCTAGGTGTGGCCATGCTCGGCGTCGCTGTCGCGGTCGCACTGGCTGCCGGACAGGACGGCCCGCTCATCCGGAATCGAGCTGTCGAACGGAGAACCCGGCAGGAGAGAAGTCCCGCAGCTCGGCCCGTGTCGAGCCCGGCACCGACTACTGCGACCGGTGAGCCGCGATGAGACAGATCTCTCGGCGTGGGCTGCTCCTCGGTGCCGGAGCCGGGGCACTGGCGATCGGCGGCGGCGCCGCCCTCGGTCTCGGCCTGCCCGGCTCGACCTCCACCGGCACGCTCCTGCGCAGCCGACTTCCGCTACCGGAGCCGTACACCCAACCGCTGACGATCCCACCGGTCCTGGAGCCGGTCTCGTCCACGACAGCCGGCGATGTCTACCACATCACCCAACAGATCGCCCACCGCGAGATCCTCCCCGGCGTACGCACTCAGATCTGGGGATACGACGGCCGGCTGCCAGGGCCGACGTTGCGGACGCGACGCGGACGGGCGGTGACCGTACGCCATCGCAACGAGCTTCCTGTCCCCGCCGTCGTCCACCTGCACGGGGCCCACGCCGCCCCGGAGCACGACGGCTACCCCACCGATCTGATCCTCCCGGTCGATGCCGACCCCGCCGACACCTCACCCGCGGGCGGCCATGGCCACACCCACGGCGGCGACATCACCCACGGTGAGCGGATCTACGAGTACGAGAACAACGAGCGGGCCGGCACGTACTGGTATCACGACCATCGCATGGACTTCACCGGTCCCGCCGTCTGGCGCGGACTTGCCGGCCTGCACCTGATCAGCGACGACGAAGAACGGGCGCTACCACTGCCGGATGGTGACCGTGACGTGCCCTTGATGCTGATGGACCGGGCGTTCGGAGCCGACGGGTCCCTCCTGTATCCGAGCGTGGACGACACGCTCCTGGAGCAGCACGGGGTAGAGGCCCCGTACGAGGCAGGTGTCCTCGGGGACGTCATCCTGGTCAATGGCGTCCCGTGGCCGTTCCTGGAGGTCGACGCGGTCCGCTATCGGCTGAGGATCCTGAACGCCTCCAACGCCCGCCGCTATCGCCTGCGACTCGACCCAGCGCCTGAGGGGGTAGCGGAACCGTTCGTCCAGATCGGATCTGATGGCGGACT
>DXBY01000235.1 GCA_019116305.1 Candidatus Ruania gallistercoris | reverse complement strand
CCGGTGGTGGACCTGGCCACGGCCGCCCGGGACGAGGAGCTGATCTACCCGGATCTGGGCACGAACCACTCCGAGACCTGGGTGTTCGACTCGGCCGAGGCCGGCACCGGCGGCAGCGTCAAGGAGGCGATCGCCGACGCGGAAGTCGTGGTGGAACGCACTTTCCGGCAGCAGCGGCTCATCCCGGCGTTCATGGAACCACGCTCGACGGTGGTGGACCCGACCGGTGAGCAGATCACCATGTGGTCGGCCACGCAGATCCCGCACATCCTGCGGGTGATGCTCGCACTCACCCTCGGTATCCCGGAGTCCAAGCTGCGGGTGGTCGCCCCGGACGTGGGTGGAGGCTTCGGCGGCAAGCTGCAGGTCACCCCGGAGGAGGTGATCACCCTGCTCGCCGCGCAGCGGGTGGGCAAACCGGTCAAGTACACCGAGACCCGGTCGGAGTCCATGATCGGCGCCCACCACGGGCGAGACCAGATCCAGACGATGCGGATCTCGGCGAAGCGGGACGGCACAGTGACCGGACTCGATGTGCACCTGGTGGCGAACATGGGCGCTTACCTGGGACTGATCACCTCCGGGATCCCGATCCTCGGGGCGTTCATGTTCAACGGGATCTACAAGTTCCCCGCCTACCGGTTCGAGTGCACGAACGTGTTCACCAACCAGGTCTGGACCGATGCCTACCGCGGCGCCGGCCGGCCGGAGGCCACGTTCGCGATCGAGCGAATGATGGACGAGCTGGCCACCGAGCTCGGGATGGACCCGATCGAGATCCGGGAGAAGAACTGGATCAAACATGAGGAGTTTCCGTTCGCCACCATCTCCACCCTGGAGTACGACTCCGGCAACTACGAGGCGGCCACCGCCCGGGCGCTGGAGCTGTTCGGCTACGACGAGCTGCGCGCCGAGCAGACCCGGCGCCGGGAGTCGGGTGACCCGGTGCAGCTCGGCATCGGGGTGTCGACGTTCACCGAGATGTGCGGTCTGGCGCCGTCCCGGATCCTCGGCGCACTGCGCTACGCCGCCGGCGGCTGGGAGCACGCCCAGGTGCGGGTGCTGCCCACCGGCAAGGTCGAGGTGGTCACCGGCGTCAGCCCGCACGGACAGGGACACGTGACCAGCTGGAGCCAGATCGTGGCGGACCGGCTCGGTGTGGCGTTCGAGGACGTGGAGGTGCTGCACGGGGACACCCAGACCTCCCAACGCGGGCTGGACACCTACGGCTCCCGCTCGTTGGCGGTCGGCGGGATGGCGGTGGTGGCCGCAGCGGACAAGGTGATCGAGAAGGCGAAGGTGATGGCCGCGCACATGCTCGAGGCTGCCACCGACGACATCGAGTTCTCCGCGGGCACGTTCAGCGTCCGGGGCACCGACCAGAACGTAGCCTTCGGGGACGTCGCCCTGGCGGTGTTCGCCGCACACGACCTCCCCGACGGGTTCGAACCGAACCTGGACTCCGACGCCACCTACGACCCGGAGAACTTCTCCTTCCCGCACGGCACCCACCTCGCGGCGATGGAGGTGGACACCGAGACCGGGCAGGTCAGCGTGCGCAAGTACGTGTGCGTGGACGACATCGGGAACGTGATCAACCCGTTGATCGTGGACGGGCAGGTGCACGGCGGGCTGGCCCAGGGCATCGCGCAGGCGTTGTTCGAGGAGGCGGTCTACGACGACGCCGGCACCCTGGTGACCGGCTCGTTCACCGAGTACCTGGTGCCCTCCGCCCCGGATCTGCCGGAGTTCATCACCGACCGGACCACCACGCCGTCGACCACGAACGCGCTCGGGGTCAAGGGTGTGGGCGAGGCGGGCACGATCGCCTCCACCCCGGCGATCGTGAACGGGGTGCTGGATGCGCTCCGCCACCTCGGGGTGAGGGACGTGGAGATGCCGTGCTCGCCGTCGCGGGTGTGGCACGCCATCCGGGCCGCACGCTCCGGCGCAGATACCAACGGCGGCGGGAAGGAGCAGTCATGATCCCGAGCACGTTCGACTATCAGGCACCGGCCACGGTGGCCGAGGCCCTGGCGCTGCTCGCCGACGACACGATGGATGTGAAGCTGCTCGCCGGCGGGCAGTCACTGCTCCCGGTGCTGAAGCTGCGGATGGCGGACCCGGAGCTCGTGGTCTCGCTCGCGAGGATCGAGGAGCTGCGGGGGGTGCGCCAGGACGGCGAGACGATCGTGATCGGAGCGATGACCCGGCACGCCGAGGTCGCCAGTGATCCGGTGATCGCCGCCCGGACCCCGCTGCTCGCCCGGGCGGCCGGGGAGATCGCCGACCCGCAGGTGCGCCACCGCGGCACGATCGGCGGCGCCGTGGTGCACGCCGACCCGGCCAGTGACATGCCTGCCACATTGTCTGCCCTGGAGGCGGAGATGACAGTGGTCGGGCCCACCGGTGAGCGCACGGTACCGGCGGCGGAGTTCTTCGTGGACTTCTTCACCACGGCAGTGGAGGAGGACGAGATCCTCACCGCGATCCGGGTGCCGGCCTACGACGGCTGGGGCGTGGGGTATGAGAAGTTCACCCGGGTGGCGCAGCAGTGGCCGATCGTCTCGGTCGCGGCGATGGTGCGTCTGGACGGCGATTCGATCGCCGAGGCCAGGGTCGCCCTCGGCAACATGGACACGGTCCCGGTCCGAGCCTCGTCCGTGGAGGAGGCGCTGACCGGTGCTGCCGTGACCGAGGAGGCGGTGGCGGCCGCGTGCGCGAGCGCTGCGGAGGGCACCAACCCCACGGATGATCTCAACGGTGACGCCGAGTACCGACGACACCTGGCCACGGTGCTGACCCGGCGGGCGGTGCTGGCCGCCGCCCGCGACGCCGGCTGAGCCGGAACGGTCCGGTCGACGGGTTCACACCGGCGAGGAAAGGAGTAGCTGTGCAGCTGGAGCACCAGTTCGAGGTGCCGGCATCGCTGGCGACCACGTGGGAGACGTTCAACGACCTGGAGCAGGTGGTGCCCTGCTTCCCAGGCGCCACCCTGACCGAGGTGGACGGTGACGAGTTCACCGGGCAGGTCCGGGTCAAGCTCGGACCGATCTCGCTGCTCTACAACGGCACCGGGCGCTTCCTGGAGCGGGACGAGGCCGCCGGGCGGATCGTGATCGAGGCGTCGGGCAAGGACCGTCGGGGTAACGGCACCGCGGGTGCCACGGTGACGGCGCTGCTCACCGAGGCCGGTGAAGGCACCGCGCTCGACGTGGTCACCGAGATGAACATCGGCGGCAAGCCGGCCCAGTTCGGCCGCGGAATGATCCAAAGCATCTCGAACAAGATGCTGGACAAGTTCCTCACCTGCATCCGGGAGAAGATGTCCGCCGCGGAGACCTGAGGCTAGCCACCACCACTCCGGTGCCCTCCCGCCCGCACTCTCCTCCCCGGGTCGCCGCACTCGGTCCGCTCGGATCCAACGGAGGTAACGGGTGCGGTCTGAGGCACTCCGCGCCCACCTCAGACCGCCGCGGCGACCTCAGACGAGTGTCTGGGCCGGGTGCCGGGTGGGTGGGAGCCGGTGGGGGCGCCGGGTGAGTAGCCGGTGATGGTGCGCGCCGTGGGTGGTGGTGCGCGCGGCGGGTGGGAGCCGGTGGGTGCACGGTCCGCAGCCTCACCCGTAGAAGACGTCCTCCATCACCTTCCGGGCATGCCGGGCAGCGCGCATCCAGTCCTGCTCCAGGTCGTCCGCATGCCCGGCGGGGTACCCGAGCAACCGGGAGACGCGGACCAGTGCGGAGCGCTCCGCCGGCAGCTGGTCGATCCGCGCTCCGCTGAGCCGACCGGTGGCGAGCACGTTCGCGTTTCGCAGCCTGGTGGCCAGCTCCCAGGCGCGGGCGAGCGAGGTCGTATCTGCAGCGCTGATCAGTTTCGCCTCCGCCGCCGCGGCCAGTGCGTCCAGAGTCCCGGTCACCTGCAGCTCCGGGCGCGCATGGGCATGTTGGAGCTGCAGCAGCTGCGCTGTCCACTCCACATCGGCCAGCCCCCCACCGCCGAGCTTGAGATGGTGGGTGGCCGGTACCCCGCGGGGCAGCCGTTCGGACTCCACGCGGGCCTTGATCCGGCGCAGCTCGCGCAGCTCGTGCAGATCCACCCCACCCTCGGGGTAGCGCAACGGGTCGATCAGGGCGGTGAACTCCTCCCCCAACCCCGTATCGCCGGCGATCGCCCGGGCGCGCAGCAGCGCCTGCCGCTCCCAGCCCTGCGCCCACCGGGCGTAGTACTCCGCATAGGACGCGAGCGTGCGCACCATCGGCCCCTGCCGGCCCTCCGG
>DXBY01000234.1 GCA_019116305.1 Candidatus Ruania gallistercoris | reverse complement strand
AGGAGATCGACGTCTTCTGGCAGGTGGCCCGGGTCAAGGGTCGGGTCGGGATGGCTGGACTGGAGCCGGTGGTCGGCCAGCTGCGCCGGAGCACGCTGCCTCCACCGGCGTTCGCCTTCTCCGCCGATGCCGGCGAGGCCGACCGGTTCGCCGAGGAGGTGCTCGCCGGCACCCGCAATGAGTTGACGACGCCGCGAGGGGAGTTCGCGGAGGAGGACGAGCTGCCCCGAGTGGGCGACCTCGCGATCGTGCTCGACGGCGGAGCTCATCCTCGGGCGTTGATCCGCACCGTGGACGTGACTCAGGTGGAGCAGGAGGGTGAAGCCGTGGTCGCCGAGCGGTTCACGCTGGTGTACCCACGCCAGGGGCGCAAGGTGCGCGAGCCCGCTGCGGTCTGAGTCGTCTGCGGTGTCAGCCACCTGTGGGGTGAGGCTGCGGTGTCAGCCGGTGGTAGCTTCGCAAGCCCGAGGTCAGCGCAGGATCGGTATCTGGAACGGGTAGCGGTACACCACGCCGTTGTTGGCGCGGATCGCGCCGAGGATGGAGAGCACGATCTGTGCGATGCCGGCCACTGCCCAGAGCACGATCGCGAGCGGGATCAGCACCACGGTGAATACGCAGATCCAGGCGATGATGCTGGCCAGCCACACGGTGAGGTTGAAGTTGAAGGCGCTCGCGGCGGCATTGCGGACCAGCTCGCCGCGGTTCCTCCAGATCAACCAGACCAGCAGTGGGCCAAGGAAGCTGAGGAAGCCAGCGCTGAGGACCAGAGCGATCAGCGGGGACAGGTGCGCGATCACAGCGAGGGCGCGGTCGTCGCCGCGCGGCTGCGGCGGCCCAGGATAGGGCTGGGACTGCTGGTCGTGTGTGCTCATGTGAACCCCTCACGTTGGCGGAAGCGGCCGACCTCCAGCCTACGCAGCACCGGATCCCCGAGCACGGTGGGCCGGCAGGATCGGCGCTATGACCTCCAGTGCTGCCGACCACTGAGAAGGTCACGCTGAAACGGGCACCGGTGACCGTTCCTTCGTGACCTTGACCGGGTGCCCACCATGTGACACAGGTTGTCCGACCCTTGATACGCGTAGGTAGCATGCGGAGCATGGCACGCAGCATCAAGCTCGCCGTGATCGGCGGCGACGGAATCGGCCCGGAAGTGACCGCAGAGGGGCTCAAGGTCCTCGACGCCGCCCTGGCTGGCACCGACATCAGCATCGAGCGCACGGACTTCGACCTGGGCGCCGGCCGCTGGCACGCCACCGGCGAGACCCTCACCGAGGAGGACCTCACCGCGATCAGCACCCACGATGCGATCCTGCTCGGCGCCGTCGGCGACCCGACCGTGCCCTCCGGCGTACTCGAGCGCGGCCTGCTGCTCAAGCTCCGGTTCTCGCTGGACCACTACGTGAACCTGCGCCCCTCCCGGCTCTACCCGGGCGTGCCCTCCCCGCTGGCCGACCCGGGAGAGGTGGACTTCGTCGTCGTGCGCGAGGGCACCGAGGGCCCGTACGTGGGCAACGGCGGCGCGCTGCGCGTGGGTACCCCGCAGGAGATCGCCACCGAGGTCAGCGTGAACACTGCCTTCGGTGTGGAGCGCGTGGTCCGCGACGCGTTTGCTCGTGCCCAGGCCCGCCCGCGGAAGAAGCTCACCCTGGTGCACAAGCACAACGTCCTGGTGCACGCCGGGCACCTGTGGCGGCGCACAGTGGACGCCGTGGCCGCGGAGTTCCCGGAGATCACCGTGGACTACCTGCACGTGGACGCGGCGACCATCTTCCTGGCCACCGACCCGTCCCGGTTCGACGTGATCGTCACCGACAACCTGTTCGGCGACATCCTCACCGACCTTGCCGCCGCGATCACCGGTGGGATCGGGCTCGCCGCGTCCGGCAACGTGAACCCGGACCGGACCTTCCCCTCGATGTTCGAACCGGTGCACGGCAGTGCCCCGGACATCGCCGGCCAGGGCAAGGCCGACCCGACGGCAGCCGTCCTGTCCGTCGCGCTGCTGGCCCGGCACCTGGACCTCACCGAGGCGGCCACCACGATCGAGGAGGCCGTCGGCGCAGACATCGCCGAGCGGGACTCCACCCCGCGCAGCACCACCCAGATCGGCGACGCGCTCGCCGCCCGAGTACGCAGCTGACGAGCCTGCGCCCGCGAGCCCACCCGACCAGCCCGCCCGCCAGCGCTCTTTCCCACCTGACCCCGCGCCGGGGCCAGCAGCACTCTCTTCATCCAGGTGGAAGGGCCATGACCACTCCTGCATTGTCGAACTCACATCCAGCCGTCGACGGCGCACCGCACTATCGCCTGCATCGGCACCCTGCTCCGTGCTCACCGGCCGAACGGGACCGGGCGCTGACCGCGCCCGGTTTCGGGAAGGCCTTCACCGACCACATGGCCCGGGCCCGATGGGCCACCGAGGGCTGGGGCGAGCGGCGGGTGGAGCCCTATGCCCCGTTGTCGCTGGACCCGGCAGCCGCCGTGCTGCACTACGGCCAGGAGATCTTCGAAGGGTTGAAGGCCTACCGGCATGCGGACGGTTCGGTCTGGACGTTCCGGCCGGAGCTGAACGCCGCCCGGTTCGCGGCCAGTGCCCGGCGGCTGGCACTGCCGGAGCTGCCCGAGGCAGACTTCCTCGCCTCGATCACCGCCCTGGTGCGCGCCGATGTCGACTGGGTGCCCCGAGCGCCTGGGTCCAGCCTGTACCTGCGGCCGTTCATGTTTGCCGCCGAGGCGTTCCTCGGGGTGCGGTCGGCGCAGGTGGTGGACTACTTGGTGATCGCCTCACCCTCCGGGCCGTACTTCAGCAACGGGTTCGCCCCGGTGGACATCTGGGTGGCTGACCGCCAGCACCGGGCCGGCCCGGGAGGGACCGGGGCGGCGAAGACCGGCGGGAACTACGCGGCCAGCCTGCAGCCGCAACAGCAGGCCGCCGCCCGCGCCTGTGACCAGGTCTGCTTCCTGGACGCCGCTACCAACAGCCTGCTGGAAGAGATCGGCAGCATGAACGTGCTCCTGGTCACCCGCGACGGCGCTGTGCACACCCCGGAACTGACCGGCACCATCCTCGCCGGGGTCACCCGGGCCTCGGTCCTGGACCTGTGCCGCGCGCAGGGCCGGCCGGTGCACGAGCGAGCGATCCCGCTGGCTGAGGTGCTCGCCGGCCTGCGCAGCGGCGAGGTGACCGAAGTGTTTGCCTGTGGTACGGCCGCGGTGATCACCCCGATCGGCCGGCTCGCCGGCGCCGGGTTCGACCTCACCGTGGGGGATGGCGCCCCCGGACCGGTGACCACCGCGCTCTACGAGGAGCTGACCGGCATCCAACGAGGCACTGCAGTCGATGACCGCGGCTGGATGTTCCGGTTGGCCTGACCGGGCGAGGCGGAGCGGGCACGAGAGCGGCTCGCGGAGCGGTACCGTCTAGTGAGACAGTCACGGTATGAGGGGCATCACATGACCAGCGATCTATCCGGCCGGATGGCCACCACTGCGTTCCAGATCCGGCCGTCCGCGCACCCGAGGTCGCTGGCCGAACGCCAGCAGGCACTGACCGACCTGGCCTTCGGCACCGTGTTCACCGACCACATGGCGCGCGCTACCTGGACGGCCGAGGAGGGCTGGACCGACCGGCGCGTGGAGGCTTACGGTCCGCTCTGGCTGGACCCTGCCGCGGCGGTGCTGCACTACGCCCAGGAGATCTTCGAGGGGTTGAAGGCCTACCGGCACGCTGACGGGTCGGTGTGGGCGTTCCGGCCGGAGGCGAATGCGGCCCGGTTCGCGGCCAGCGCCCGGCGGCTGGCGCTGCCGGAGCTGAGCGAGGAGGACTTCCTCGGCTCGATCGACGCCCTGGTGCACACCGATATGGAGTGGGTGCCGTCCAGCCCCGGGTCGAGCCTGTACCTGCGGCCGTACATGTTCGCCTCCGAAGCGTTCCTCGGTGTGCGGCCCTCCAAGGAGGTGCAGTACCTGTTGATCGCCTCACCGTCCGGACCCTACTTCACCTCCGGGTTCTCCCCGGTGAGCATCTGGGTGGCCGAGGGGTATCACCGGGCCGGACCGGGCGGGACCGGGGCGGCCAAGTGCGGCGGCAACTACGCCGCCAGCCTGCTCCCGCAGCAACAGGCCGCGGAGCACGGCTGCGCGCAGGTGTGCTTCCTCGACGCTGCAACGGAGACCTACCTCGAAGAGCTCGGCGGGATGAACATGTTCCTCGTCACCGCCGATGGCGCGGTGCACACCCCGGAGCTGTCCGGCACCATCCTCGAGGGGGTCACCCGCCGTTCGATCCTGCAGCTCCTCGCCGACGACGGTCGCCAGGTCCAGGAGCGTGCGATCAGTCTCGCTGAGGTCAAGGCGGGTGTGGCCGACGGCACGATCACCGAGGTGTTCGCGTGCGGCACCGCCGCTGTGGTCACCCCGATCGGCACGCTGAAGAGCACCGACTTCGACCTGACGGTCGGTGACGGCACCGCCGGGCCGATCACGCAAGACCTGTACACCCATTTAACCGATGTGCAGTTCGGCCGCCGTCCGGACGACTACGACTGGATGCGCCGCCTGGTCTGAGTACCGGGCCTTCGGCGCGAGCCGGCGGTCAGTGCTCGGCGTCGGCGTAGCTGGCCACGATCGCGGTCTGCAGCGGGAAGTCCACGTCGGCTGCGCCGAACACCAACCGGGCGGCCGCGGTCAGGCTCGCCGCCACCTCGGCGGCCACCTGCTCGGCCAGCGCCTCCGGGCTATGCACGATCACCTCGTCGTGCAGGAAGTACACCAGATGGGGCCGCTGCGCCGGCTCGCCGAACCGGGCCAGCCGGCGGCGCAGCTCGGCCAACCAGCACAGCGCCAGCTCCGCAGCGGTGCCCTGCACCACGAAGTTGCGGGTGAACCGGCCCCAGTCGCGAGCCTGCTGGCGTGCCCGGGCCTCCGCGGCGGGGGTTGCTCCCGGCTGGCTGGCCGCCGCCTGCGTCTCCTGCCAGGACGCCGGCGGGGGCACCGAGGACCGCCCCAACCAGGTGTGCACCACGCCGCCGCGCTCACCGGTGCGGGCCGCCTCCTCCACCACACCGGTCGCCCGCGGGTAGGTGCGCAGCAGCCGCGGCATCAACAGCCCCGCAGCGCCGGTGGTGGCCCCGTACAGGGCGCCGAGCATCGCGACCTTCGCCTCACCGCGGCTCTCAGTGACGCCGGCGTCCACCAGCCCTTGGTAGAGGTCGCTGCCGCGGCTGGCGTCGGCGAGCTTGCGATCACCGGACATCGCGGCCAGTGCGCGCGGTTCGATCTGGGCGGCGTCGGCCACCACCAGACGCCAGCCCGGGTCCGCTCGCACGGCGGCCCGGATCTGTTTCGGCAGCTGCAGGGCGCCGCCGCCGCTGGTTGCCCACCGACCGGTGATCACTCCGCCGGGGACGTATTCCGGGTGGAACCGGTCTCGTCGGCCGGGACCGGTGCTGGGCGCCACCCAGGCATCCATCCAGGCCCAGCCGTTCGCCGACAGCAGCCGCGCCATCCGCTTGTACTCCAGCAGCGGTTCCACCACTGGGTGGTTCAGTTCGCGAAGGGCCCACTTGGAGGTGGTACTCACGTCCAGCCCGGCCCGGCGCAGTGCCCGCAGCAGCTCCACCGGCGAGTCCGGGTTCAGCGCCGGAGCCGACAGGCGGTCCCGGATGGTCTGGGCCAAGGTGGCCAGACGTTCCGGCCGTGCACCCGGCGCCGGCCGCGCCCCGAGCTCGGCGGTGAGGATCTGGTCGTGGACCTGCCGATCCCAGGGCAGCCCGTCGTGGTAGATCTCGGCCGCGATCAGCCCGCCGGCCGACTCCGCCGCGAGCAGCAGCCGGAGCCGCCCCGGTGCGGGTGCGGCGG
>DXBY01000034.1 GCA_019116305.1 Candidatus Ruania gallistercoris | reverse complement strand
CTCTGGTCCTCCGGTGCTCACCTGGTACATCAACCCCGATGACGGCGGCCAGGAAGAGATCGCCGCGAGTTGCACCGAAGAAGCCGACGGCGCCTACCGGATCGAGACCTCCCTGCTTCCCCGGGACGCTTCCTCCCAGCGGGAGCAGCTCGCCCGGCGGCTGGCCGCCGGTGACACCTCGATCGACATCATGAGCCTGGACCCGCCGTTCATCCCGGAGATGGCGGCGGCCAACTTCCTCGCCCCGGTACCGGACAACCTGCAGGAGACCGACGACGTCGTCCAGGGTGCCGTGGACTCGGCCACCTGGGACGACGAGCTGGTCACGGTCCCGTTCTGGGCGAATACTCAGCTGCTCTGGTATCGCGAGTCGGTGGCCGAGGAGGCAGGGCTGGACATGGACCAGCCGGTCACCTGGCAGGAGATCATGGACGCCGCTGCTGAGACCGACACGCTGCTCGGTGTGCAGGGTGCCAAGGCCGAGTCGCTCACCGTATGGATCAATGCGCTGGTTGCCTCTGCCGGTGGGGAGATCATCGCCAATCCCGAGGCACCGGCGGACGAGGTCCAGCTCGACCTGGACTCCGACGCCGGCCGGGCCGCGGCCGAGATCATGTCCCGGATCGGGCAGGAGGGGCTGGCCGGTCCCGGCTTTCCCACTGCCGACGAGAACGCCTCGATGAACCTGTTCGCCGGGGACAGCGGCTCGTTCATGGTCAACTGGCCGTTCGTGTACCCGGCGATCTCCGGCTCCGACCCGGATCTGATCGAGGACATCGGCTGGACCGTGTACCCCACTGTCGACGAAGGCACCGCCGCTGCCCCGCCGGTAGGCGGCATCAACCTCGGCGTGAGTGCGTTCTCCGAACACGAGGACCTGGCCTACGAGGCGGTCGAGTGCATCGTCCAGCCGGACAACCAGTCCGAGTACTTCGTCACCAACGGCAACCCGCCGTCGTCGATCAGCGCCTATGACGACCAGGCCGTGGTGGACGAGTTCCCGATGGCCGCGACCATCCGGGAATCGCTCGACCAAGGCGCGCCGCGGCCCCAGACCCCGTACTACAACGAGGTCTCCATCGGGTTGCAGGAGACCTGGCACCCACCGGGCGCGATCGACCCGGAGACCACGCCGGCCTCGTCGGCCGAGTTCATCACCGCTGTGCTGCGAGACGAGAGGCTGCTATGACCACGTCGGCATCGGCGGCCGAGAAGACCGCGAGAAAGCGCAAGAGGGGCTCGGACCGGTCCAGGTCCGAGGGGCGCCTGGGCTGGTACCTCGCCGGACCGGCGTTCGTGATCATGCTGCTGGTCACGCTCTACCCGATCCTGCAGGCCCTGTACGACTCGCTGTTCAGCCTTCGGCTCACGGCGCCGGACGAGACCGAGCTGATCTGGTTCCGCAACTACCAGGTGGTGCTCGGCGACCCAGCCTTCTGGCAGTCGCTGTGGGTCACCGTGCTGATCACCGCGATCACTGTGGCCGTGGAGCTGGTGCTGGGGTTCATCCTGGCCATGGTGATGCACCGGGCGATCACCCGGCTGCGGGGCATCGTCCGGACGGCGATCCTCGTGCCGTACGGGATCGTCACCGTGGTCTCGGCGTTCGCCTGGTTCTACGCCTTCGACATCAACTCCGGCGGCTTCGTGAACAACTGGTTCGACTGGGTGCCCGGGATCACCGAGGACCTCAACTGGTTCGCCGGGCAGGGCACCTCCCTGTTCGTGATCATCGCCTCGGAGATCTGGAAGACGACGCCGTTCATCTCGCTGCTGCTGCTCTCCGGACTGGCGCAGGTGCCCGGTGAGCTCGAGGAGGCCGCACGGGTGGACGGCGCCACCGGCGGCCAGGTGCTGCGCCGGGTGATCCTGCCGAACATGAAGGCCGCGATCATGGTGGCGGTGCTGTTCCGGGCACTGGAGGCTTTCCGGATCTTCGACAACGTCTACATCATGACCAACGGCGCGAACAACACCGAGGTGCTCTCGCTGCTCGCCTACAACACCTCGATCGGTCGGCTGGAGATCGGGCTCGGCTCGGCGATCTCGGTGCTGCTGTTCCTGTGTGTGCTGATCATCGCGTTCATCGCGATCAAGGGCTTCAAAGTGGATCTGGCCGGGACGAGGGGTGAGCGCTGATGGGCGCCATGTCGACGAAGCAGAAGATCGGCTGGTTGGCGATCACGGTGGTGGTGCTGCTCTGGTCGCTGTTCCCGGTCGCCTCGATCCTGATGACCTCGTTCAAGACTCAGGCCGGGCTGTTCTCCGGCCGCTTCCTGCCGCCGGAGTGGACGCTGGAGAACTATGCGACCATCCTCGCCCCGGGCGGCAGCGCGCAGGATCTGTTCCTGCCGGCGCTGCGCAACTCGATCGGGATCTCGCTGATCTCCACGTTCATCGCCGTGGTGCTCGCCATGTTCTGCGCCTACGCGATCGCGCGGCTGAACTTTCGCGGCAAGAAGCTGATCCTCACCACCGCTCTGGCAGTCTCGGTGTTCCCGGTGGTCTCGATCGTCACGCCGCTGTTCAACCTGTGGCGCTCGATCGGTCTGTACGACACCTGGATCGGCCTGATCGTCCCCTACCTCTCCCTCACCTTGCCGATCTCCATCTGGACGATGACCGCGTTCTTCCGGCAGATCCCCTGGGAGCTGGAGCAGGCGGCCCAGGTGGACGGCGCCACCCCGTTCCAGGCCTTCCGCAAGGCAGTGGTGCCCCTGGCCGCACCGGGGGTGTTCACGACGGCGATCATCGCCTTCTTCATCGCGTGGAACGACTTCGTGTACGGCATCTCCCTCACCTCCACCGAGGCCGCCCGGCCGGTACCGGCCGCTCTGTCGTTCTTCACCGGCGCCTCCCAGTTCGAGGAACCGACCGGAGCGATCTCTGCCGCCGCGATCGTGGTGACGGTGCCGATCGTGATCGTCGTCCTCATCTTCCAGCGCCGCATCGTCTCCGGCC
>DXBY01000033.1 GCA_019116305.1 Candidatus Ruania gallistercoris | reverse complement strand
GACCGGGCAGCGATCCGCGCCAAGGTCGTCTCCCGGGACGTCACCCCGGCCGGGTTGGACCGCCTCACCGTGGCCGAGTCGGTGCCCGCCGAGGCTGGGGAGCTGGCTGTGGACCCGGTGCTGGTCACCCCCGGCGCGCCCCCTCCGGCCAAGGTGCTGGTGCAGGCGATCGAGCTGGTGGCCCGTGGCGTGCTCGACGAGCCGGCTGCTTCCGAGGGTCCGGACCGGGCGAGCGCCGGGGTACGGATCGGCGCGGCAGCGCTGGACATCGCCGCCGGAGGCCCGCCTCGGCTGCGTGGTGGACACTCGTTGCCACCACGTGCAGGCACCGATGCCGACGGCACCGCCGGAGCCGTCCTCAGCGCGCTGACCGGGACCGACGACTCCTACCTGGCGGTGCAGGGACCGCCAGGTACCGGGAAGACCTACCTGGGGGTGCAGGTGATCGCTCGCCTGGTGCAGGAACAGGGCTGGCACATCGGCGTGGTGGCACAGTCGCACGCGGTGGTCGAGCACATGCTGCACGGACTGGTCGACTCCGGGGTGCCGGCCGAGCAGATCGGCAAACGTGCGCGCGTACCCCGCAGCGAGGACCTCGCCGCGCTCGGCGTCGCCGAGGCCGAGGAGAGCCCGTGGGTCACCCTGGAGACCTACGGCCATCGCGGGTTCCTCACCCGGCACGCCGATCACGGGGCGGTGGTGGGCGGTACGGCCTGGGATTTCGCGAACCGGCGCCGGTTCGAGGCCGGCGAGCTGGACCTGCTGGTGATCGACGAAGCCGGCCAGTTCGCCCTGGCGAACACGTTCGCGGTGACCACCGCCGCCCGCCGGCTGCTCCTGCTCGGTGACCCGCAACAGCTCCCCCAAGTCAGCCAGGGCAGCCACGCCGCCCCGGTCGACGGCTCGGCGCTGGGCCGCCTCGCCGACGGGCACGCCACCCTCCCGACCAGCCACGGCTACCTGCTCGAGCAGACCCGCCGGTTGCACCCGGCACTGTGCACCCCGGTCTCCGAGCTGTATTACGACGCCCACCTGCACAGCCACCCGGTCGCCACCGCGCGGCACCTGGACGGCCTGGATCCCGGGCTGCACGTGGTCACCCTGGACCATTCGCACCGCACCGTGGACTCCCCGGAGGAGTCCGCCGAGGTGGTCGCGCAGCTGGAGTCGCTGCTCGATCGCCCGTGGACGGACGGCGAGACCCGGCCGCTCACCCCGGCGGACGTGCTGGTGGTGGCCGCCTACAACGCGCAGGTGCAACGGCTGACCCGCGATCTGGCCGCGGCCGGCTTCCCGCAGATGCGGGTGGGCACTGTGGACAAGTTCCAGGGCCAGCAGGCGGCGGTGGTGCTCCTCTCCCTGGCCACCTCCTCGGCCGAGTCCACCCCGCGCGGGCTGGAGTTCCTGCTCTCCCCGAACCGGCTGAACGTCGCCATCTCCCGCGGGCAGTGGGCCGCGATACTGGTGCGCTCGCGCGCGCTCACCCGGTACCTGCCCGGAGAGTCCGGGGAGCTGCGCGAGCTCGGCGCCTTCATCGAGCTCTGCCGCCGCGGGCAACCCCGCCGCGCCCGCCACCACTGACCGCCTGGCCCTCAGCCCCCTCCCCCTGCCACTCTCTCCCCAGCCCGATGAATCGATTCACTCGTTACTTCGTGCGCTGAGTCGGCACCCGCGAGCACGAGGCACCGCGCGACCGCACGAACCCACCTCCGCCGCGGGCACGGCAGGTCCACCTCCGCCGCGGGAGGTCACGACGCCACCACCTCGCGCCGTGTCGGCCTCACCACGCGGCCTCAGCACGCGGCCCTGCTACCTCAACGCTCCGCGCGCACCTCCTGGGCGGCGGTCACCAGGTTCGTCAGCGCCGCCGTCGTCTCCGCGTACCCTCGGGTCTTCAACCCGCAGTCCGGGTTCACCCATAGCTGGCCCCGGGTGAGCCCGCCGTCGGCCAACCGCAGCTGGCCGGTGATCTCCTCCACGGACGGCACCCGCGGGGAGTGGATGTCCCACACCCCCGGGCCCAGTCCGCGGGCGAACTGCGCGGCGGTGAGCTCCGGCACCACCTCCATCGCCGATCGGGCGGCCTCGATCGAGGTCACGTCCGCGTCCAGGCTGTCGATGGCGTCGATCACTTCGCCGAACTCGGAGTAGCACAGGTGGGTGTGCACCTGGGTACCGGGGGCGGCGCCACCGGTGGCGAGCCGGAACGCGGCCACCGACCAGTCCACGTAGGCGCGCTGGTCCTCCCGGCGCAGCGGCAGCAGCTCCCGCAGCGCCGGCTCGTCCACCTGCACGATCCGGATACCGGCGGCCTCCAGGTCCGCGACCTCGTCCCGCAGCGCCAGCGCCACCTGGTTGGCCACCTCTGCCAGCGGTAGGTCGTCGCGCACGAACGACCAGGCGAGGATCGTCACCGGCCCGGTGAGCATGCCCTTGACCGGCTTGTCCGTCAGGGATGCCGCGTAGCCGGACCAGGTCGGGGTGATCGGCGCCGGACGGCTCACGTCCCCCCAGAGCAGCGAGGGCCGGGTGCACCGCGACCCGTAGGACTGCACCCAGCCGTGCTGGGTGACGTCGAAGCCGTCCAGGTGCTCGGCGAAGTACTGCACCATGTCGTTGCGTTCGGCTTCACCGTGCACCAGCACGTCCAGGCCGAGATCCTCCTGCAGGGCGATCACCGCGGCAATCTCGTCGCGGATCACCTGCTCGTAACCGACGGCGTCGAGCTCGCCGGTGCGCAGCTGGGCACGGGCCTGGCGCAGCTGGGTGGTCTGCGGGAAGCTGCCGATCGTGGTGGTCGGCAGCTCCGGCAGACCGAGCCCACGCTGGGCCTCCACCCGGTCAGCGTAGTCAGCGCGGTGGATGTCGGCGGCGGTCACTGCCGCGACCCGGTCCCGCACCGGGGCGCGGCGAACGCCGTCGGCCTCGGCCCGGTCCGCCAGAGCGGAACGTGCGGCCGCCAGCTCTCCGGTGACGTCCTGTCCGGCGTGCGCGCGGGCGAGGGTGAGTACCTCGGTGACCTTCTCGTCCGCAAACGCCAACCAGCTCCGGAGCTGCTCGCTGAGCCCGCTCTCCACGGCGGTGGTGTGCGGCACGTGCAGCAGCGAGGTGGAGGTCGCGACACTCACGGTCCCGACCCGCTCGGCGATGGCCGTCACCGTTGCGGCCGCGCGATCGAGGTCGGTGCGCCACACGTTGTGGCCGTCCACTACCCCGGCGAGCACTCCGACGCCGTTCTCGGCGGCGACCTCCAGGCCGTCCGGAGTGCTGCCGCGGACCAGGTCGATGCCAATGGCCTCCACCCCGGTCCCAGCCAGCACGCCGAACCGTTCCCGCAGCGATCCGTACGGTGCCGCGACCAGCAACGAGGGCCGCCTGCTCACCCCGGCCAGCACCCGGTAGGCCCGCTCGGCCGCAGCGGTGACCTGCTCCGCCGGCACGTCCCAGGTATCGGCCACCAGGGCGGGTTCGTCCAGCTGCACCCAGGTGGCACCGGCGCCGGCCAGCTCGGCGAGCCAGTCGGTGTAGACGGCGAGCAGATCCTCCAGCCGCTCCAGCGGCGCCGGATCGCCGGCGTTCTCCGGCTTGGCCAGCAGCAGGAGGGTGACCGGTCCGACCAGCACCGGGCGGGTGAGTACGCCGTCGGCCAGTGCCTCGGCGAACTCGGCGACCGCCTGGCCGCCGGGAATGTGCCGCAACGGGGTGGCCGGGGAGATCTCCGGCACCAGGTAGTGGTAGTTGGAGTCGAACCACTTGGTCAGCTCCAGCGGTGGGGTCTCGGCATCGCCGCGAGCGAGGCGGAACTCCTCGTCAAGACCGAGTGGGGAGCCGGTGGGCTCGATGCCGAACCGTCCGGGAACGGCTCCCACCTGGATCGCGGTGGCCAGGACCTGGTCGTAGTGGGCGAAGTCGGACGGGATCGCGGCAATGGTGGGGTCCAGGCCGAGCTCGGTCAGCCGGGTGCGGGTACCGCGGCGGACGGCGGAAGTCACCTGGCGGAAGTCAGCGGCGTTGGTGCGGCCGGCCCAGTAGGCCTCCAGGGCGCGCTTGAGCTCGCGGTTCGGGCCGATCCGGGGGTAGCCGAGGATGGTGGCGGTGGGCAGGGGGTGACTCATCGGGGTCTCCAAACGGGGCCGTGCGGGCAGCGCACGGGTGTGGGACAGGTGAAAGCGGCGCCGGGTGGGCGTGCTCAGCGGGGAGCGACCGGCATTCGCCGCAGTTCCGCACGATGCAGCAGGTCGAGTACCGCGCGGGCGGAGTTGAAGGTGTACAGGTGCACGCCGGGGGCCCCGGCGTCGAGGATGGCGTGCACCAGGTCCACGCTGGCACGCAGGCCGCGGCGGTAGGCATCCTCGGCATCTGGTGCGTCGTCGAGCAGCCGCAGCAGGTTCTCCGGAACCGGCACGCCGGTGAGCTGGACCATGCGCCGCAGCCGGTTCGGGTCGGTGAGCGGGATGATCCCGGGCACGATCGGGATGTGCACCCCGGCCGCGCGGGCGGCACGCACGAGTTCGACGTAGTGGCGTGCGTCATAGAACAGCTGGGTGATCGCGAAGTCCGCCCCGGCGGCCTGCTTCTCCACCAGCGCGGCCACGTCGTCGGCGAGCACCACCGGCACACCGGTCTCGTCATAGGCCCCACCGGGATAGGTGGCGACCGACACGCTCACCTGCTGGTCGGGATGCTGCTCGGCGGCCAGTCGGCGCAGCAGTCGCACCAGCTCGGCGGCGCGGGTCAGCCCCTCCGGGTGTGGGTGCCAGTCCTGCGCCCCGGCTGGTGGGTCGCCGCGCAGCGCGAGGAAGTCCCGCACACCCCGGTCCAGCAGCGAGGAGACGTACTCGCCGAGGTCCTCGGCGCTGGCGCCGACGCAGGTCAGGTGCGCCAGCGGCGTGACGTCGGTGGTGGCGAGGATGAGGTCGATCAGCTCGCGCGAGGTGCTCCGGGTCGAGCCCGAGGCGCCATAGGTGACCGAGAAGAAGTCTGGTTCGACCTCGGCCAGTGCGGCCACAGTGCGGCGCACGGTCTCCTCACCGCGTGGTGTTCGTGGCGGGTAGAGCTCGAACGAGACGCTCGGGCCTCGTCCGGGGACGGACAACTGCGGAGCGGTGCTCATCGGCCCCTCCGCGGAAAACAGCATGCCTGCATGATTCGGCTCCATCGAACCTGGCTGTAGCACCCTTCCCCGCGGGAGGCTTCCGTTGAGGGGTTGCTGCGGCGTCGTCGAGCCAGGACTCTCAGCCGCTCTGGATGGTGTGCTCTCGATACTACCTGCCCGATGGGGTCGGGAGAAGGCGTCTCGCATCCTGGGATTTGGGACGGCGATCGCTCCCTGCACGTGTGCCGTCACCGGAGTTTGTCACACCCGGGGTGCACACTCGGGGCAGAACGGGAAGAAGGGAGCACACCATGGTCCGAGCACAGCAGCACCGAGCGCAGCAGCACCGACCACCTCAGCACCCTGTGGAGCCCACCGGGGCGGAGGTGCGCCGCGCGCGGATGGAGCGAGACGCAGTCCTCGCCGCGGTCGCCGACGGTGAGGACGCACTACGGATGCGGGCCGCCGGTGAAGGTCTGGATGCAGCGGAGATGGCACTGCTGGAGGAGCTGGACGCGTTGGACGCGCAGCTGTACGAGCAGCGGCGCAGCGCCTAGCGTCCCGGTACGGCTCCTGGCCCGCTCACACAGCGGTGGCCGTGCCACCAGGGCCCGGCTCTGTCCACGCGCTCCTCGCCCCGCTCGCGCAGCGACGGCGCACCCGCGTGGGCATACTGAGACTGCACGTGTGCCCCGACCCGAGGAGTCCCGATGCCCGCCGGTGAGCCGGACTGGACGGCACCGATCGAGGAGCTGCTGGTGGCCCGGCAAGGTGGGCTGGGCCGCCTCCGGTTGAACCGGCCCGGGCCGATCAACGCCCTCACCCTGGCGATGATCGAGGCCATCACCCACCAGCTGCGCGAGTTCGCCGAGGACGAGTCGATCACCGCGGTGGCTCTCGATGGTGCCGGCGAGCGCGGTCTGTGCTCCGGTGCGGACGTGCGCGAGATCCGGGAGTGGATGGTCCACGGCTCCGGCGACCCGGTGCGGTTCTGGCGGGCGGAGTACGCGCTGAACGCGATGATCGCCGACTACCCGAAGCCGTACGTGGCGTTCATGGACGGGATCGTGATGGGCGGCGGTATCGGGTTGTCCGCGCACGGCTCACTGCGCCTGGTCACCGAACGGACCAGGGCGGCGATGCCGGAGACCGGGATCGGCTTCTTCCCTGATGTCGGCGCGCTGTACTTCCTCTCCCGCAGTCCTGGCCAGGTAGGCACCCACCTGGCGCTGACCGGCACAAGTATGACCGGTGCGGATGCGATCGCTGCGGGCCTGGCCGACAGCCTCATCCCCGCGGAGCAGTGGCCACAGCTCTGCGCCCGGCTGGCCGCCGGAGAGGAGGTGGATGCCGCTGTCGGCGAGCGGGCGCCGACCAGTGGCCTGCTCGGCCAGCGGCACTGGATCGACCCGTGCTACCGGGGAGAGGACCCGGCAGAGATCGAGGCGGCGCTCTGCGCGTACCCGGCCGCCGAGCCGCGCTCTGCTGCTGAGACGTTGCGCTCCCGTTCGCCGCTCTCGGTGGCGGTGGCACTGGCGGCACTGCGCCGAGCGGAGTCGATGGACTCGGTCGCCGAGGTGCTCGAGCAGGACCTGCGGCTGGGTATGACGTTCCTGCCCGGATCGGACTTCGTCGAAGGGGTGCGGGCGCTGCTGGTGGACAAGGACAACGCCCCGCAGTGGCAGTACGACTCAGTGGCTCAGGTGCCACCGGAGCGGGTCGAGGCGCTGTTCACCTGACCGCGCGACAATGAGCAGATGGCGACCTTCTACGACACGATCGAGCCACGACTCGTGCAGTTCATCGAGCGGCAGCAGATGTTCTTCGTCGCATCCGCGGCCGCGGACGGGCGGGTGAACGTCTCCCCGAAAGGCCTGGACACCTTCCGGGTGCTCGGCCCCAGCCGGGTGGCCTGGCTGAACGGCACCGGGTCCGGGAACGAGACAGCGGCCCACATCGCCCAGCACCCCCGGATCACCGTGATGTTCTGCGCGTTCGAGGGCAAGCCGTGGATCCTGCGGCTGTACGGGCAGGCGCGGATCGTGCAACCGGGAGATCCGGACTGGATGGAGCTCTCCGGGCTGTTCCCGCCGCTGCTCGGCGCCCGGCAGGTGTTCGACGTCACGGTGGCGGAGTGTCAGACCTCCTGCGGGTTCGGGGTGCCGCTGTATGACTTCGTCGGGCAACGCGACCTGATGCACTCCTGGGCGGACCGGCGCGGCCCGGAGGGTCTGGTGCGCTACCAACGGGAGAAGAACGCCCGCTCGATCGACGGGTTCGACGGCCAGCTGCCGGCGAGCGTGCTCGAGGGCTGAGGCACCTGTGCTCGAACACACGGCAGCCACTGTGCACCCAAGACGCAGCACCATGAACCCCGGGCTACCCTGACGGAATGGTCGAGACCGCCGACGAGTCCCTGGAACCGCACCCGGAGCCGCGCTCGATCGCTGTGACCCTCTCCACGGTCAGCGTGTACCCGCGGAAGGCCCCGTTCGCGTTCGAGATCGCCGCGGAGCTGGGCTACGACGGCATCGAGGTGATGGTTCTGGCGGACCCGACCAGCCAGGACCGCAGGACCCTGGCCAAGCTCAGTGCGCGCCACGGTATGCCGATCCGCAGCATCCACGCACCGACGCTGCTGCTCTCCCGGAAAGTGCTGGGCTCCTCCCCGGGTGGGAAGCTGGACCAGACAGTGGCCCTCGCCGAGGACCTCGGCGCGCCCACAGTGGTGGTGCACCCGCCGTTCCGCTGGCAGTACCGCTACGCCCGGGGCTTCGCCGAGCACGTACGCGAGCTGAACGGGCGCAGCTCGGTGACGATCGCCGTCGAGAACATGTACCCGTGGCGGGGGCGAAAACGGGAGATGCAGGCCTACCTGCCCGGCTGGGACCCCACTGAGCACGACTACGACAAGGTGACCCTCGACCTCTCCCACGCCGCCGTCGCGCGGCAGAACAGCCTGGAGCTGCTGGAGACCTTCGGCGAGCGGCTCGCGCATGTGCACCTCGCGGACGGGACGCCGTCGATGATGGACGAGCACCTGGTCCCGGGCCGCGGCAGCCAACCGTGCGCCGAGGTGCTCACCGCGCTCAGCCGGCGCCAGTTCCGCGGCGACGTGGTGGTGGAGATCAGCACCCGGCGGGCGTACTCGGCGGCCGAACGCGTGGCGGACCTGGCCGCATCGCTCACCTTCGCGCGGACCTACCTGGACCCCGAGCACCACGTGGAGTACGTCCCACCGGCCGGCCCGCACCACCGGCACATGGACGCCTGGGAGTAGCTGCGGGAGCAGTGGACTGGATCGGCTGGTTCGTCGCCGAGGACCGTGACGTGGCACGGTTCGTGCTCCAGCGCGGCATCGCCCTGATATACCTGATCGCCTTCCTCAGTGCGCTGCGGCAGTTCCCCGTCCTGCGCGGGGAGCACGGGCTGATCCCGGTGCGCCCGCACGCGGGGCGGGTGCCGCTGCGCGCGCTTCCGACCCTGTTCCACAGCCGGTATTCCGACCGGGCGCTGCGGATGGTGGCCGGGACCGGGATGGTCCTGGCCGCCACCGTGGTGGCCGGGCTCCCGCAGCGGGGGCCATGGTGGGCGCCCCTGCTGGTGTTCGGCGCGATGTACCTGCTCTACCTGTCCATCGTGAACATCGGCGGTATCTTCTACGGCTTCGGCTGGGAGTCGCTGCTGCTGGAGGCAGGGTTCCTGGCCGCCTTCCTCGGCTCGGAGCAGACCGGCACCCCGGTGGTGACACTGCTGGCGCTCACCTGGTTGGTGTTCCGGGTGGAGTTCGGCGCCGGGATGATCAAGATCCGCGGTGATGCGGTGTGGCGGGACCTGACCGCGCTGTACTACCACCACGAGACCCAGCCGATGCCCGGGCCGCTGAGCTGGTTCTTCCACCATCTGCCCGCTCCGTTGCACAAGGTGGAGGTTGCGGCCAACCACGTGGTGCAGCTGGGCGTGCCCTGGCTGCTGTTCTTCCCGCAGCCGGTCGCCACCTGGGCCGCCGCGGCGGTGATCATCACCCAGCTGTGGCTGGTGGCCTCGGGAAACTTCGCCTGGCTGAACTGGCTCACCATGCTGCTGGCGTTCGCCGCGGTCAGCGACGGTGTGCTCACCGGCGAACCGGCAGCGAGCTCGGCCGGCCCGGTGGGACTGGTGGCGGCCGTGTGCGCGATGGGCCTGCTGGTGCTCTGGTGCAGCCGGCGGCCGGTGCTGAACCTGGTGAGCAGGCGTCAGCTGATGAATGCCTCGTACAACGGCTGGCACCTGGTGGGCACCTACGGAGCCTTCGGGTCGATCACCCGGCGGCGGCAGGAGATCGTGGTGGAAGGCACCCGCGACACCGACCGCGCGGCCGCGCACTGGCAGGAGTACGGCTTCGCCGGCAAGCCGGGCGACGTGCAGCGGTGGCCCCGGCAGTGGGCGCCCTACCACCTGCGGCTGGACTGGGGGATGTGGTTCCTGGCGCTGGGCTCGCGGGCGCAGCTGGCTTGGTTCGAACCGTTCCTGTACCGCCTGCTGGACGCGGACCGGGCCACAGTGCGGCTGCTCGCCCATGATCCGTTCGACGGCGATCGGCCGGCCTGGGTGCGCGCCCGCATCTTCGACTATCGGTACAGCACGTGGCGGGAGCTGCGCACCGAGAAGGTGTGGTGGGTGCGCCGCCCGGTGGGCACGCTGGTGGAGCCGATACAGCGGTGATCGGCTCCGCGGCGTTGCGGTTCATCGTGCCGGTCCGGGCCCACCGACCGACTCTCCCTGCCGGACCGCGCCACCTGATCATTCTTTACGCTCGAATTGGCTTGCAATAACATATTCATAGCGTTCGTTCATGGGGATGACCTCATTCGTCAAGTAACTTTCACTCTCTGTTCATGACTGCGTAGCGGAATCGTCCCACCAGCGTCCCTAGCGTCGGGTCCGTCCCACTGATCCGATGCGAAGGAGCACAGCAATCGTGCGCCGATCTCTTCCCCTGATCTCTCACCCCGGCGGCCGGTCCGCCCTCACCTGCCGGATGAAGTGCGGTGACGCGTGCTTCCACGAGGCGCCGAACACGTCGGCGAATCCGTACTTCGGTGACATCGTCGCGTCCGCCGTCTCTCGCCGCTCGGTGCTGCGCGCCGGCATGGTGCTCGCCGGGACCGGTGCGGTCGGAGCACTGACCGTGGCGGCCCCGGCTGCTGCGGCGCCGGGCAACGGCAACGCTGCCTCCGGAGCCGCACGGGGTCTGCGCTTCACCCCGGTGCAGCCGAACACCGCGGATGCTCTCACCGTGCCCGAGGGGTACACCTGGGACGTGGTGATCCGTTGGGGCGACCCGATCTTCGACCGCGACGACGAGTTCGACCCCTTCGACCTGACCCCGGAGAAGCAGGCGCGCCAGTTCGGCTACAACTGCGACTTTCTCGGGTTCCTGCCACTGCGCGGCCGCCAGCAGCTGCTGGTCGCCAACCACGAGTACACCGACGAACATCTCATGTTCGACGACTACGACTCGGCCGACCCGACCGAGGAGCAGGTCCGCGTGGCGTGGGCCGCGCACGGGCTGACCGTGCTCGTGGTTGAACCGACCAGTGGCCGCCCGGCAGGACTGGAACCGGTGGTGGGCCATGCGCTGAACCGGCGCTTCCACAACGGCAGCCCGTTCGAGCTCACCGGACCGGTCGCGGGATCGGAGCTGGTGCGCACCAGCGCCGACCCGGAAGGGCGGACCGTCCTGGGCACGCTGAACAACTGCGCCGGCGGCCTCACCCCCTGGGGCACCTGGCTGACCGCGGAGGAGAACTTCAACCAGTACTTCGCCGGCGCCGACCAGGTCAGCGACCCGGTGGTCTCCGCACGCCTGGCCCGGTACGGCATGACCGGCGGGGCGACCGAGCGCAAGTGGGAGCGGTTCGACCCGCGGTTCGACCTGACCCAGGAGCCGAACGAAGCCAACCGGTTCGGCTGGGTGGTCGAGATCGACCCCTACGATGCCTCCTCCACACCGAAGAAGCGGACGGCGCTCGGCCGGTTCAAGCACGAGGCGGCCCAGCCGCGGCTCACCGACGATGGTCGCGTTGCCGTGTACATGGGCGACGACGAGCGGTTCGACTACTTCTACAAGTTCGTCTCCTCCGCCGCGTACCGGCCCGGCAGCTCGGCAGCCGCGAAGGCGCACAACGCCACCCTGCTGGACGAGGGCACCCTGTACGTCGCACGTTTCACCGGGAACTCCCCGGCCGAGGAGATCACCGGCACTGGTGAGCTGCCCGAGGACGGCGCCTTCGACGGCACTGGCGAGTGGATCCCGCTGGTTTCGGGCACCGAGTCGTTCGTCCCGGGGATGAGTGCCGAGGAGGTCCTGCTGTTCACCCGCCAGGCGGGTGATGCCGTCGGCGCAACCGCCATGGACCGTCCGGAGGACGTGGAGCCGAGCCCCACCTCCGGTCACGTGTACGTGGCACTGACCAACAACAGCCGCCGGGGCACCGGATCGGACCCCGGGGTGGACGAGGCCAACCCGCGGGTGGGCAACAAGCACGGCCAGGTGCTGGAGCTGGTGGAGTCGGGCAACGACGCGGGCGCCGAGACGTTCGCGTGGTCGTTGTTCCTGGTCTGTGGCGACCCGCAGGATGCGGGCACCTACTTCGCCGGTTTCGACCCGGACCAGGTCTCACCGATCTCCTGCCCGGACAACCTCGCCTTCGACTCGTTCGGGAACCTGTGGATCAGCACCGACGGCAACGCGCTCGGCAGTAACGACGGGCTGTTCGGGGTCGCGGTGGAGGGGCCGTACCGCGGTCAGGTGAAGCAGTTCCTCACCGTGCCGTTCGGCGCTGAGACCTGCGGACCGGTGGTGGACGACCTCCGGGTGTTCGTCAATGTCCAGCACCCCGGCGAGACCAACGGGTCGACCTTCGCGAACCCGTCCTCCACCTGGCCCGACGCCGACGGCCAGATCCCGCGCCCGTCGGTGGCGGTGGTGTGGAAGGAGCGGGGCGGGCGCATCGGCCAGGACGCCTGACCTCGACCGGGGCGCGGATCGTCGGGCCCGGCACTGCCCGCACGTCCAGTCGGGCGGGGTACCGTGAACCCAGCCGTTCACCTGCCCCGCCCGAAAGCCGATCTGTGACCGACCAAATGTCCGGCACCTCGCCCTACCAGGTGCTCGGGGTCACGCCCGATGTGAGCCCCGACGCGCTGCGGCGTGCCTACCGGCGCGCGCTGCGGCGCAGCCACCCGGACACCGGTGGGGATGCGGAGGCCTTTCTCGTCGTGCAGGAAGCGTGGCAGCTGATCGGCACTCCGGCTGCGCGGCGTGCCTACGATGCCGCACACGCGGGAGAACGTGCTGCCTACGACGGCGGCGCGCGGCCGGGCAGGTCCACCTCCGGTACTTCGGGGGCCGGCCGTGGCCGGGGATTCGACTCCTCCCCCGGGCGGGTGTGGACGTCCGGGTCGACGGCGGGTGGCACCCGGGCGCCGCGGCGTGCCCGGTCCTACGGTCACCCCGGGGGGTGGTCCCGGGAGCGGTACCTGACCCTGCTGCGGGAGTGGGTGGGCCGCGGGGTGACGATCGAGGACCCGTACGAGGATCGGCTGGTCACCAGTGCGCCGCCGGAGATCCGGCACGCGCTCGCCGATGCGCAGGCGGAGGAGGCCACCGCCCGGCTGCTCGGCGAGCTCGGGTCGGCGTTCACCGTCTGGCACGATGTGGCCACCGGCCGCGGGAACACTACCTGGGCACGGGATGCCTCTGCCGGCCCGACGAACCCGGCGAAGATCGACCACGTGGTGCTCGGGCCGACGGGGCTGTTCGTGGTGCAGTCCGAGGACTGGGGTGCACCGGTGACAGTGCGCGGGCGGAAACTGCTCAGCAGTGGGCTCGCGAAGGGCACCCGGCCGATGAAGGAGCTGGCCGAACGGGCCCGGGTGGCCCGCCGCTGGGGGGTGCGGCCCTCCGCGCTGGTGATCGTGCTGGACGACGATGCGCTCAGTGTGGACCTGGCCTCCCTCGGCGCGAAGCGGTCGATCGGCCGGTTCGTGGTGCGCCGCAGCCTGCTCACCGAGCGGCTCGCCCACGGCCTGCCGGAGGTGCCGTTCCTGGCCGCAGAGGACCTGTTCGCGGCGCGCACGGCGCTACAGCGGGGGATCCGGTTCGTCTGAGCCCGGGCCCTCGCACTCGCGATCGAGTGGACACCGCGGGGTCAGAGTGCGACGCCCACGGCGGCGAGCAGTTCCCGCATCGCGGCACCGAAGTCCCGCTGCTGGCCGAGCTCGTTGCGGGCGAACGACTCCAGTCCACCCTGATAGGACCCGTCGGTGCTCCCCACCGTGGCGACGAAGAGCGCGCGACCGGCCAGCAGCGACTGGGATCCTGGGTCGGCCGCGATCGCCGGCCGCGATGCCTGCAGTTCCTGGAGCTGCTGCGGGCTGAACGGTGCCCCCTTCGCACTGCCGACGCCGGCCACGATGTGCTTGCTCCCCTGTACTTCTAAGGTCACGTGACCGACCGTGGCGTTCGCCTTCGCCTTGATCTCCTGTGCCGGTGAGTCGAAGAAGACGCCGTCGGCCCCGGTCAGCCAGACCCGGCCCGGGAGGACACCGAGGATGGCTGGCTCGGACTTGGACGTCATGATCTTCGCGAACCGGTAGACGCCCATCAGGATCGGCGGCGGGGTGGGGCTTGCACTCATACGTCGACGGTAGCAATCCTCAGATCATCGGCAGCGCGCCCACTTCCCCCGCGCCGCCTCGGGCACCGATCGGCGCCTAGCGTCTCCCGTCGCTCCCTGCAGCCGATACCCACGCTTTCCCTACGGGCCCAGCAGCGCCAACGGGACGACTGCGATGCCGTCCCTTCTGCGGTAGGCAGACTTACCCGTGGTGAGAACCACTCGATCCACCAGATCAGCACCCATCCGGTCGGCGAGCCAGTTCAGGTGGCGCACGTCCCGGTCATCGGGCGTCGCACCCAGCTTCACCTCGAAGGCAAGCAGCCGACCGTCGGCTGCGTGCACCACCAGGTCCACCTCGTGATCACCGCGTGCAGTGCGAATGTGCGAAACCTTGAGGTCCAGTGCGGACGCATAGACACGCACACAGAGGGTGGCCAGGGACTCCATCAGGGTGCCGAACAGGGGTCCGTCCCGCAACGCTCCGGCATCGCGGCCGGACCTTCCGCCCAGCAACGAGCCGTTATCGAGACCAAGGAGCGCTGTCACCAGCCCTGGATCCACCACTTGATGCTTCGGCAGACGGCCCAGCTCTTTGAGCCGGTTCCGCCCCAGAGGAAGGGCCGGCACCGGGTCGAGCAACCAGAGCTGGCTGAGAACGTCACGGTAGGCGTTCGTGGTGGCACGGCTGGCGCGAGCCTCCTCGGGGATGGCGTCGGCGATCGCTGTATAGGCCGCTGTCGTCGAGCTCGCGGCAGCGTAGGCACGTAGCCACTGCAGAAGTGAGTCGGGTCGCCGCGGCGTGAACCCCAGCTCTGGCGCCTCGTGCTCGACGGCACTCTCCACGTACCCCTCGAGCAGCGGGATGCGTGCGCGCTCGCCGGCGAACCGGATCGCGGGAAAGCCCGAAGCTACGATTTCGCTCGCATACGCCGAGAGCTCAGCCTCACTCTCGCCGGCCACGTGAGCGTGTCCGTGCCAGAGCTCGCCCAAACTAACGGTCGACGGGTAACCGCGTTCGGCGAGGCTGAGCGGGCGCATCCGCACGCGCACCACGCGTCCGGCGCCAGAGTGCACGCGAACACCACGCGGGTTGACACTGCCCGTCAGCAGGAACCGCCCGGGTCGTGGATCACGATCGACGGCGCTCCGCATGGCCTCCCAGGTATCCGGGTCATATTGCCACTCATCGATCAGCACGGGTGTCGGCGCGGCGAGGGCCGCTGCTCGGTCAGCCTGGACCACCGCGCGCCGGTCCGGATCTGCTAGGTCGATCTCTGTCGCCGCTAGTCGACGAGCCGACTCCGTCTTGCCAACCGCTTTGGCGCCCACCAGGGCTACCGCGGGTACGTCCTGAACAAGTCTCGACAGTACCTGGTCGATCACGCGCGGGCGATAGGCCATGGTCATCCCGTCTGTGCGGTACTAGGCAGCCTCGGACATTCTTACTATACATTCACGGACCCTTGAACTATACATCCACGGGCTGTTGGACTAGACATCCACGGCGGACCCGTCGCCACGGATGCACCCGCTGAAACCGGAACTCCGGTCCGCAGGCGACCGCCTGCCGACCGGGACGGCCGTGGCGGGTAATCCCCTGGCCAACCCGCCACCGACATCGGCGACAATGGGTCACGGTGAGTGAGCAGAACCCGCGCAGCAGGACCCGGACCTCCGGGCGCCCCGGCGACCGCTCTCCGGGGCCACAACAAGGTGGCGGGCGCCGGCGGAACCCGAGCACGTCCGAGCAGCCCGCCCCCGGCCAGGGCAAGGGCCGAGGCCGAGGCAACTCCCGCCGTCGGCATGCTCGCCGGCACCAGAAGCCCGCCTTCCGCCCGCTCACACCGGAACAGATCGAGAGCCGCAAGGCAGCCCTCCCGCGGATCTCCTACCCGGCCCAGCTGCCGGTCTCCGCCCGCACCGAGGACATCGCCGCCGCCATCGCCGAGCACCAGGTGGTGATCGTGGCCGGGGCCACCGGGTCCGGGAAGACCACCCAGATCCCGAAGATCTGTCTGGAGCTGGGCCGCGGGATCACTGGCACCATCGGGCACACCCAGCCGCGCCGGATCGCCGCGCGCACGGTGGCCGAACGGCTCTGCGAGGAGCTGGAGGTCGAGCTCGGTGGCGCCGTCGGCTACCAGGTGCGGTTCACCGACCACGTCTCGCCCACCACGTTGGTGAAGGTGATGACCGACGGCATCCTGCTCGCCGAGATCCAGCGGGACCCGCTGCTGCGCCGGTACGACACGATCATCGTGGATGAGGCGCACGAACGGTCCCTGAACATCGACTTCCTGATGGGCTACCTGCACCAGCTGCTGCCGCAGCGCCCGGACCTGAAGGTGATCGTCACCTCCGCCACGATCGACTCCGAGCGGTTCGCCGCCTACTTCGGCCGCCCAGCCTCCTCCGGCAGGCCCGCGAAGCCGGCACCGGTGATCGAGGTGTCCGGGCGCACCTACCCGGTCGAGATCCGGTACCGGCCCCTGGTTCCCGATACCGAGGATGACGACGGCGCCGCCTCCTCCTCGGGAAAGCCCGCCTCCCGGAGTGGTTCAGCAGGCAAGAGAGGTGAGGAGGAGACCGACCAGCCCACCGGCATCTGCCAGGCAGCCGATGAGCTGATGGCCGCCGGCCCCGGCGACATCCTGGTGTTCTGCTCCGGGGAGCGGGAGATCCGGGACGCCACCGATGCTCTGGCGAGCCACCTCGGCCAGCGGTACGTGAGCCCGGGAGCGGTTCGGGCCTCTGCCCACGCTGCGAACGCCGTCGAGGTGATCCCGCTGTACGCCCGGCTCTCGGCGGCCGAGCAGCACCGGGTGTTCCAGCCGCACACCACGCGCCGGATCGTGATCGCCACCAATGTGGCCGAGACCTCGCTGACCGTGCCGGGCATCCACTACGTGATCGACACCGGTACCGCGCGCATCTCCCGCTACTCCACCCGCACCAAGGTGCAACGGCTGCCGATCGAACCGATCAGCCAGGCGAGTGCCAACCAGCGCGCCGGCCGCAGTGGGCGGGTGGCGGACGGGATCTGCATCCGGCTGTACTCGAAGGCCGACTTCGAGTCCCGCCCGGAGTACACCGAGCCGGAGATCCTGCGCACCTCGCTGGCCTCGGTGATCCTGCAGATGGCAGCGATCGGGCTGGGAGATGTGGCCACGTTCGACTTCCTCGATTCGCCGGACTCCCGGGCGATCAAGGACGGCGTGCAGCTGCTGGCCGAGCTCGGCGCCGTGGACGAGGAGAACCGGCTCACCAAG
>DXBY01000233.1 GCA_019116305.1 Candidatus Ruania gallistercoris | reverse complement strand
GCTGCGGGTGGGCAGGGCTGAGGTCAGCGTGACGGCGGGCCGGTGGTGTCCCGCACCACCAGCTCCACCGGGAAGATCCTCTCCTCGGCCACTGTCGCCCCGGCGAGCATCTCCAGCACCAGGGCAGCTCCCGCCGCCCCCAGCTCGGCCGCATCCTGACGCACGGTGGTGAGGTTCACCAGATCGGACATGTCGTGCCCGTCGATCCCGATCACACTCAAGTCCTCAGGCACTGACCGGCCCACGTCCCGCGCGGCCTGCAGCACGCCGAAGGCCATGTCGTCGGAGATCGCGAACACGGCGGTCACGTCCGGCCGCGCCTGCAACAGCTGCGCCATCCGCTCGCGCGCGTCGGTCTGCCCGAAGTCGCCCGGAATCTCCAGCTCGGGGTCGAGCGCCACCCCCGCAGCCCGCAGCATCTCCTCGTAGGCCCGCTGGCGCAGTGCCGGCGGTGACCACGGGGTCTGCTCCTCCCCGGCAGCGGTGAGCAGGGCGATCCTGCGATGCCCCAGACCCAGGAGATGGTCCATCGCCACCCGGGCTGCGCCGTCGTCATCGATGCGCACGGTGACCCGGCCGGGCGGCCCCGCACTGACGAACACCACCGGGACGCCCAACCCATCGAGGATCGCCTCCTCGGCCGGGTCCACCGGCATCCCGACCACGAGCACCGCGTCCACCCGCCGGCGCAGCACGAACGCGTCCAGCGGGTTGCGCTCAGTGCCGTCCGCGCGCTCGAAGGAGTACAGCAGCGCATCGAACCCCTCGGCGCGCAGCGTCCGCTCGATCCCCTCGGTCACGCTGCCGTGGAACCAGCGGCGGATCCATGGCGTGAGCACCCCGATCGTGCGAGTGCGGCCGCTGGCCAGCGAGGCGGCCGAGGCGCTCGGCGCGTAGCCCAGCCCCCGGGCGACCTCCAGCACCCGGGCACGGGTCGACTCACTCACCCCGGGCAGGTCCCGCAGTGCACGGGAGACGGTGGCCGTGGATACCCCTGCGGCCTGTGCCACATCGTCGATGGCGGCATTCACGGCAGGCAGTTCGCCCTACTCGCCCGCCGGGCGCAGCACCGCGTCCAGGACCGGGACCAGACCGTCGGCCTCCACCGGGCCGGTGTGCCAGTGTGCGGCGGCACGGGTCTCCTCGTCCGCACCACCCATGGCCACGCTCACCGCCGCCCAGCCGAACATCTCGATGTCGTTCTGACCATCACCGGCGGCCAGCGTCGCCTCCGCGGGCACGCCGAGACGCTCGCGCACCAGCTCCAGACCGCTGGCCTTGGAGATCCCGTCCGGGGCGATATCCAACCAGGCGGTCCAGCCGACGGCGTAGCTCACCCCGTGCAGGCCCGATCGGGCGACCAGATCGTGGAAGTCCTGCGAGCCCAGGCCCGGGGCGCGCACGGTCACCCGCACCGCCGGCTCAGCGCACATCTGCTCGAAGTCGATCACCCGGACCACACCGGAGAGCTCACCGACCGGGAACTCGGAGGTGACCGCGTACCCGCGGCCCAGGTCCTCCACAGCAAAGATGCCCTCGGGCAGGTGCTGGCGCAGCAGTCGGAGCGAGGGACCGGGGTCGAAGGTGACCACATCGGTGAACTCGTACCCGCCGCCGGGGATCTGCGGGTCCAACCGCACCACCACTGCCCCGTTGGAGCAGACCGCCCACCCGGTGTCCAGACCGAGCTCGGCGAGCACCGGCAGGGTGGCGTGCGTGGAGCGTCCGGTGGCGAGCACCACATGCGTCCCGGAGTCGGCCACCCGCCGGACGGCGGAGCGGACCTCTTCAGAGATCGCGCCGTCGTGGTGCAGGATCGTGCCGTCGATGTCCAGCGCCACCAAGGTCTGGGGGCCGGGGGCGATCTCGGTGAGCGCGACCGGCTCGAAGCTGACACTCACAGTTCCTCCCGCCTACGGGGGCTCCTCGCGCTCATGCGCTCACCGGTTCCAGCACCTCGCGCCCGCCCAGGAACGGGCGCAGGCCCTCCGGTACCCGGACACTGCCGTCCGGGCGCTGGTGGTTCTCCAGGATCGCGACGATCCATCGGGTGGTACCGAGGGTGCCGTTCAGCGTGGCCACCGGGCGGTTCCCGGACTCGGTGCGCTCCCGGATGCCGAGGCGGCGAGCCTGGTAGGTGGTGCAGTTCGAGGTGGAGGTCAGCTCCAGGTACCGCTCCTGGGTGGGCAGCCACGCCTCGCAGTCGTACTTGCGGGCCGCGCTGGTGCCCAGGTCGCCGGCGGCGGTGTCGATCACCCGGTAGGGCAGCTCCACCAGGGCGAGCATCTCCTCCTCCCAGGCGAGCAGGCGCTCGTGCTCAGCGGCGGCGTCCTCGATCCGGACGTAGCTGAACATCTCCACCTTGTGGAACTGGTGTACCCGGATGATGCCGCGGGTGTCCTTGCCGTAGGAGCCGGCCTCGCGCCGGTAGCAGGCCGACCAGCCGGCATAGCGCTTCGGCCCCGCCGAGAGGTCGAGGATCTCCCCAGCGTGGTAGCCGGCCAGCGCCACCTCGGAGGTGCCGACCAGGTACAGGTCGTCCGCAGGCAGGTGGTAGATCTCGTCGGCGTGCTCCCCGAGGAAGCCGGTGCCGGCCATGATCTCCGGCTTCACCAGCGTGGGCGTGATCACCGGGGTGAACCCGGCGCTGGTGGCCTTGGCGATGGCGGCGTTCAGCAGGGCGAGCTCCAGCTGTGCGCCGACCCCGGTGAGGTAGTAGAACCGGGCACCGGAGACCTTGGCGCCGCGTTCGGTGTCGATCGCGCCGAGCCGCTGGCCCAGCTCCAGATGGTCCGCCGGAGCGAAGCCCTCGGCGGCGAAGTCCCGCGGGGTGCCCTCAGTGCGCAGCACGGTGTAGTCGTCCTCGCCACCGGCCGGGACGCCGCCCGCCACCAGGTTGGGCAGCTGGGTGAGCAGGGTGTCCAGGTGGGCCTGCGCCTCGTTGGCCTCGGTCTCGGCGGACTTCACCTGCTCGGCCAGCGCCTTGGCCTTCGCCAGCACGGCGGGCCGTTCCTCCGGGGAGGCCTTGCCCACCGACTTGGAGATCGCCTTCTGCTCGGCGCGCTGGTTCTCGAATGAGGTGAGCAGCGCGCGCCGGCTCTCGTCGGCGTCGAGCACCTGATCCACCAGCTCGGGGTCGGCGCCGCGGGCCCGCTGGCTCGCGCGCGCCACATCAGGGTCCTCCCGCAGGCTCTTCAGATCGATCACACCTGAGAGGGTATCGGGCCCGGCGGGGCGGATGGTGCCGCGAAGGGGCGGGAGCTGCGGACACAGCCTCCAGTCACCGACACACCATCCTCGGTGTGTCGGTGACTGGAAGTGATGTCCGCGGTTTGAGGCGCGGGCAGCGCAGCGCGAACAGGTGCCGACTGCTGCCGCTGCGTTACCTTGACCCCATGACGTGGGAGCAGGCGGTGAGCGTACTGGCGCTGGTAGTGGCGCTGGCTGCGCTCGTGGTCGGGATCGTGATCCTCGGCAAGATCCGCGAGCGCGGTGCACGAGTCGCACCGCTGGCCGCCGGCGACGCGCCCACCCGGGAGGCCCCCTCCCCACCCGGACCCGCCGCTTTCGTGATCAACCCCACGAAGGTCACTGACGGTGCCGCACTGCGCCGGCGCACTGCGGAGATCGCCGCCGACCTGGGCATGGCGGAGCCGCTCTGGTTCGAGACCACCGAAGCCGATCCCGGCGCCGGGCAGACCCGGGCCGCCCTGGCCGCGAACGCCTCCGTGGTGGTGGCCGCCGGTGGCGACGGCACCGTGCGCACGGTGGCCGAGGTACTGGCCGGTACCGAAGTGCCGATGGCGCTGCTGCCACTGGGCACCGGAAACCTGCTCGCCCGAAACCTGGACCTGCCGCTGGACAGCACCGAGCTACTGATCCACACCGCGCTCGGCGGCACGGACCACCCGATCGATCTGGGGTGGCTGCGCGCCCGCCAGCTGCAGGCCGAGGACGATACCGCCGGCCCGGGCGCGGACCCCGCCGAGCACCTGTTCCTGGTGATGGCCGGCATCGGCTTCGACGCGCAGATGGTGGCCGGAGCCGATGCACACCTCAAGGCCCGGATGGGCTGGTTCGCCTACTTCATCGCCGGTGCCCGGCACCTGCACGGACGCAAGACCAAGCTGCGGATGCGGGTGGGCGAAGGGGAGGTGCGCCCGCTGAAAGTGCGCAGCCTGCTGTTCGCCAACTGCGGTCGCCTCCCTGGTGGAATCGTGCTGCTGCCAGATGCGGAGCTGGACGACGGCTGGTTGGACGTCGCGGCACTGGACACCCGCGGCGGGGTGCTCGGCTGGGCCTCGTTGTTCGGAAAGGTGGTGCTGCAGGGTCTGGGGATCCGCCGCCAGCTGCCAGCGCCCAGCTCGATCGAGTTCTGGCGCGGGCGTGAGGTGCACGTGGTCTGCGACCAGCCGGAGCAGGTGCAGGTGGACGGCGATCTGATCGGGGAGGCGAGCGAGCTCGCCGTGCGGGTGCAGCCCTCCGGTCTGCGGGTGCGCACCCGCTAGGACGACGGCGCAGGTCACCGTCTCCCCGCGTCCTCACCTCCGCGCCCTCACCGTTTCTCCCCACGAGCGCTCTAGTCTGGTGCGGATGCCTGCGCCCACCCGGATCCACCTCCGCCCACGAGCTGCCCTCGCTGCGGCGGCGATCATCGCGCTCGCTGTGCTCCTCGCGCTGGTGGTCGGTACGGCGGCGCAGGCCAGCACCGCCCAACCCGGCACCGGGCAACCCGAGACCACGCACCCCGCCGCCGCGCGACCCGACACTGCAGCTGCGCTTGCCCGGACGCCCACCGAGACCGCCGCCGGGTCGGACAGCGACACCCCGATGGTGGTGATCGGCGTCGCCGGGCTGTCCTGGTCCGACCTGAGCGAGGACACCCCAGCCCTGGAGGACCTCTCCTCCGGCGGGATCGGCTCCCTGGTGGTGCGCAGCGTGCACCCGGTCACCTGCCCCGCAGACGGCTGGCTCAGCCTCACCTCCGGTTCGCGGGCGGCCGACGACCGCGGCCCGTGCCGCACGCTCGCCGATCCGGTCGAGGGGCAGGTGCCGGACTGGGACGACTACACCGCCGCGGTGTCCGAGCAGACCTACGACGCCCGCCTCGGGCTGCTCCGCTCGGCCCTGGCTGACGGTGGTGTGAGCGCCACCCCGATCGGCCCGGGGGCCGCGATCGCCCTGGCCGGCGAGGAGGGCGGGGTGGACGGTTACCAACCGCTCGCCCCCACCGAGGAGCTGGCCGACCAGGTGGCTGAGGCGTCCGGATCGGCGGACCTGCTGGTGATCGACGCGGGCACGATTGTGGACCCGGAGACCGCGGAGGAGGCGGAGGATGTGAACGAGGTGGTCCGCCCCGAGCCGCTGCCCCGGGAGGACCAGGTCCAGCTGATCGACGACCGGTTGGCACAGATCCTCACCGGCCTCCGGGACGCGTCCCCGGACGGTGAGCTGCCCACTGTGCTGCTCGCCGGGATCGCCGACTCCGGGGAGTCCGGACTGCGGGCGGTGGCGGTCACCGGCCACGGCGCCCCGGCCGGGCTGCTCACTGCGAGCTCCACCCGGCAGCCGGGCTATGTGATGGCCACCGATCTGTTCACCACAGTGGCCGAGCACTTCGGGGTGAGTGAGCAGGTGCCCGCCGGGGCCACGATGGGCTCCCCGATCCAGACCACTCCCGGTCCGGTCGACGACGGCGGAGCTCGCCTGCAACAGGTCCTCGACGCGGATGTGCACGCCCAGGCGGTCCGGCCGATCGTGCCGGCCTACTTCCTCCTGCTGGTGCTGGTGAACCTGGCCCTGTTTGCCACGGTCACGTTGGTGCTGAAACGGTCCACGGCCAACCGGATCGGGGCGGCGCTCGCGCGCCGGTTCGGCAAGCGCCGCGGGGTGGAGTGGGTGCGCCAGCGGCTGAACCTGCCGGTGCCGGCGCTGCGCACGTTGCGGATCGTGGCACTGGGGATCGGGGCGATGCCGATCTCCTCCTTCCTGGCGAACCTGCTGCCCTGGTGGCGGGCCCAGCCTCCGGTGCTGGCGCTGACAGTGCTGATCGTGGCGATCGACGTGCTGATCGTGGCACTGGCCCTGCTCGGGCCGTGGCGGCGGCTCACCTTCGGCCCGGCCGCGTTCGTGGCCGGGGTGTCCGCAGTGGCGTTGGCCGTGGACGTGGTCACCGGCGCCACGATGCAGGTCTCGGCGGTGATGGGGGTCTCCGCCCTGGTCGGCGCCCGGTTCTACGGGATGAACAACACCTCCTTCGCCCTGTTCACAGTGGCCACGCTGATCGTCACGATCGTGGTGGCCAACCCGCTGGTGCTCTCCGGCCGGCGGCGGCTGGCCGCCGGTGTGGTGCTGCTGATCGGGCTGGTGGCCGCCGCCCTGGACGGTGCGCCGGCGTTCGGCGCCGACTTCGGTGGCCCGCCGGCGCTGCTCGCCGCCTTCGGGATGTTCGCCCTGCTCGCGCTCGGGGTGCGGCTGACCTGGCGACGGGCCCTCGGTGTGGTGGTACTGGCCGGGCTGGCCTCGGTGCTGCTGGCCTTCGTGGACTGGCTCCGCCCACCCGCGGACCGCACCCACCTGGGCCGGTTCTTCCAGACGGTGCTGGACGGCGGGCTCTGGGAGGTGATCTGGCGCAAGCTGGACCAGAACATCTCCATCGTGTTCGGCAACCGGCCGCTGACCATTCTGGCGATCTGCGGGGTGCTCACCGTGGTCTATGTGCTCGCCAGGCCGATCCGGACCGCACTGACCTCACCGCGCGGTGGCGAGTTCGCCTGGCTCTCGGCGGGGAACCCGATCTCCCTGATGGGCCGGGATGCGCCGATGCTCAAACCGGGGCTGGTGGCGATCGCGGTGGCCCTCGGCGTGGGGATGGCGATCAACGACTCCGGGATCGCGATCGCCGCGATCGGGGTCTCCCTGGGGGTGCCGCTGCTGATCGCGGCAACCACCACCTGGATGCTCAGCCTGCGCGACCTTCCACCAGAGACAGTGGCACCGGAGGCTGTCGCCGGCACAGCACCGGAGACGGCGGCGTCCACGCCGGCCGAGTCGATCGAGACCACTGCCGCCGGCACTGACGATCAGCCGGAGAGCCGGGACTGAAGCCCGGTCAGGTACTCCTCGGCCACGCCTGTCGCGTCCTCGGCTGTGCTGATCCCGGCCATCACCAACGTGCCCA
>DXBY01000232.1 GCA_019116305.1 Candidatus Ruania gallistercoris | reverse complement strand
GGGAGCGGCCGGCCTGCCGCATGAACCACACCGGGAACCGGTCGGGGCGCTGACCGCGGTAGGCGCGGATCAGCGGGGCATCGGCGGTCGGACCGGACAGCGGGTGGGAAGAGGTGAGGGCCACCCGGTGATTGTGTCATCGCCCGCGTGCCGCGGATCTGACGGTATGTCGCCTCCCGCGGCCAGGTCGCCCTGACCGGCGTCCCCGTTTTCCGGCGCTACTGTGATGCGATGGTCACGACCACCCACCTCGTGCTCGTCCCTGGGGCCGGCTCCGACCCGGCCTACTGGGAGCCGCTCCGTGCGGCGCTGGCCGAGCGCGGCGTGGCGAGCACCGCCGTCGATCTGCCCTGCACGGACCCGGCAGCCCGGCTGGAGGACTACGCGGAGGTGATCGCCACCGCTGTGCGCGCTGTACCTGAGGGTCCCGTGCAGGTGGTGGGGCACTCGTTCGGAGCGTTCACCGCGCCCTTGGTGGCCGACCTGGTCCCGGTGGCCCGGCTCGTGCTGGTGGCACCGATGATCCCGGCACCGGCGGAGTCGGCGAGCCAGTGGTGGGCGGCCACCGGTCAGACCGCTGCGCACGAGGCTGCCGTCCGTGCGGCAGGGCTGACCCCGCCGGTGGGGCTTGAGGACCTGTTCTACAACACCTGCAGCCCTCAACAGCGCCGCCGAGCGGCCGACTGGGACCGGGACCAGGCCGAGACACCGTTCGTGCAGCCGTGGCCCCGGAGTAGCTGGCCCGAGGTCCCCACGGAGGTGGTCGCACTGGCCGAGGACCTGCTGTTCCCGCCCGGGTTCGTCGCCCAGGTGGCCCGGGACCGCCTCGGGCTCCCGGTCCGGACCTCGCCGGGCGGGCACATGGGGATGGTCAGCCACCCTGGCGAGCTCGCCGAGGTGCTGCTCAGCGGCCTCACCGCCCGACGGGAACCCCGGGCTCTGCCTGCTTGCGGAACTGACCGGTGACCACCAGCACCACGATCAGCACGGCCATCAGCGCCCACCCGGGCAGGCCGAGGAAGGTGCCGATGCCGATCTGTGCGGTGTCGGCCAGCTGGTCCGCGTGCAGCAGTAGCAGTGTGGCCGCTGTGGCGGCGTTGACCGCGCCGTGCCCGACCACCGCCGGCCACACCGAGGCCGTACGCAGCCGCAGCCAACCGAGGAACATGCCGAGGCCCAGGCAGAACCCGGTCATCAGCGCCAGCCCGCGGGCGTCGGTGTAACCGAAGTTGTAGCCGAGCAGGATGATCGGTGCGTGCCACAGCGCCCAGATCACGCTGGAGAGCAGCAGCGCGGGCCAGCGGCCCAGCGGGAGCAGGTTCGGCAGCAGCCAGCCGCGCCAGCCCAGCTCCTCCCCGAACGCCGCCAGTGAGGAAATCACCGCGTTCACCGGTACCGCGAGCACGTTGACCAGCACGTACGTCTGCGCATCCATCCCCGGTACGCCCAGCGCCTCGATCTGAGCAGCAGCAGCGGAGAAGTTCGCCAGGTCGAGCTGGACCAGCCCGAGAGCCCCGCCGAGGAGCGCCGCCAGGAACGGCAGCACGCAGAGCAGACCCAGGCTGAGCGCCGTCATCCCCAGGGTGCGACCCGCCGGCCGGATCGGGCCGAGGCCGAGCAGCCGCGGCACGCTCTTCGGGCGGCCGCCGAGGAACACCACGGCGAGCGTCGCCAGCGTCGGGGTGAACATCATCGCGGCCATCAGCACCTGGCTGAGTGGGTGCGCCAGTCCCTGCCCGGAGACCCACATGGGGGCGCACACCGCCCAGGCGAGTCCCATCGCGAGCAGCACGAAGGCGCCGACCCGTGGCCAGCTCACCGCCTCCGGCAGCACCGGCGCGAACTGGGCGTTGCGATCCCGCTGCTCGGTCTCCGGGTCCCGGGTGATCGGCGCACCGGCCGCCGGACCCCCTCCTGGTACGCCCGGTGCGCCCGGCACGGCCGGTGCTCCTGGCACTGTCGGTGCTCCTGGCACTGTCGGTGCCGGCCGCCCCGATGTGTGCTGTGTCTCCTTCGTCATGATCTCCACCTCCACCTCGCACGCTACGAACCACGGATCCGCAGCGGATCGCCCACGGGGCGGAACTTCCCCCTCCCCCACGAGGCGGACCCGGTCCGGAGGTGACACGCCGTCTGATCCGCCGGCCGTTCGCCGCCCTACCATGGTCCACGTGCTGGTCTGTGTGAGCGTGAGTCATCGCACTGCGGACTTTGCGCTCCTGGAGCGCCTGTCCGCCGTGGCGCCCGACGTCGACCCGACCGCCGGGCTGAGCAGCGTCCGCGGTGGTGTGCTGGTGTCCACCTGCAACCGGTACGAGAGCTACCTGGACGTGGACGACGTGCCGATCACCGACGGCCGGCCACCAGCGCTGGAGACGGTCATCTCCCACCTCGCCGAGCGTGCCGGGGTCCCGACCGAGCGGCTGCGCGACGCTGCCCGGACGATGACCGGGAGCCGGGTGGCCGCGCACCTGTTCGCGGTTGCCAGCGGGCTGGACTCGGTGGTGGTCGGTGAGGACGAGATCGCCGGGCAGGTCCGCCGCGCCCTCGCCCAGGCCCAAGCGGCCGGCACCACCACACCGTCCCTGGAGCGCGCGTTCCAGATGGCCGCCACCACCTCCCGGGACGTGAAGAACGCCACCGGGATCAACGCGGCCGGCCGGTCGATGGTGCGCCTGGCACTCGACCTGGCCGAGTCCCGGGTCCCCGCCTGGGACCGGGCGAGCGTGCTGCTGATCGGGACCGGCGCCTACGCCGGCACCACCTGGGCGGCACTGCGCGAACGCGGCGTCGCCGAGCTCGGTGTCGCCTCTCCCTCCGGCCGGGAGCAGATCTTCGCCCAGCGCGACGGCGTAGCACCAGTAAGTGCATCCGCCCGGCCCCTAGCGCTCGCCCAGGCAGATGTGGTGATCACCTCCACCAGGGTGCAGACGCTGCGGGCCGACGACCTCCGCCGGGCCCGGGCCGGGGTGGACCGCCCGCTGCTGGTGATCGACCTCGGTCTCCCGTCGAACGTGGACAAGGCCGCCGCAGACCTGCCCGGTGTCGAGCTGCTCGACCTGGAGACGATCAGCCTGCACGCCCCGGTGGCTGAACTCGATGCCAGCGCGCAGGCGATGGACATGGTCCGTGCGGCCGCCGCCAGCTTCGACCGGCGCGGCGCGGAGCAGAGCGCCGGCCCGGCGATCGCCGCCTACCGGGGCCGGGTGGATGAGGTGCTGCGCTCCGAGCTGGACCGGCTCGCCCACCGCGGCCGGCTCACCGAGGAGACCGAGCGGGCGCTGCGGCACTTCGCCGGCGTGCTGGTGCACGAACCGACCACCCGGGCGCGCCGGCTGGCCGCCGAAGGCCGGTTGGCGGAGGTCGAGTCCGCGATCGGGGCACTGTACGGCGTCGGCCCGGTCCGCACTCCGGAAGCCGAGGAGGACACCTCCGCCACAGCTCGAGGCGACCGGCCCGCCTGAGCCTGATTTTCTGCGCGCCACCCAGGCCGGACGCTCCACCGGTCGGTGATCTCTGGCAGGCTGGATCGGTGAGTAGCTACCCCACTCTGGACTCTTTCGACTTCCCGGTCTCGCTGGCAGTCTCCTCCGATCAGCAGGTGCTCAGCCTGGACGGCGATGTCGAGGCGGTCCGGCCGTGGAAGTCGGTGACCAAGCCCCTGGCTGCACTGGCCACACTGGTGGCGATCGACCGTGGCCTGCTCCGCCTGGACGAGCCCGCCGGACCGGAAGGCTCCACCGTGCGCCACCTGCTCGCGCACGCCTCCGGGCTGCCGTTCGAAGAGGGCGCCCCGACGCAGGCCCCGGAGCGGCGGCGGGTGTACTCCAACGTCGGCTTCGACACCCTGGGCGAGCACGTCGCCCAACGGGTGGGGACGTCCTTCGCGGACTGGACGAACGCCGTCGTGCTGGAGCCGTTGGAGCTGACCAGCACCACGATGACCGGCAGCCCCGCGTACTCCGCCACCGGCTCCACCCTGGACGTACTCGGCCTCGGTATCGAGCTGCTCACCCCCACCCTGATCTCCGCCGAGCTGGGTGAGCAGGCCCGCACGGTGGCCTTCCCGGGGCTGGCGGGGGTGCTGCCCGGATTCGGCAAGCAGACGAACAACGACTGGGGGCTGGGGTATGAGATCCGCAGCGACAAGTCCCCGCACTGGACCGCCCCCGAGGCCGACCCGGCCACGTTCGGGCACTTCGGCCAGTCCGGTAGCTTCCTCTGGGTGGACCCGAACACCCGCCTGACTGCCGCGTTCCTCGGCGAGAAGTCCTTCCGGGAGAGTGTGCACGGCCGGCTGTGGCCGCAGCTGAACAGCGAGATCCTCGCGGCGCACGCTCGGCGCCGCTGACGGTCAGCCGACAGTTGCCGACTGCGCTGCCGGTGACCGCTCCGAGCGCCCCAGCGCCAGGTCGGCGAAGGCCCGCAGCACCCGGTGGGCCGCAGTGACATCGGCGCGGGCGGTGCGGGCGATCACCGCCTCCACCTCCTCCGGCGGGAAGTAGCCGGCGTGGGCGTACACCTCGATCCGCAACTGCACCGCCTCGGCATCCATCTCCGGGTGGAACTGGGTGACGTAGGCGCCCGGCGCGAACCGGTACATCTGCACCGG
>DXBY01000231.1 GCA_019116305.1 Candidatus Ruania gallistercoris | reverse complement strand
GTGCACCAGGGTGTCGGTGGCCTCGGCAATGCCGTACTGCAGCCCGGTCGGGCCGACAGTCAGGATGCCGCCGGCGTTGGCCATCCGGTTCCCGGTGGCGATCTGTGCGTCCAGTCCTGGGGCATCCAGGGGCCGGTGCTGCGGGAACATCGTGCCGGCCCGGTCGCTGATCCACCCGGTGAGATCGGCGGAGTCGATGAACCAGGAGTTGAACCGGTCCGGAACCTCGGTGACGAAGGTGAGGAACCGGTTCGTGTTCGCGGTGCCGGTCTCGCGCTGATAGGTCTGCGTGACCCACTGCGCCGCTTCCTCGGCGGCACCGGCGGTCCGGTCCACCACCTCCCGCTCATCGGCGTAGCCGGCCACCACGGCATGCTCCTCGATCACCGCGTACAGCGGCTCCAGGTCCCAGGGAGCGGTCTCGCGCTGCGGTTCCCAGCCAGTGATCACGCCGCTGGCCCCGTCGTCGGTGACGTGGATGGTGACTTGGTACAGGTTCGCCGGTGCATAGCTGAGCCCGGCGTCCGGATGGCTGGAGTCGGCCGGGATCTGCGGCGATCCTGCGGTCACCGCCCCGAGCAGCACCTGCTGGGTGATGGTGTCATCGGCGTAGTCCGAGCCCTGCGGGGCCTGCAACGAGATCGCGCCGGTGGTCCAGCCGAGCACCTCCATGTTGTCCCACCACAGCTGCAGCGGTTCCACGGCGGCACCGTCGACGTAGCTGAAGAAGGTCTCCCGATCACGGGCGGCAAGCGCCTCGTTCAGCCGGGTGATCAGGTGTTCGCCGGTGAACTGTCCGTTCGGTGTGGTGTTCGGCTGTCCGTAGCCGTCCTCGCCCTGCGTCACCGTCGGCGGGCTGGTCGGTTCGGCGTCCCAGGGCCGGCGCTGCTGCTCCACCACGGTGACGGCGCCCATCACCACCACAGCGACCACCAGCACCGTGATCAGCGCCCAGGCCCAGCCGGGCGTGTGCTGCCGGGGTCGGTGCGGTGGCGGTGGGAACACCGGTGGTGGGTAGTGCGGCGGCGGGCGGTAGGAGTAGCCGGCTCCCGGGTCCAGCGGGAGATGCCCGCTGCCCGGGTCCGTCGAGAGGTGGCCGCCGTACTGCATCACCGGTGGGTTCGGCGCGTGCTGCGACGGTCCGCGCACCTCACCCATAGGTTGAATGTACCCAGTCGTCCCACCCGGTCTGTGCCAGGTCCGGACCCTCCAGCTGCTCGCTCACCTCGGTCAGGGGCTGCCCGGAGCTGCGTGCCTGCCGGGCGAGCTCGAACAGGTCCAGGCCCAGCTCGGCGGCGTAGGCGTAGACGCTGGCGCTGAGCGCGTAGGCGCAGAAGATGTCCGCACCGCCGGCATCGAAGTCAGCGTCGGCGGGGTAGTCCCAGCCGCTGGCGAGGCACTCCTGGATCCGTTGCGCCCGCCAGGAGCCTGGTGGCGCAAACTCACCCGCCGAGTCCCAGAGCTCCTGCCGGTACTCCGCCCAACCCTCGCTGATCACCCGGGAGCGATCCTGAGGCACCGGCAACCAGGCAAAGTCCACGGCATGGGTGAGCTCGTGCGCGACCAGGGAACGGAACCCCTCGACCGTCTCCAGTCCGCTGGGACCGATGGTCACCACAGTGGAGCCCCACGGTGTCTGCTCGTCGGTGGCGATCTGCGGATCCAGACCCGGTGCAGCGCCCGGGCGCAGCAGCGGGATGGTGAACCCGGCAAGCTCGGCGTTCCGGTCCTCGGTGTCGAACCAGGCACCGGCCCGCTCCGCGTCCGCGGTCAGAAAGACGGTGAACCGGTCGATCGGCCCGCCCGCCTCGGCGGCATAGTGGTCCGCCACCCACGCGGCCGGTTCTTCGGCGGCGCCGGCGAACTCCTCCAGCAGGTCGGCCTCACCCGCCGCCGCGGCGACCAGCACGTGCTCGGTCTGTACTGCAGCCAGCGGCCCCTCGTCCCACGGTTTCACCGGGTCGGTGGGTCGCCAGCCGCTGATCCGGCCCGCACCACTGGCGGAGACCGAGACGGTGATCTCATACCGGGCAGCGGCCACGAGGTACTGGCCGGCCTGAGCATAGTCGCTGTCCGCACCGGCCCGCGGGGTACCGAGCGTGACCGCGCCGAGGCGGATGGTCAGGTCGGCCGACCCGCCCGGGCCGAGCCCGTCCAGCGTGCCCGACTCCACGGACAGACCAGCGCCACTCATCCCGAGTGCGGCCATGTTGTCCCACCAGAGCCTCAGCCCGTCCACAGCCCCCGGTCCGACCAGCTCGAAGAACCGCTCCCGGTCCGCACCGGCGAGCGCCTCGTTCAGGCTGCGGAGGAACCCGGCCGGAGTGAACGGCGCACCACCACCGTTCCCACCGCCCACCGGCGGCGGGTCGACGCGCGGCTGCGGGATCGGCGTGGCCGCAGGTGGAGGTGCTGGATCGGTCTCGGTGCTGCCGGAGAGCAGCATCGGCAGGTACTGCAGCCCACCGAGGACCACGGCCGCCACCGCGAGCGCAGCGATCACCGTGCTCGGCCACCGGCGGCCTGCCGGGGTGTCGAGCTCGCCCGGCAGCTCGGAGTCGGATCCGGCACCGGGCCGTTCCCCGGGTTCGTCCTGCCCCGGATCCTGACCGGTCATGGATGTCCCTCGGCCGTCGGAGTGTTCTGCCCGGCAGCCTAACCCGCCATCCAAGCGTACAATCGCCACCGGCGAGCAATGGCGTTGACCACGAGTGTCACAGCATCGGTATGATGGTTCTTTCCGCCGCCCCGGCGCGGCCGCATCGGTAGCCAGCCCGGGGACCGGATTTTCGCACAGCCACCCGAGCTTGCGCCGTCGCAGCCACCTGTCGGCATGACGAAATGAAGGAGGAACCGTGTCCGAGACCACATGGCTCACCCAGGATGCGTATGACCGTCTGAAAGGCGAGTACGACCACCTCGTCGGTGTGGGACGGACCGACATCGCGGACAAGATCGAGTCCGCCCGCGAAGAGGGTGACCTGAAGGAGAACGGTGGCTACCACGCGGCCCGCGAGGAGCAGGCCAAGCAGGAAGCCCGGATCCGGCAGCTGGACGAGCTGCTGCGCAACGCGCACGTCGGAGAGGCGCCCGCCGACGACGGCGTGGTAGAACCCGGGATGGTCGTGACCGTCTCCTTGGCGGGTGAGGAGCTCACCTTCCTGCTCGGTTCCCGCGAGGTCGCCGGAGACACCGACCTGGACGTCTACTCCTCCGGTTCACCGCTCGGCACCGCGATCCTGGACAAGAAGGTCGGCCAGACGGCGCAGTACACCACCCCGAACGGGAAGACGCTGAAGGCGAAGATCCTCAAGGCCACGCCCTACTCGAGCTGAGGCACGCCCGGACGCGTCAGACGCTCGTCCGAGTACCCTTCGGCAGGCCGGGCCAGGTGGCCGGTCCGTACCTCGCCGAGGAGTGCTCCGGCGGGCGTTTCGTTCTGCCGGACGATGCCCTGCGCGGCTGAGGCATGCCCAGGTGGTACCGGCGCTCAGCCGGAGAGCACCCGGTAGCCGGACTCCGCCAGCTCGGCCAGCACCTCGCTGCAGTGGCCCGGACCTTTGGTCTCGCACTCCACCGCGATGTCCACCTCGTCCACGGCCAGCCCGACGGCGGTGCGTACGTGGGCTACTTCGAGCACATTGGCATCGAGGTCGGCCAGGCAGCGCAACAGACCGGCCAGATGGCCAGGGGTGTCCCGTACCCGCACCTTGAACTGCAGGAACCTGCCTGCGGCCGCCATCCCGTGCCGGAGCACCTTCATCAGCACCAGCGGATCGACGTTCCCGCCGGAGAGGATCACCACCACCGGTCCAGGCAGTCGCCCCGGCCGCCGCATCAGCTCGGCCACCCCGGCGGCACCGGAGGGCTCGACCACCAGCTTGGCACGCTCGGCAAGCACCAGCAGGGCGCGGGAGAGGTCCTCCTCGCTGACTGTGCTCACCTGCTGCACGTGCGCACGCACGATCCCCAGCGGCACCTGTCCAGGGGTGCCGATCGCGATCCCGTCGGCCATCGTGTGCATCGCGGTCAGCGGCACCGGGTGGCCCGCTGCCAACGAGGCCGGATAGGCGGCCGCACCCTCGGCCTGGACGCCGACGACCTCGACGTCCCCGCCGAGCGTGGCGTGCGCGGCGGTGGCGATCCCGGCAAGCAGGCCGCCGCCCCCGGTGGGGACGACGATGGTGCGGGCGTTCGGCACCTGCGCGGCCACCTCCAAGGCCACCGTCGCCTGCCCGGTGACGATGTCCTCGTGGTCGAAGGGGTGGATCACCACCTGGCCGGTGCGCTCGGCCTCGGCCCGGGCCTCGGCAAGGGCCTCATCCACCGTGCGGCCGTGGATGCGCACCTCGGCGCCATAGCCACGGGTCGCAGCGAGCTTGGGCAGAGCCGCACCCTCGGGCATGTAAATGGTTGCGGCGATGCCCAACATCCGGGCGGCGAGTGCCACCCCCTGGGCATGGTTGCCGGCACTGGCCGCGAGTACACCGGCAGCCTTCTGGTGGTCATTGAGTCGGCACATCCGGGTGTAGGAACCCCGGATCTTGAACGAACCGCCGGTCTGCAGGTTCTCGCACTTGAGCCATACCTCAGCCCCGGCGAGCTCGCTGATCGCGCGGCTGTACTGCACCGGGGTCTCCTGCACCACACCGCGCAGCGCGGCAGCCGCCTCGCGGATGGCCTCGATCGTCACGCTCATGTGCGTCTGGCCCGGACCCGTTGGATCAGCGGCGGCATCTCCCGCCGGGGGTCCTTGCCCCCGTTCAAGTAGTGCAGCACCGTGTTCGCCACCGCCACCACCGGAACGGCGAACAGGGCGCCGACCACGCCGCCGACGATCGTGCCGGCGGAGACCGCCAGCAGCACGGCCACCGGGTGCAGCTTCAGCGCCCGGCTCATCAGCAGCGGTTGCAACAGATTGCTCTCCGCCTGCTGCACGAGCAGCACCACGCCAAGCATCGCCACGGCGATCCAGATCCCCTGATCCACCAGGGCCACCGCCACCGCCACCGAACCGGTCACCACTGCACCGACGATCGGGATGAACGATCCGAGGAACACCAGCACCCCGAGCGGCAGGGCCAGCGGTACGCCGAGCAGCCAGGCACCCAACCCGATGCCGACACCGTCGATGAAGGCCACCATGATCTGGGTGCGGGCGTAGTTGCTGAGGCTGAACCAGGCCTTCTGCCCGGCCACGTCCACGCGCTCGCGCGCGACCTGCGGGAACAACCGCACCAGCCAGCGCCAGATGATCGCGCCGTCCTTGAGGAAGAAGAACAGGCAGAACAGCGCGATCAGTGAGCCGGCGAACACGTTGCCCACGGAGGTACCGACGGAGAGCGCCCCCGAGGCGATGGTCTGCGCATTCGACTCCAGCTGCGCCTGGATCTGGCCGACGTAGGCGTCGATGTCCTCCTCGCTCAGCTGCAGCGGCCCGGTGGACAACCAGCTGATCAACCGCTGGATGCCCTCCCAGGCGGTGGCACTCAGATCGCGGATACCGGAGGCGATCGAGGCGCCGGCAAGGGTGAGCAGTCCGCTGACCAGCACCACCATCAGCAACAGGGTGAGCAGGGTCCCTGCTGCGCGCGGGATCTTGTGCCGCTCCAGCCAGTTCACCAGGGGGCCGAGCAGCGAGGTGATCAGCGCCGCCACCAGGATCGGCACGACCACGGTCTTGATCTGGATCAGACCGTAGCCGGCCACCACTGCCGCGGCCACGATCACCAGGAACCGCCAGGACCAGGCCGCCATCCCGCGCACCGCCGGCGTGACCGGGGAACGCTTCGGGTCGGACTCGACCACGGCGATCACCTCGTCGTCCTCGCTCGGCTGCTCCGCGGCGAGCGCAGCTGCGGCGCCGACTGCGACCTGCTCCCGCTCGCTCGGCGCGCGATCGGTCTGTCGCCGGCCCCGGCCGGCCTCGTCGCTGCCGGTGTGGGTGGCCCCGCCGGCGTCGTCGCTCGACCGCTCAGGTGCGCCGAAGGTCTCGTCGCGCTCTTCTGGACCCTCGGCAGGATCGGATTCGGATCCCGGTTCACCCTTGTGCATGGCACCACCCTCTCTCCGGCTGCATTCAGCGTACCTGGCAGGGAACATCTCGCCTGGGCGTAGCGTTGTGCTCGACGGCGGAGCCCACCGTGCGTTCTCGGCGTGCTCTACCGAGCCACAGGAAGCAGGTACGCCTCTGGGTGTGCCCGCAGGAGGAGAGGTGCAGCGATGTTCGGAGCGTGGACGAAGGCCACGATGGTCGCCCCCGAGGATGCGCTGCCGGGCCGGGCGGAACCGATCCCGGTGCCCAGCACGCACACCGTCCTCGGTACCCCGCTGCAGGGCCCTTGGCCGGAGGGCACCCGCACCGTCCAGCTCGGGATGGGCTGCTTCTGGGGCGCCGAACGCATCTTCTGGCGGCTGCCCGGGGTGGTCACCACGGCCGCCGGGTACGCCGGCGGGTACACCCCGAACCCCAGCTACGAGCAGGTGTGCACTGGCCTGACCGGGCACACCGAAGCCGTCCTGGTGGCCTATGACCCGGAACAGATCGACCTGGAGCACCTGCTGAAGGAGTTCTGGGAGAACCACGACCCCACCCAAGGGTTTCGGCAGGGTAACGACCGCGGTACGCAGTACCGCTCGGCCATCTACTGGACGGACCCGGCCGACGAGGCCCTGGTGCGGGCCTCACGAGAGGCGATGAACGCCGTCGCCCATACCAACGGATTCGGTGAGATCACCACCGAGCTCGCCCCGGCAGGTGAGTTCTACTACGCCGAGGACTATCACCAGCAGTACCTGCACAAGAACCCGAACGGCTACTGCAACCACGGCCCGAACGGGATGAGCTGCCCGATCGGGGTGCTGCGCCAGGACCAGGTGCCCAGCCAGGAGTCGGTGCTCGCGAACCGGTCCGAAGCCAGCAGCTGAGGACGCCGGGCCGGCAGCTCACGGCCCCACCCGGCTCAGACCGATCGCCTGCCACCGGGCGTGCGTGTCCTCCGCGCGGCCGATAGACGTCGTCCTCACGGGTCATGTGCTCGCGTCGGCGCGTTCATACACTCGCGCTATGACACCTCGCACCACAGCCATCCTGCTCGCCGCGGCGGGAGCCCTCGCCTACGCCGTGGCCAAGGTGGACCTGGCGCTGCGGGGTGAGCTCGGGATGCCGGGTTTCACGGCACCGCCGGAGTCGTACCGCACGTACAACCCGCTCACCGGGCAGCTCTCCAACGCCGCGCTCGCCCTGGTGCTGCTGGTAGTGATCGCGGGGCTGCTGCGTCCCCCGCAGCGGCCTTTGCTCCGCCATGGCCTGCTCGGGGCCAACGTGCTCGGTGCACTGGCGATCGGTGCCGGGGTGATCGGCTTCGTGCTCCGGGCCACCGGCATCGCCCCGCAGCTGGGTACACCGGCGGAGGGTGCCGCCAGCTGGGTGACCCTGCTCGTGGGCGCGCTGTGGATCTGCGCCTGGGCAGTGGCGATCGTGACCACGGCTCGGTCTCGACTTCCCGTGACTCGTGACCGGAGGCTCGCACCAACGGCACCCTCAGGGTGATCGGCGCTGCACCACCTCCCACCGCCTCAGCGGGTGTGGCGCAGCAGGGCCTCGGTCACCACCGGCCAGGTCACCCGGGGCAGACCCTGGCCGATCCCGGGCAGGGTGAGCAGCTCTGCACCGGGGATCTCTGCGGCGAGTGCCACTGCGTTGCCGTGCGGAAAGAACCGATCTTCGTCGCCATGCACTACCAGCGTGGGGGCGGTGATCGTACCGAGGCGCTCGCGCCATCGCGGGGCACAGTCGATCGCGGCGAACGTCGTGCCCTGGTGGCTGGCTCGCTGCGCGGACGCTGTGGGCACGGCCCGGTCGAACACTGCTGCAGCGTGGGCCCGCACGTCCTGCTCGTCGAACCCGCGGGAGCCGGCCATCACCCGTGCGGACCTGGTCATGGCGGCCACCACACTGTTCCGGTCCGCCCAGTCCGGTTCCGCGGCGGAGAAGAGCTCGTCCATCAGATCCACATCGTGGTCGGGCAGATCCGGATCGACCGGCCCGGGTGCGACCGGGCGGGTGGAGACCAGCGTCAGCGTGGCCACCTGCTCGGGATGGTCCAGGGCGAGCAGCTGGGCGATGAACCCGCCCACACCTAGCCCGACCACGTGCGCATGCTCCAGCTCCAGGGCGCGCAGCAGCTCGACAGCGTCGGTGACCAGGTCCCGCAGGTCGTAGCCCGGGCGGTCCGGGTCCACGACCGTCGACCGGCCGGTATCGCGCAGGTCGTACCGGATCACCTGCCGCCCGGCCAGCGCCGCACAGAACTCGTCCGGCCAGTCGAGCATCGTCACCCCGATCAGCAGCACCGGCGGGTCCTGCGGATCGCCGACCGCCTGCACGGCGAGCTCGACCCCGTTCACTGCTACCTGCATGCTCACTCCACCTCCACCAGCTGGGCGTGTTCTTCTGCAGGTGGTACGCCGCAGTGGCCGCAGACTCATCGCTGCGGCACCGGTCACTCTCCGAGCACCTCGCGCAGCCTGCGCCCGAACGCCTCGGGCTGGCCGGCTTGGCCGAACTCACCACCGGCGAACCCGGCGTGGTGGCTGGGAAAGATGACGACCTGTTGTCCCAGAGCGGCGGCGAGAGCTTCGGCGGTGCGTGCGGTGAGGGTGCCGGCGGACTCCTCGCCCGCCGCCACCAGCAGCCGGGTGGGTGCAGCGGTCAACGCCGCCAGGTCCGGCTGGTAGTCGACCACTGCCGCGGAGTGCTCGGACAGCAACGGATCCTCCCGCGCACCGTCGTCCTCAGCCGGCAACCCGAACGCCGCCGGGCCTGGCCGGGGCGCAGTGAAGTACTCGTCGGTGAACTCCCCCTGCCAGGAGGTCATCGCGATGAACTCAGCCATCCCGGCGCCCCACCCGTTCTCCGCATACGCCGCTCGTACCCCGGCGTAGGCCCGTGCGGCCGCGTCGGCGTCGGGCAGCAGCCGGGTCAGCGGCGGTTCGTGGGCGACCACTGTGGCGACGTCGTCGGGGAAGTCGGTCACCAGGGCGAGCGCGGTGACGGCGCCGCCGCTGCTCGCGAACAGCTCCACCGGTGCTCCCCCGAGCGCCTCGATCACCGCGTGCACGTCTGCGGCCTGCACCTGCGGCACATGGTCGAGGCGACCGTCCTTGCGCACGCTGCGACCCAGACCCCGGGGATCGTAGGTCACCACAGTGCGGTCGGGCAGCTGCGGGACCAGGCTGGTGAAGCCGCTGGCGTCCATCGGCTGACCGATCAGCACCAGCGGGGGTCGCCCACCTGCTCGGGGCATCGGGCCGTGGACGTCATAGACCAGATCCACTCCCGCCAGCGGGAGCGTATGTGTGCTGCTCACCCGCTGACTGTGGCACATCTCGAGCAGCAGCGGAAGACTCCCCGGACAGGACCATCACCGCCCATCGAGCCGGCCGGACGATCTCGGTTAGCCGCTGACCTCGAGCAGCCCGCTCGCCCCACCTTCAGCGTCCAACTGCACATGCTGGAGGAAGCCATGAATCACGCAGAACTACCCGCCTCCTTTCCAAGCGTATTAGTGTGTCCCTGCTGCCGGGAATTAAAGGACGCGAACATGCGGTAAATCGCCCGCAGAATCGCACTTCGTGTTGGTTGCCGCCCCTATTCGACCGGGCTATGTTGGACGTGAAATACCTACTCGTCAGCAGCTCCTCAGGAGGGCACATGCTCGCCCCAACCGATGTCGATACGCCCGGAGGAGCCAGCGAGGGTGCGACCCAGGAAGACCGGCTCGGCTGTGGCGTGGCGGCCAGGCCGAACCGAGCGGGCGGGCGCAGGCGATGACCCCGAGCAAGCTGTCCGTCGAAGGCCCGCTGGGTGCTGCGCTGGTGCAGACCCGCCGGTTCTTCACCGCCGACGCCGAAGTCTCCGAGGACAACCGAACGCTCAGCCTGCACGGCGGCCGCTCCGGCGACTCCTTCTACCGGGACCGGTGGAGCCACGACAAGGTGGTCCGCTCCACGCACGGGGTGAACTGCACCGGCTCGTGCTCCTGGAAGGTGTACGTCAAGGACGGCATCATCACCTGGGAGGCGCAGCAGACCGACTATCCCTCGGTCGGCGACGACCGGCCGGAGTACGAGCCGCGTGGCTGCCCGCGCGGTGCCGCCTTCTCCTGGTACACCTACTCCCCCACTCGGGTGCGCTACCCGTACGTACGCGGCACGTTGCTGTCGATGTTCCGCGAGGCCCGGGCACGCTTGGGCGATCCGGTGCTCGCCTGGGCGGAGATCGTGCAGGACCCGGAGAAGACCACGCGCTACAAGTCCGGGCGCGGCAAGGGCGGCCTGGTGCGGGCCACCTGGTCCGAAGCGGTGGAGCTGATCGCGGCCGCGCACGTGTACACGATCAAGCGCTGGGGACCGGACCGGATCGCCGGGTTCTCCCCCATCCCGGCGATGTCCATGGTCAGCTACGCCTCCGGGGCACGGTTCAACGAACTGATCGGCGCCCCGATGCTCAGCTTCTACGACTGGTACGCCGACCTGCCGGTGGCCTCCCCGCAGGTCTTCGGCGACCAGACCGACGTACCCGAGTCGGGAGACTGGTGGGACGCCGCCCTGCTGATGATGTGGGGCTCGAACGTGCCGCTGACCCGCACCCCGGACGCACACTGGATGACCGAGGCCCGCTACCGCGGCCAGAAGGTGATCGCGGTCGCTCCGGACTACGCCGAGAACGTCAAGTTCGCCGACGAGTGGATCTCCCCGGCGCCGGGCACCGATGCCGCGCTGGCCCTGGCGATGGGGCACGTGGTGCTGAAAGAGTTCTTCGTGGACCGCAGCACGCCATTCTTCGACGACTACGTGAAAACCTTCACCGATCTTCCTTTCTTGGTGCGGCTGGACAAGGCGGACGACGGAACGTGGCGCCCGGGGAAATTCCTCCTCGCCGCCGACTTCGACAATCCCGAGCGCAGGGGTGAGAATGCAGAGTTCAAACCTGCCGTCCTGGACCGCGCCACCGGCGCCCCGGTGATCCCGAACGGCACCCTCGGGCACCGGTACGGCGCCGAGGGCGAGGGCCGCTGGAACCTCGACCTGGGCGAGGTGGACCCGCTGCTCAGCCTCTACGCCGACGGCGGCCCGAGCGAGCAGGTGCTGCTGCCCCGCTTCGATGCCCCGGACGGTCAGGTCGCCCACGAACCGCGCGGGGTCCCCACCCGCCAGATCGGCGAGCACGTGGTGACCACGGTGTTCGACCTGATGCTGGCCCAGTACGGAGTGTCTCGGCCCGGCCTGGGCGGCACCTGGCCCACCGGCTACGACGACCCGACCACGGCTGCCACGCCCGCCTGGGCGGCGGAGATCACCTCGGTGCCGGCGGAGAAGATCATCCG
>DXBY01000230.1 GCA_019116305.1 Candidatus Ruania gallistercoris | reverse complement strand
ACGATGCACGGTCGGATCGATGTGTTCACCACCTCGGTGCTGCCGGCTCCGATGGTGACGGTGCCACTGCTGGCCTGGTTGCACCACCGGCAGGTGCCGCACTCCGGGGTCCGGGTGGACGTGCGGACGCCTTACACCACCTCACGCCTGGCGCGCCGGATGTGGCGATTGATGGTGGCACAGTCCCGGGCCAGCGACCACGTGGTGGTGCCATCGGCGCACTTCGCGGACAAACTCGCCGAGGTCGGGGTGGGCACGCCGACCGCGGTGGTCTCCAACGGCGTGGAGCCGAGCGTGCTGGCGCAGGTGGGCGAGCCGGCGGTGCGGGAGCTGACCCCGGGCGAGCCGCTGCGGGCGCTGTGGGTGGGCCGGCTGTCGCCGGAGAAGCGCCCGGAGGTGTTCGTGGATGCGGTGCGTCAGGCCGGTGGGGGTGTGCAGGGCCGGATGTTCGGCGACGGCGTTGCTCGCCGGGCAGTGGCCCGGGCGGCAGGTGGTACGCCGGTGCGGCTAGGCGGATCGGTACCGCAGTCCGAGGTGCTGGCCGAGATGCGGCGCAGCCACGTGCTCATCAGCTCCTCGGTGGACTTCGACAACCAGCCGATGGTGATCCTCGAGGCGATCGCCTCCGGGTTGCCGGTGCTCTATGCGGACCCGGACCTCGCCGAAGTAGTGCCCGACGGGGCCGGCTTCATGGCGCCGTCCCCCGATGCCGCCGGCCTGGCTTCGACGCTGACCCGACTGCTGCACGAGCCGGAGCTGATCTCATCGGCGAGCATGGCGATGCTCGCGGTACGGGACTCAGCGGCGGTGCAGGTGGGGCCGATCGTGGAGATCTACAAGAACGGGCTCGACGCCGTGTGACGGCGGTTGCCCAGCCCGATTCGTGACGGTTACCCGTGACTGTCGAGCGGATTGAACCAGGTGACCTCGCGAAAACGTGCGAAGTCAGCATCTGATGACGCCACGGCGACGCCGTGGTCGATCGCAAGCGCGGCCAGTTGAACGTCAGTCACCAGCGGGCCGCGCACGCTGTGCCTGCGCACCAGGTCCAAGAACACCTGCTGAAAGTTCGCTGTCGGTTCCGCCAGCCATGCCCGTGGCGCATCGAGCCACTCCGCCACTTGGAGCGCTGCCTCTGCAGGCGTGAGCGGGTCCGGGTAGGCGCGCGCGTTCGTCGCGATCCGGACGAACGCGGCGCGAGACCACCAGGGCAGTCCCACACGGGTCGTCCCGTTCAACGATGCTTCGAGCCACTCGCGCGCCGGCTCGTGCAGCTCCGCACTTGCGTTCCGTGCTTAGAGAAGCCGACTGGCGTCGACGATCACCCGTGCGACTCGCCTTCCAGAATCTCCAACGCCTCGCCGATGTTGTCGAGCGGGACACGCGGCCGACCTAGATCCGAGGTGCGCTGCCGGAACGGCGCCTTCGTCTCGGAGGCAGCGGCCAACCCCCGGCGCACCAACCGGTTCAGGGCGGCCGAGGTTGCTAAGCCCTCGTCCCGCCGCAACTGTTCGAGCGCCTTGACCACGTCCTCATCCAACGTCACCGTCGTGCGCATGCGCCAACCGTAGAACGATGATGCATGCTACGAAACATGGTGATGCTTGCCTGTCCCATCATGATGTACCGACCGCGACAACCCGCCGCGCTACTCTCACGGTGATGCCGAATGACCCGAAGGATGGCACCGTCGTGATCCCAGATCCGGAGACGACGACCGAGCTCGCCGAGCACAGTGGACCTCTGGCCGCCGCACCGCATCCGGCTCTCGCGGCGCTGTGGGAGCTCACGCCAGGCTTGTATCTGCCCGACGGCTCAGCGATCTACGGCCCGCACTCCCTGGCTGAGCGCAACGAGACTTATGAGGTGGCCGAGTACTCGCCCGGGTGGGCGCTCATCGGTGATGACGGCGGCGGCCGCGGGTACCTGATGCGTGCCGTCGGTACGGCGCCGGGGTCGGGAGCGCCCGACGGCGATCCTCCCCGGGGCGAGGTCTACCTCCTGGATCTGGGCGCCCTGTGCCCGGACATCGCGGCCGAGGGCGAACTGGTCACGACCGATCTCGTCGCGTGGCTGACCGGCTGAGCGACGGCTACTCTGGCTCACCTGGCGCGGCTCGGCGGACTGTCACTGCGGCCGCGGGACTGGCACCAGCTCGATGGTCTTCTCCAGACCGCGAAAGTCCTGCGGGTTCGTTGTGTAGAGAGGAAGTCCCTCGACCGCCGCGACAGCCGCGATCATCAGGTCGGCAATACGGCGCCGCGGCGCGCGGCCAGCATCGCGCACTGCCGCAGTCAATCGGCCGAATGCCCGCGCCGCTTCCGCTCCGAAGGGGATCGGGTCGAACTCATGCTCGACCCGTTGAAGCACCTCAAGCCGCTTCGCCCGCTCGCCCGCTGCATCATCGCTGACCAGGTGGACGCCCGAGGAGAGCTCGGCCAGCGTCACTGCGCTGATGGCCATCTCGTCTGGCAGCACCGCCGTGTCGATCGATCGCCAGAGAATCAGGATGTTGGTGTCGAGCAACCCTTGGCTCACGTCACCGCGCATAGGGGTCGTCCAACTCCGGGTCGACCGCCTCGTCAAGATCGCGACGAAAGGCTTCGAGATCCATGTCGGGAGCGTGCCTGGCACCCTGGGCGAAACTCGCCCGGGAGACGAACCGCCGCGGCTCGCGGATCGGGATCAGCTCGCCGATTCCGCGTCCATCACGGGTGACGGTGTACGCCTGACCGCGCTCCAGAGCATCCATGATCTCCTTCGACCGCATCCGGAGGTCACGCTGGCTGATCTCGGGGCTGGTCGTCATGCCACCAGGATAGCAACGCATAGCACCACGTGCTACGCCCCCAGCACCCGCCGCGCAGCACGCACCATCGCCACGTCCAGGAACGTGCCGTCCTCGAGCACGACAGTCCCGGAGCCGTCGGCCTCGGCGGCGCCGACGCGGTCGATGATCTCCTGGGCGCGGGCGATCTCCGCTGCCGTGGGCGCGAACGCCTCCCGGATCACCGGGAGCTGGACCGGGTGGATCGCGGTGCGACCCACAAACCCGAGGGCCCGTCCGCCGGCGCTGCTGCGCGCCAGGCCATCCAGGTCCTTCACATCCGCGTACACGCTCAGCTGTGGCGCGGGCAGACCAGCTGCCGCTGCCGCCACCACCAGGCGCGAGCGCACCCAGGCCAACCCTGGTTCACCCTCCTCCCCCGTTGCCAGACCGAGTTCGGCGCGCAGATCGGCCTCGCCGAGTGCGACCGAGGCCACCCCGGCAGAGGCGATCGCGAACGCCTGCTCCACACCGAGGGCGGTCTCGATGAGCGCATGCACCTCGCGGCCGGGCAGCGCAGCCGTCACAGCGGTGACATCGTCCGGGCCGGCGACCTTCGGTACCCGCACGCCCACCGCGGGATCCAGCTCCGCCACCGCGGCAAGGTCCGCCTCGTGCCACGCCGAACCACGCGCGTTCACCCGCACCTGCACGGCCACTATGCCGGGGGCAGCCTCGGCCAACGCTCCCGCGAGAGCGTCCCGCGCCGCCCCCTTGTGCGAGGCGGCCACCGCGTCCTCCAGATCGACGATCACACAGTCCGCGCCGGAGCCGAGCGCCTTGGCCACCCGGTCCGGTCGATCGCCGGGCACGTACAGCGAGGTCAGCATGCGCCGGACTCCCGCATCGCGGTGATCTCCGCGTCGGTGAAGCCCAGCTCGGCGAGCACCGCATCGGTGTCCGCCCCGGGTGCCCGACCGGTCCACTCGATCCGCGCCTGACCCTCGGACATCCGGAACAGCGGCCCCTGCATCGCCATCTCCCCCAGCACCGGGTCCTCGATCCGATGCACCGTTCCGAGCGCCTGGAACTGCGGGTCGGCCACGATGTCCCCGGCGTCGTAGATCGGCGCCACGGCGGCATGCACGCGTTCGAACTCGGCCACCACCTCCTCGCGGGTGCGTTCGGCGATCCACGCCCCGACCGCCTCGTCCAGCTCATCGGCATGGGCGGCCCGCCCGGCGCCGGTGGCGAACCAGTCCTCGGCCACGAGCTCCGGGCGGCCGACCAGCTCCATCACCCGTTCGGCGATCGACTGAGCGGAGGTGCTCACCGCTACCCACTTCGCATCGGCGGTCAGGTAGGCGTTGCGCGGGGCGTTGTTCGCCGACCGGTTCCCGGTGCGCGGCTGCACGGTACCGAGCTGGTCCCAGCGGGTGATCTGTGGGCCGAGCATCGCCAGGATCGGTTCGATGATCGCCACGTCAATCTCCCGGCCGCGCCCGGTGCGCGCACGGGCATGCAGCGCGGTCATCACCGCGTACGCGGTGGTCAGGGACGCGATCCCGTCCGCCAGCCCGAACGGCGGCAACGTGGGCGGGCCGCCGGCCTCCCCGGTCATCGCCGCGAAGCCGCTCATCGCCTCCGCCAGGGTGCCGAA
>DXBY01000229.1 GCA_019116305.1 Candidatus Ruania gallistercoris | reverse complement strand
CTCCCAGATCCGCAGCCCCTGCTTGAGCAGCCACGCCACCCGGGAGGTCTCCGGTGCCGCGTCCGGGCCGGGTTCGGTGTGCACAGTTCCTTCGCTCATCGCTCTACTCACTCCCGGACAGACCCGTGGCGAACATCATCACTTCCTCTTCTGAGGTGTCGGCGGCAAGGAGCTCCTGCACCACCTGGCCGTCGCGGTAGACCAGCAGCCGGTCGCTGATCCCCAACGCCTCCGGCAGGTCCGAGGAGACGATCAGCACCGCCTTGCCCTCGGCGGCCAGGCCGTTGATGATCTCGTAGATCTCGTGCTTGGCGCCGACGTCCACACCGCGGGTCGGCTCGTCCAGGATCAGCACCTCGGTGGAGCTGGCGAGCAGTCGGGAGAGCACCACCTTCTGCTGGTTCCCGCCGGAGAGGGTGCTGACCAGTTGCCGGGCAGACTGCGCGCGGATCCGCAGCCTGTCGATGTAGGTCTTCGCGGTCTGCAGCAGCCGGGCGCGGGCGAGCACCCCGAACCGAGAGGTGGACCCCAGCGAGGTGATGGTGATGTTGTCCACCACGTCCCGGCTGGGGAACAGCGCCTGCTCCTTGCGGCTCTCCGGCAGCAGCCCGATACCCACCTGGAGCGCATCGGTGCAGGAGTCGATCGCCACGGCCTTGCCCCGCAGCCGCACCGTGCCGGAGTCGGCCGCATCGGCGCCGTAGATCATCCGCACGGTCTCGGTGCGCCCGGCGCCGATCAGGCCCACCAGCGTGACCACCTCGCCCGCCCGCACCGAGAGCGAGACCGGGCCGACCCCGAGCTCCGCGGAGGCGATCTCGGCCACGTCCAGCACCACGTCGCCGGCGTTGCGGTTCTCCCGCACGTACAGGGACTCGATCCGGCGGCCGACCATCTGGCGCACCACTTCGTCCTGCTCCAGCGCACCGCGGTCGGACGTGCCGACCAGGTACCCGTCGCGCAGCACGGTGATCCGGTCGGCCAGCCGCCAGACCTCGTCCAGGCGGTGGGAGATGTAGATCAGGCCCATCCCGCTCTCGCGCATCGACTCGACCAGAGTGAACAGCCGCTCGGACTCGGCGTCGGAGAGGGACGCGGTCGGCTCGTCCAGCACCAGGATCTTCGCGTCCTGGTCCACAGCGCGGGCGATCTCCACCATCTGCTGCTGCCCCACGGACAGGTCCACCATCTTCGCCTTCGGGTCCACCCGTACCCCGATCCGGTCCAGCTTGCGCTGCGCGTGGGCGATCAGGGCCTCCCGGTCGACGACGTAACGCGCCCGGGTCGGTTCCCTGCCCAGGGCGAGGTTGTCGGCCACCGTCATGTACGGCACAGTGCTCAGCTCCTGGTGGATCATCGCGATCCCTGCCGCGATCGCGTCCTTCGGGCTGGCGAGGCTGAGCACGTCCCCGGCGAGGCGCACCTGGCCCGTGTCCGGCTGATGCACTCCCCCGACCACTTTCATCAGGGTGGACTTACCCGCGCCGTTCTCGCCCATCAGTGCGTGCACCTCGCCGGCGCGGACGTCCAGGTCCACCCCGTGCAACACCGTGGTGCCGGCGAACTTCTTCGAGATGTTCGCCAGGGACAGCACCGCGTGTTCGGTTCGCTCGCTCATCTCACTCCCGTGCTCGACGGCGCAGCCTCACCCAGCCGCGGATCACCAGCCCTCGTAGTCGGCCAGGTTGTCCCGGGTGAGCATCTCGGTGGGGATCTCCACGTAGTCCTCCTCCAGCTCCTCGCCGGCGGCAATCTGCTGGGCCATCTCCAGCCCGCGCTCCACCTGGGCACCCGGATCCTGCTTGGCCGTTCCGGTGAACATGGAGTCCGCGTCCTCCAGGGCCTCGACCGCCTCCGGAGAACCGTCCACGCCCACGATCACCAGGTCGGTGTAGCCGGCCTGCTCGGCCGCCAGGGTGGCGCCGAGCGCACTGGGGTCGTTGATCGCGAAGATGCCGTCGATGTCGGAGTTGGCGGTGAGCATGTCCTGGGTGAGGCTGAGCGCCTCCTGCCGGCCGTTGTCACCGTTCTGGTGGCCGACGACGTTGATGTCCGGGTACTCCTCCATCACCGTCTCGCAGCCGGACATCCGGTCCTGCACGGAGGTGATCGGCGTCCCGTCCACCACCAGGATGTCCCCGGAGCCGCCCATCTCCTCGAACAGGAAGGTGCAGGCCTCCTCGCCGGCAGCGGTGTTGTCCAGCGTGACCGTGGCCTGGGCGCCCTCGGCGGCCACGTCCACTGCCACCACGATGATTCCCGCGTCGGTGGCGCGCTGCACGGCCGGGCCGATGCCCTCGGAGTCCACGGCGTTGATCAGGATCGCGTCCACCTGCTGTTGGATGAACGTGTCGATCTGGTTGTTCTGGGTGTTCAGGTCCTGCTGCCCGTCCTGGACGTTGACCTCGATCCCTTGCGGTTCGGCCGCCGCGACCAGTGCATCTTCCATCGCGCCGAAGAACGGGTTGGACAGGTCCTGGACCATCAGGCCCACGGTCTGGATCTCGCCGCCGCCCTCGCCAGGTTCTTCCTGGCCCGGATCGCCCTCACTGCACGCAGCAAGGCCGGCCACCAACGCCGCACTTGCTCCGAGGGACAGGTACTTCAGGCGCTTGGCAGCCATATCTCTCTCCAATGATTGAAAGGCGTAGCGGCTTGCTCCGGTCGGCGTACTGACGGCGGCCTTCCGGTCATGACATCGCCCACGACGTCGATGTCGCCTCCTGCGTGACCACCGCACTGTGTTCCGCGTCACTCTACGTGACAACGTTGTCTCGGAGCAAGCACCCAAACGCTCGCTGAGGCCAGCAACTATCGCGCGGCCGGCTTACGCCTCGTCGGCGGCGAGCTGCTCCATCGAGCGGATCCGGTACCCATCGATGACCTGCCCCGCGAAGGCCTCATAGTCCGCGGCGAGCACCGGGGTGACCAGAACTTGATCGGCATCGATAGCGATGTCGATCAGGCGCACTCCGACCGGTTCCAGCCAGGCGTCGAAGCGGACCAGCGCCTCTTCGAACGGGGTCGGCACCTGCTCCGGCAGCTTCTCGGGCACCGGGACTCCCAGCTTCGTGCACGCCAGCTGCAGGAGTTCGCCGGTCTCCTCCGGGTCCACGCCCTTCCAGTCGACGATGGCGATGGTTCCCGTCGCCACGGCGGCATCGAGCAGCTCCGCGACGGTCGAGTCCGCCCGAATCGTCTCGCCGGCGGCGGTCAGCAGCGCCGCCAGGTCAGATCGCTTCGGGGTGCCGGAGAGGACGAGCGGTGTACCGCCCACCTTCTTCCGAGCGGCGGGCCGCTTCGCCGGTCCAGGGAGCCGCACCTCAGGGTCCAGCCGCGGCAACCCTGCCTCTCGCGCGAAGTCGGCGAGCTCGCCGGGATACTCCGGCACGTCGCGCACGGGCCCGTCGTCGAGGCCGAGGGCCTGGGCCAGCACGACCGCCTCGAACGCCCAGGCACCGGTGAAGGCCTCATCAACGGGCTGCAGCTTCCGTGCCTTCTCATTGTGTGCCCGCCATCCACGCATGTACTTCTCGAACGCGTCCTGCCGGCGGCCGGCGGGTGCACTCCCCACCTGCAACCAGGGGCGGAAGATCGAGGTCAACCGGTCTCGGTCGCTCTCCGGGCGAGACACCCCATGGATGACGGCGACGGCGTCGAGCACGCGGGAGGGCGTCGCCGCGACCGCGGGGTACTCCAGAACGGACGCGACAATGTCCCCGCGACCGAAGCTCGCCGCCGCGAGCAGGAGATCGGCCACCGCTGCCAGGATCTTTCGGTTCTCGATCTCCGCCCGCGACCCAGGCGTGCCATCGGCCCCCTCTTCCCGCGACTTCAGTGCCGCGACGAGCACGTCCGCCCTCAGGTCGAACGTGTCAGCGAGCACGTCTAGAGGCATCCCGGCCGCATACCGCTGGGTCAAGTAGGTGCCCTCGGTGACGCACGCCTCCTGTGCCTGCCACGGCCGCAGGTCCTCTGCGCTCCGGTACCGCGGCCTCTCGAAGGAACCGCCTGTGAGAAACAGGTAGTTGTCGAGATGCTCAGGGTCGATGCGGTCATCGCGCAGGGTGGTCGTCATGGGTCCTTCCTGGCCGTCACTGCGTGTAGTGGATGGTCTGGGCGCACTGGCGAACGCCCAGCATCACCCTATCCAGCGGCGGCCGGGTCGATGGCAGCACGAACACGCGCCTACGCCACCCTCGCTACGCCGTCGACGTTATGCCACGGCCTCTCGCCACGCACCGCGCAACGCCTCCTCCTTGAAGTGGCAGGCTGCCACGTGCCCAGGACCGGCTCCGGGCGCGGCCTCCAGCATCGGCAGGTCGCTGGCACAGACGTCGCTGGCGAGCGGGCACCGGGTGCGGAACCGGCACCCGGACGGCGGGTCGATCGGCGACGGTAGCTCCCCCGCCTCGGGGAGGTGCTGCTGCGCCCCGGACTCCCAGGGGTAGAGGTCGGGCACCGACTCCAGCAGCAGCTGGGTGTAGGGGTGAGTGGGCCGGGCGAACACGTCCGCGGTGGCGCCGGTCTCGACGATCTTGCCGAGGTACATCACCGCCACCCGATCGCACAGGTGCCGCACCACGGCGAGGTCGTGGGAGATGAACAGGATGCCGAGGCCCAGCCGCTTGCGCAGGTCGTCCAGGAGGTTGAGTACC
>DXBY01000228.1 GCA_019116305.1 Candidatus Ruania gallistercoris | reverse complement strand
CAGGAACACCAGCCAGATGGCGCCCATCAACCAGCCGAACCGCTGCCACGGGGACAGCGGCTGGGTCGACTGGTCGGTGGGGGTCTCCATGGTGTCCCCGATCGTACGGGGAGCCGTCACTGCCGGGAACGACCGCGGCGCACCATCAGGAAGGCCAGCACCGCGAAGATCATCGCCCAGGCCACCAGGTTGAGCAGCGGGATCCACAGGCCGTTGCTCTCCACCGGCGGACCGGTAGTGCTGATCATCATGCCCTCGGTGAGCGGGTAGCGGGCCAGGGCCACGAACCCGTACAGCGGGGTGAACTGGGCCACGGTGAGCATGGCGCCGGAGAGTGGGAAGAAGATGTTGCCGAGGAAGGCGAAGATCACCAGGGAGCCGCTGGCGGCACCGACGGCGGCTTCGGACCGGAACACCAGGCCGAAGAGCAGGCCGTAGAGGGAGAACACGGCGGCACCGAGCACGACGACCAGGGCGGAGAGGAACCACGCGGTGCCGCTGCCCTCGGACCCGGTGAAGTAGCCGAGCACGTAGATCAGGGTGATCGGGATGATCGCGATCACGAACGCCACCGCTGCCTTCACCGCGACGTACTGGGCGTCGGACATCGGGGTCAGGCCGAGCTGGCGGCCCCAGCCCTGCATCCGTTCGACGGCGGCCATCCCGCCCACGCCGACGGTCGCGGTGACAGCGCCGAAGGCGGCCATCGAGATCATCGTGTACATCGCGGCGTTCCCGTTGCCGATCGGTGCGTCCGACCAGGCCATCGCGGCGCCGAAGACGATGTACATGAAGGCCGGCAGCACGGCGATGAAGAACATCGAGATGAAGTCGCGGCCGACCCGCTGCAGCTCGATTCCGGTGTAGGTGAGGTTCATCGGAGGGTTCCTTCCAGCTCGCCGGGCTCGGCGGTGTGATCGGCGGAGGTGAGGGCGACGAAGGCCTGGTCCAGCGAGCCGGAGGTGATCTCCAGGTCGGTGCCGCCCAGGTAGGTGAGCAGGGCCAGGGCGATCGCGTCGGAGTCGGCGGCGTGCACCTGTACCCGACCCTGCTCGATGGCGGCGCTGTGCACCCCCGGCGTGCTGCGCAGCTGCGCGAGCGCTGGCTCGGTACCGGCCTCGTCCAGGCGGGCGGAGACCGTGCGGCCGGAGGCGCGGGCGCGGATCTCGGTGGTCGTGCCGTCGGCGACGATCTGCCCCGCCGCCATCATCACGATCCGCTGCGCGAAACTGTCTGCCTCCTCCAGGTAGTGGGTGGCGAAGACTACTGTGCGGCCGCTGTCCGCATCGGCACGCATCGTGTCCCAGAACTCGCGCCGGGCGGTCACGTCCATCCCGGCGGTCGGCTCGTCCAGGATCAGCAGGTCCGGGTCCGGAAGCAGGGCGAGTGCGAACCGCAACCGCTGTTGCTCGCCGCCGGAGCACTTCGACACCTTGCGACCGGCAAGCTTGGCGATCCCCGCCTTGGCGAGCACCTCGTCCACCGGCATGGGGTGATCGAAGGTCGAGGCGATCATCCGGACCGTCTCCACCACGCTGAGGTCGCGGAGCAGGCCCCCGCTCTGCAGCACAGCGGAGACCCGACCGGCGCGAACCGCCTGGCGCGGTGCCTGGCCGTTGACCTGCACCGTACCGGCAGTCGGCTCGGTGAGGCCGAGAACCATGTCCAGAGCCGTCGTCTTCCCTGCGCCGTTCGGGCCGAGGAAGGCCATGATCTGCCCGCGAGGGACCTCGAGGTCGATGTCGTTGACAGCGACCACGGGACCGTCGGAGGTGCGGAACTTCTTGGTGACGCCGGCCAGCTGGACGGCTGGAGCGGCGGATGGTGATGTGCTCATGACTCCACCCTGGCGAGCAGGGTGGTGCGGCCGCGATGGTGCGGTGTCACTTTCTGGAAATGACAGCTGTCATCCCGAGCCGCGTGATCCTGTCATCTGTGCAGGTCAGAGCGGCGCAGTGCGCTGCTCCTAGACTTGCCCGATGGTCGATCGCGGAGATGGCACGCTGGTGGCGCTACCACCGGGGGAGGGAACTAGCCTCAGCCCCCTGCTGTCCGCTCGCCGCTCGGTGAAGGAGCTCACCGATGAGCCACTGGCCCTGGCCGAGGTCGCCGGCCTGCTGCGCCACGCTGCCGGTGTGGACGGCGCCGGGCGGCCGACCTATGCCTCGGCCCGGGCGCAGTACCTGGTTTCGGTCACCCTGGTGGCCGGCGAGGTGATCGGCCTGCGGCCGGGTGCCTACCGGTATCTCGATGATCGGCACGCCCTCCGCACCGGCACGCTCGGAGACCTGCGCCCAGCGCTGGCGGGCGCCACAGTGGATGCGCACTGGGTCACCGGCGCCCCGGCGGTGCTGGTGCTCTCGGCCGACCTGACCGCCGCGGACGAGTACTTCGCAGAACTGGGGTCCGGCCAGGGCGACCGGTTTGCCTGGTTGGAGGCCGGGTTGATCACCCAGAACGCCTACCTCTGGGCCGCGGCGGTCGACCTCGGTGTCGCGTTCATCGGCGGACTGGAGCAGGCTGGGCTCGCGGGGGCAGGGGTGGTGCCGGACGGCGAGAACGTGCTCGGGCTGCTGCCGGTGGGGTGGCCGGCTGGTCGCCCCTGACGTGCATGCATTCTGCATCAATCACTAGCTAGAATGAGGGCATGGCCCCGATGTTGCAGATCAGAGACGTGCCGGAATCGACCAGGCGCGAGCTGAAGGCGCGTGCTGCCGCACAAGGTCAGTCGATGAATGCCTATCTGCTGGATCTGGTCAACCGCGAGGTGGAACGGCCCACTGTTGCCGAGGTACTTCGCCGCGCTGAGCGTCGCGCCGAACGGGCGGACGTGTCGGCGACTGGAATCATCGCAGTGGCTCGCAACCAGCGCGATGAGCGGTTGACCACCCGGGACGGCGGGTGATCGTCGTCGACGCCTCCGCCGTCGTTGATGCGTTGACCGGGGTGGACGGGGGCGCCGACCTGCGCGACTTCCTTGGCGATAAGGACCTGCACGCTCCTACGCTCCTTGACTTCGAGGTGGTGTCTGCAGTGCGCGGGTTAGCCCTCGGCCGGCACCTCAGCGTGCCCCGAGCGGAAGAGGTCCTGAGCGACTTCGACGATCTCCCGCTCCATCGATGGCATGCCGCCGCGGGGCAACGGTTGCGGACCTTTACCTTGCGGGACAACCTCAGTGCCTACGATGCCGCCTACATCGCGCTCGCGGAGGCCCTGGAGTGTCCGCTGCTGACTCGTGATGCCCGGGTGCGCCGCGCGAGTGGTCACGCAGCACAGGTCATTGTGCTCTGACCTGCCTGGGCGGCTCACTGAGGTGAACGCAGATACTCCCGGAGTGACCGTGCTGGGGTGCCGGTGAGATCGGCGACGGCGGAGGTCACCGTGGCGAGCTCACCCGCCCTGATCGCGGTGTAGGTGGACACCCACGCGTCCAGCTGCCACTGGGGTGCACCGTAGGGCGCCCGGGAGGCGTAGGCCTCCTCGATGGTCTCGTCGTGGTAGCTCAGCACCCGGCCGGTCTCCTCGGTGACAATCTGGGCGATCTCGGTCAGGGTCAGTGCTTCCGGCCCGGTGAGGTCGTAGCTCGCGCCAGTGTGTGGGCGGGTTCCGGTCACCTCGTCGATCAGCACGGCCGCCGCCGAGCGCGCCACATCCTCGCGCAGCACTGCACCCACCCGCCCCGCACCGGCCGGGCCGCGGATCACGCCGTCCTGGTCCGCGAACTCCGGCAGCAGATCCAGGTAAAACGAGTCCCGGAGGAACGTCCACGCCATCCCGCTGGCGCGCAGGACGCCTTCGGTCACCGCATGGTCCTGGGCCAAGGTGAACGTCGCCGTCGGGCTCGCACCGAGGAACGAGGTGTAGACGACGTGCCGGACCTCGGCGTCGGCGGCAGCCCCGATGAACGTGCGGTGCTGATCGAGCCGGTCGGCGCTCTCGGCGGCGGACACCATGAACAGCAGCTGCACGCCGTCCAGCGCGCGCCGCGCGGCCTCCGGATCGTCGTAGGAAGCCACCGCGGTCCGTTCGGCGGGCAGACCGGTCGCCTTCGCCGGGTCGCGCAGCAGCAGCCGTGGCTCGATCCCGCGTTCGGCGAGGATGGCGGCAACCCGCGACCCGATGTGTCCCGTGACTCCCGTGACGGCGATCATGGCCACCATTCTCACCCGTCATGCGATTGCGCGCCCTCGGGGCCAGGGTCAGCCGGCGCCGCGGTAGGTGGTCTCGTCCAGACCGGACTGCGAGGGGTCATGGTCCACCTCACCGACGTCGTACATCGTGGTCATCCAGTGGTAGAAGTTGTCGCCCCGCTCGCGCAGCAGGTGATACAGCCGCTGCAGCATCCGCACCCGGACGTCGGCCATCTCCGGATGGCGGTAGATGTTGATCAGCTCGGCCGGATCGCTGTGCAGGTCGTAGAGCTCGTTCACCGAGTCCGGGTTCACCACCAGCTTGTACCGGTTTTCCCGGAGCATGCGCTGCGGGTAGGGGAAGTGGTGGCCGTGGAACTCGCAGACGATGTCCTGGGCCCACGGCACCTCCTCGCCGCGTACGAGCGGCAGCAGACTGCGTGAGTCCACCGCCGGGCTCGGGTCGAGGCCGGCGAGGTCGAGGATGGTCGCGGTGCAGTCCAGGAGGCTGACGAACTCGGTGCGGACCTGTCCGGCAGGAGCCCCCGGTACGCGCAGCAGACCGGCAGTGCGGTAGATGTCTTCATACATCGCCGGGCCCTTGTCGTGCAGCCGGTGCGATCCGGTGAACTCGCCGTGGTCGCTGGTGAAGAACACGGCGGTCTCCTCGGTCAGGCCCAGGCGCTCCAGGGCAGCCAGCACGCGGCCGATCTGTTCGTCGATCAGCGTCACGTAGCCCCAGTACACGGCGATCAGCTTGCGGGTCACCTCGATCGGCATCGTGTCGAAGGTCCAGTGCGCGCTGTAGTTGCGCTGCACCGGCGGCTTTCCCTCGAAGGTCTCGGCGATCGAGAGCGGTAGCTCGATCGTGTCCGGGTCAACCAGGTCGAAGTACTCATCCGGCAGGATGTACGGCAGGTGCGGGCCGAAGAAGTTGAGCTGCAGGAAGAACGGTGTACCGTCCTTGGCTCCCGCTGCTGCGTAGCGCTCCAACAGCTCGATCGTGCGGGTGGCGAGGTAGTACTCGAACGTGGCCTCCACGGGTTGGTGCAGGCGGGCGGCGAGCAGGTTGCCCGGACCCCCGTTCGGCAACGTGCCCCGGATCCGGTCGCTGATCTCGTAGGGCGGCAGGCCGTTCTCCGCGAGGTAGGCGAGGTAGTCCTCGTTGTCCACCGGGTTGTGCCAGCCGGGCAGGTCCGGGCCATCGAATCCGAACGCTGCGGCGTTCTTCGCGGTCCCGGCGTGCCACTTGCCCACCAGGCCGGTGTTGTAGCCCTGCTCCCGCAGCGCCCCGGCGAAGGTGAAGGCGTGGTCGTCGAGGTCCTCCACGTACCCGACGTTGCGCTCATGGTTGGCCAGCACCCGGTGCCGGAACGGAGCCTGCCCGGTGAGCAGGCTCGCTCGCGCCGGTGTGCAGATCGCCGTGGGGGTGTACCACCGGTCGAAGCGCGTCCCGCTGCGGGCCAGCTCGTCCAGCACCGGCGTGCAGGCGCGGGCGTTCCCGTACGCACCGAGGGTGTCCGTCCGGTGCTGGTCGGTCATCAGGAACAGGACGTTGGTCCGCTCCGGCACCGCATCTGCTGTCACTGTGCTCTCCTTCGTGGCGACATCGGGGTCTCCTGGTCGAGGTGCGGGTAGTCGGCCAGGAGCGGGGACTGGTGGAACACAGCGGCGAGTGCGCCGCGTGCGCCGTCACTGTCCCGGAGGCGGCCGGCGCGCACGGTCACCGGCTGCGCAGTGGAGACCGGGTAGAGCTCCCGGTGCACCACGGCGGCCGCCTGCTGGACCAGGACCGGGGCGGCACGCGCCACCTCGCCACCGATCACCACCTCGCCGGGGTTGAGCACCATCGCCGCCGCTCCCAGGGTCCGGCCGAGCGTGCTGCCGACCTCCCGCAGCGCGGCGTCGGCGGCAGCGTCCTCCCGCGCGACGGCAGCCGCGAGATCGGTAATACTGTGCACCTGCACCCCCTGGCGTCGAACTGCGGACAGGATCGCGGGCGCCGAGGCCACGGTCTCCAGGCAGCCGCGTTTACCGCACCGGCACTTCGCGCCGCCCGGTACTGCGGTGACATGCCCGAGCTCACCGGCCAGACCGCGGGCACCGGTGATCAGGCGCCCGGAGACCACCAGGCCTCCGCCGACGCCGTCGGAGAGCCGCACGTAGAGCAGGTCCCCGGGCGACCCGGCCTGGGTGGCGGCCTCGGCCAGTGCCGCGAGGCGGGTGTTGTTGTCCACCGCCACCGGAGCGTCGAATCGTTCGGCGAACGCCTCATCGACCCGTTCCGGGGCCGGGTGACGCCGCCAGGTCAGGTGCGGACCGCCGGCTCCCGGACCGGCGTAGGGCCCGGGGACGCCGATGCCGATGCCCTGTAGGGCATCCAGATGGACGGAGTGCCGACTGCTCACCCGGGCGATCAGGTCGAAGGCGAGCTCGACCCGTCGGTCCCAGGCGAAGCCGTCCGGGTAGCGCTCCATACCGGCGGCGATGATCGTGTGCGAGGCGTCGGCGACCGCCACATGGACCCGGCGATGACCGAAGTCCACGCCGAGGAACTGGGCGGCGGCCGGGTCGAGAGCGAGCCGCTCGGCCGGGCGTCCACTACCGCGGCGAGTGGCGCTGTCGGTATCGACGACGACGATCGCACCGCGGGCGAGCAGGTCCGCCGTGATCTCCGAGAGGGTGGTGCGGGACAGGCCGACCCGGCGGGCCAGCGCGGCACGGCTGAGGGCACCTTCGGCCCGCAGTGTCGTCAGCACCCGTTCCTCGTGGCTGCGTCGGACCAGGGAACGGGCCGGGGGTGGCGGCATGGCCGTGACGGTAGAGAGCCGGGATATTTCCGTCAAGGAGGCGGCAGAAAGAAGTGCTGCTGCTGAGCGGTGTTGCACGATCAGTCGCGGAAGAAGCGCAGGTAGTCGAACTCGGCGGTGAGGTCGGTCTCCTCCGCTGCACCGAACGCCGCCAGGGCGATCTGCGGGTCCGAACCAGCGGGCAGCGTCCGGGCACCGTGCCAGACCCAGTGCTCACCATCGCTTCTCACCCCAGCGCGGTACAGGTGCTCACCGGTCTCGGCGTCCACGGTGTGCCGCAGCCGGAGCCAGACCGTGTCCGAGGTGGTCGGTCCGAGGCGGGCGTCGCCGTAGAGGACGTCGTCCTGCCACGGCATCTCCTTCCCGAACGCCACGTGCCTGGTGCGGCGGGCGGCGCCATAGGTGAGGGTGACGAACTCGTCGTCGTCGGCGTAGGCAATCAGTCCGGCTTGCGGCCAGGACCGCGGGAAGGTGTCCGCGAACGGGACTGTGACCCGGGTCTCCACCGTCCAGCTGCCCTCCGGAGTGTCGCGGAGCAGGAGTGCTGTCGGGTCGTCCTGCCCGCCCCGCCTGTTGATCAGCTCGCGCTGGTCGACCGGAAGGGTGAGCACACCGTTCTCGACGGCGGACTCCGGCTCCCGTAGTGGCGTCCAGTGTCCGTCGAGCTCACCGTCGAACTCCGTGCTGAGCTCCGGGTCGAGCTCGCCGACCTGCGGGTCCGGGGCGGCCGAGGTCACCGGCGTGTGGTGTGCGGCGGCGGTGATGTCGTCGAAATGGGCGGCCGCGGCGTCGGTGACCAGTCCGATGCGGCTGAGGCGATGGCGGCTGGGTACCTCGAGCTCGACGGCGGCGAGCGGATCGTCGAGCCCGGCATGGCTGAGCGTGGCCGCCAGCACTCCGTCCCGCAGGTGGAGGTCGAGCTCGTGCCAGTCGTCGTGGCGGAAGTTCGGCGGCAGAGGCTGGCTGCTCCGGTCCGTGACAATGCCGCGGTGCAGGGCCTCGAGGACGAGTTCGCCGGACCCGCGGTCGATCACCGCCCGGAGCTCTCCCGACCCACCGCTGTCGAGGGTGAACCCGGCCGATCCACCGGTTCCCGGCTCGAACCGGAGCGTGCCACGGATCCGCGCGTCGCCGACCACCGGCCGGGTCGCGTACAGCGTCTCGGCGCCTGCTGCTCCAGGGCTGCGCAGGTAGCCGCCGGCGGGTTCGGACTGGACCGTCCAACCCCGTCCCTGGCGCCACATGCGCGGCGAGAGCGCCCCGGCCTCGAAGCTGTCCACCACCGGGGCGTCGGCGACCGGGGCGGCCTGCGGTCCATCGAGCAGCCCTTGACCGGCATTGGCCGTGGGCCAACCGTCCACCCAGTCCAACCTGCTCAGCACCAGGACGCGGGCGTTCAGTCGCCCCTGCAGGTAGGGCTGATGACGATCGATACCGTGAGTGACCAGCCACTGCTGGCCGGCCAGGTCGGTCGCCAGCGTGTTGTGCCCCACGCTGACCCAGCGGTTGCCGTTCGGTACCTGCACCGGCGTCCCTCCGGCGTGCCGACCCAGGACCGGGATACCGTCCCGGTCCAGGAAAGGCCCGGTGGGGCTCTCCGCACGAGCAACCTGCACGGGGTAGGCGGACACCGGTCCCGCGCAGCAGCCGCCGATGATGGACAGGAACAGGTAGTAGTAGCCCTCTCGGTAGACGATGTGTGCGCCCTCATAGCGGTTCTCGAGCGTGACGGGGATGCGTTCCCCCGTGACTCGGAGGCCGTCCTCGGACAGCTGGGCCACGGTCACGCCACCGTTCACGGAGCCGTAGTAGAGGTAGCGCTCGCCGTCCGGCGTCGAGACCACCTCGGGATCGATGACGTTGCGCCACGCCTGTTCCCCCGGGCGAGGCTCCCACTGCTCCGGGCCGGTGACAGCCGCCCCGGAGTCGGTCCACGGCCCCGCCGGGCTGGGGGCGGTGGCGACCCCGATCGCCGAGAACTGCCGGCCCTCGACCGGATTGACGACGTAGGAGTAGTACAGGAGGTAGCGGCCGTCGAAGTACTCCACAGCAGGCGCCCAGTACATCCGGAACGCCTCATCGCTGTACCCGTCATAGCGCGGTTCGGTCTCCGGGGTGAAGACATCGCCGACGTACTCCCAGTCGACCAGGTCGTCGGAGCGGGCGATCTTCATCTTCCGGTAGTCATCCCCCTGGAAGAGCGGATCCCCGGTGCCGTAGGCGTACCAGTAGCCGTCCCGGCCACGGATCAGGGTCGGGTCGGCAAAGTTCGGTACCTCGTCCGTACCGACCGGGTTCTCGAACTGCGCCTCGGTCTCCGGCGCGGCCCCTTCGAGCGGTGCCGCCGCTTCTGCCGCCGGGTCCGTGGCGTGCGCCGATCCGTCCTCACCCGCGCCGTCCACGGAGACCAGTGACATCGGCAGCGCGGTGGCGACCGCCGCGGTGATGGCGAGCAGAGGAAGGCGGCCGAGCATGAGCAATCACTCCCTGAGTATCGGACAAACCGCCTCGACAATGATGCGGCTGAACCCCTCATGTTTGCGCTCATACAATTTGTCGTCAACAGGCCGACAGAATGATCTAAGAAATTCTTGCCGAGCGCGGTCAGTGTCGCGGTGCAGCTGTCGATTCACGGATGATCAGCTCGGGCCGGACGAGCCGCCCCGGGCGGCGCTGCACCGACGGGCCTGCCGGGTCCTCGATCATCGCGAGCACCTGTTCGAGGCACCGCCTGCCGACGGCACCGAGATCTTGGTGGACACTGGTCAGTGCCGGGGACAGATACGGACTGGTGTCCAGGTCGTCGTAGCCGACCACGCTGAGATCGCCGGGCACGCTGCGGCCGAGCTCGGCGGCGGCGCGCAGCACGCCGACAGCCATCTGGTCGTTGGCGGCGAAGACCGCGGTGACGGCATCCTCGCGCAACAGGCGCAGCGCCCCCTCGTACCCGGACCCGGGCGACCAGTCACCGATGAACGGCGGCGGCACCGGCCGGCCCGCCCGCTGCAGCATGCGCTGCCATGCCGAGCGACGCCGTCGTGCCGGGTTGGACTCGGTAGGGCCGGCCAGGTGATGGACCGTCGAGTGGCCCAGATCGAGCAGATGTCCCACGGCGGCCCGAGCCCCGGCGGCCTCGTCCATACCGAAGGTGGGGTGCGGGTGGGCGGCCCTGCTGTCCGCGATCACCACCGGCACCTCGGCCGGGATCTGCAGCAAGGGGGTGTCCAGCACGCGTGCTTCGAGGACGATCACGCCATCGACCGCCCGGTCGGTCAGACCACGTACCGCAGCCCGGACGCCGTCCTCGGTCGGGGTGTCGACGACTGCGAGGCTGATCGAGTATCCCCTGGCCCGCGCACCGGCGGTGACCGCCTCGAGGATGCGGATGTTGCCCACGGCGGTCAGGTTGAACGTCACCACCCCGATCGAGGCGAAGCGTCCGGTCGCGAGTGCCCGCGCGGCGATGTTCGCCCGGTAGTCCAGCTGTTCCATGGCCACCTCGACCCGCCGCCGGGTCTGCGGTGTCACCCGGGCATGGCCGTTCGCCACCCGGGAGACGGTCTGCCCGGAGACGCCGGCCAGCCGTGCCACGTCCGCCATCGAAGCGCCGCTGGAGGCTCGTGTGCCTGGTGGTCGAGTCACGTGCTGTCCCTTCCTGCTGGGGCCACAATATTCACCCCACCGACCAATTTCCCGCCGCGGCGAATTTCGTCGCCCGGACCCGTCAGAAAACTTTTCTGAACAGTCTTGACCGGCCCAATTTCGTGACCTAGGTTAGCGCAAACATGATCATTCCAAATATCGAGTGAACATACTCATTCGGTTGCTGAGTCGACGTAGACGAAGAGGGAGCCCCCATGGGTCAGGATCACCGAATGGGTCGACGCCAGTTCGTCGGCGGGACGGGCGTCGCTGCCCTGGGCGCAGTGCTTGCCGGCTGTACCGGCGGCGGCCAGACCAGCCAGGAGCAGGCTGACGCTGCGGGTGCTGCCTCCGGCGTGCTGCAGTGGTGGGACCAGTTCCGGCCACTGACCGAGCTGTTCCAGAGCTCTCTGTTCGATCCGTACATGGCCGAGCACCCGGACGTCACCATCGAACGGCGGCAGATGGACGGGCCGAGCCTGGGCACGGCGCTCCAGGTCGGGCGGCGGAGCAACCAGCTGCCGGATGTGCACTCCACCGCCGGTCTGGGCAGCTCGGCCGCCGCACTGGTGAGCGAGGACTGGTTCCAACCGATCGACGGCCTCGCCGACTTCGCCAGCAGCCCGCTGGCTGAGCAGCTCTACGACGGGATCCACCGCTTCGAGGAGGAGATCTACGCCGTCCCGCTGTTCTCCGGGCGCTGGCACGACGCCATCCCCTGGCTGAACACGCAGCTGCTGGAGCAGGCCGACGTCGACCCGGAGGAGAGCCCGGCCACCTGGGACGACCTGCGCGGCGTGGCCCGCACCATCACCAGCGGCACGGAGGCGCACGGCATCGTCGTCCCGATGAAGGAAGTGAACTACCTGGACGCCCTCACCGGGCGCCTGGCGATGACGGCAGGGGCGCCGGGACCGGGTGGGGTGGACTGGGCAACTGGGGAGTACATCTACGACTCCCAGCCCTACATCGACGCGGTCGAGTTCCTGCTCGCCCTGCAGACCGACGGTGTGCTGCACCCGTCCTCACCGTCGATGGGCACCCGGGATGCCCGGGCACGCTGGGCAGCGGGTGAGGCGGCGATCTACCTGTGGGGACCGTGGTTCATCGGCGGTCTGCTGGTGGACGAGCCGGAGTCGGTCGAACGAGGACTCGGCGTCTGGCACATCCCCTGCCCGGAACCCACCCGGAACTTCGTCTACAGCGGCCCGGGGCCGGGGGTCTTCTGGCTGTCCAGTCAGTCCGACCAGCCCGAGGTGGCCGCCGACCTGCTGCTGCAGATGACCACCAGGGAGTTCCAGGCTGAGCTCGCGGCCGCGATGGACCAGCCCCCGGCACTGCTGGACGTGGTCGCCGAGGCGGATGTGCACCCGGCCTACGAGCGCTCGATCGCGTTCCTGGCCGAGGACATGCGCATCGGTCCGGTCCCCGAGGTCGGCAACCCCGGGGTGTGGCGGGTGGCCACCGAGATGCGCGACATCCACCCGAACGTCGGCGAGATCGTCCAGTCCGTGCTGACCGGATCGACCACGGACATCGCCGGCGAACTGCGCAAGTTCAACGACGAACGGATGGCCGAGCGGGACCGGGCGCTGGAAGTCGTGGCCGGCGAGGGCATCGATGTCGATGTGGACGACTGGGTGTTCGCGAACTGGGACCCCGCCGCCGACTACGACCAACAGGCCTACGACGGACGCTGAGGTGACCACCACCGACCAACTGCGCACGGCGGCTACCCCGGACTCCCGGCGTCAAGGGCTGCGCCACCGGATTCGCAGGGACTGGTGGATCTACCTGTTCCTGCTGCCGACCCTGCTGGGCTACGGTGCCTACACCGTGTACCCGCTGGTGGCGTCGTGGTGGTTCGCGCTGCTGGACTGGCCGGGCTTCGCCGCACAGGGCACGTTCATCGGCATCGAGAACTTCGAGCGGCTGATGACCGATGACCTGTTCTGGAACGCGTTCCGGAACTCGCTGGTGTTCCTGGTGGTCTCGGTGCCACTGCGGGTCGGGTTGGCGCTGCTCCTGGCACTCCTGCTGAACCGGAAGAAGACGCCGTTCAAGGGCTTCTTCCGCACCCTGTTCTTCCTCCCGGTGGTGACCACCGGTGCGATCGTGGGGGTGGTCTTCACCCTGCTGCTCGATGCCAGCGGACCGGTGAGCCTCGCCCTGGTCAAGGCCGGGCTGCTGGAGACCCCCGCGAACTTCCTGGCCGACGCCGACACCTCGCTGTTCGCCGGGATCGCGGTCTGGGTGTGGAAGTGGCTCGGGATCACGATGATCTACTGGCTCGCCGCCCTGCAGACCATCCCGCAGGACGTGCACGAGGCCGCGATGCTCGACGGTGCGAACGGGTGGCGGGAACTCCGGCACATCACCTTGCCGCTGCTCGTGCCGTTCCTGGTGATCATCACCCTGATCGACACGGTCGCCGCGCTGAACGTGTTCGACCTGATGCAGACGATGACCGCCGGCGGCCCCTCCTTCTCCTCCGAGGTGATCGAGATCTTCATCTTCCGCACCGCCTTCGAGGCGACTGTCCCCGACCTCGGCTATGCCTCCGCCGCGGCCGTGCTGTTCGGACTGCTCACGGTGATCCTCGCCGTCGTCCAGGCGCTCGGCGTGCGGTGGGCGCGCCGCGAGATGAGGACGTCATGACCATCCCACCGGCGATGACCAGCCCACCGGCCGTGGCGCGGCGGCGAGCGGCAGGGACAGCCGGCCGGCCGGCAACTCCGCGGCAACGCGGGCTGCCACCACGCCCGAGCCCCGGCCAGGTGATGGTGTTCCTGGGGCTGCTGATCCTGGCGTTCTGCTGGGTGTATCCGTTCATCTGGCTGCTCTCGGCGTCGTTGAAATCCACCTCGGAGATCTTCGGCAGCGGACTCTCCCTGATGCCGGAGAGCCCGCTCTGGGAGAACTACGCCCGTGCCTGGACGGAGGTCGGGTTCGCGACCTACTTCGTGAACACCGTGCTGATCACCGCCGGCACCGTGCTGCTGATCGTGATCCGCTCCGCACTGGCCGGGTACGTCCTGGGCCGCTACAGCTTCGCCGGCAAGAAGCTGCTCATCGGCATCTTCCTGGTCACCTTCTTCCTGCCGGAGGGCTACACGATCATTCCGGTCACCCAGCTCACCGATCAGCTCGGACTGCTGAACACCCACCTGGGGGTGATCCTCGGTCTGGGGGCTGGTGGGCAGATCGCCTCCACGCTGCTGTATGCGGGCTACTTCCGGGGCCTGCCGAAGGAGCTCGAGGAGTGTGCCCGCCTGGACGGCGCGGGCCCGATCCGGACCTTCGTGCAGGTGATGTTCCCGCTCGCCTGGCCGATCACCGCGACGGTGGTGATCCTGACCTTCCTGTTCGCCTGGAACGCGTTCCTGCTGCCGTTGGTGTTCACCCTCAGCGAGCCCAGCCTGCGCACCCTGGCTGTGGGCATGACGGTCTTCGTCGGCGAGTACGGCACCGACTGGGCGGGGATGACAGCAGCGGCGGTGATCTCCCTGGTCCCGGTGATCGCCGTGTTCGTGGTGTTGCAGCGCAAGTTCGTGGACAGCATCGCAGGAGCGGTGAAGCAATGACCCACCCCGACAGAACGGAGTCAGCACCTATGCCGGCACAGTCCGAGCACCCTGGCCGCGAGGCCGTCGTCACGGTCGATACTCGCCGGCCGGTGGGAACGATCGACGAGGACGTCTACGGCCACTTCCTCGAATCGGCCTTCTTCGACAACATCGAGGGCGGTGTCTTCGACGAGGGCTCGCCGCACTCGATCGATGAGCCCGGGCTGCTGCAGGGAGTGCGTGCGGACGTGCTGGAGCTGGTCCGGGAGCTGGAGCCGGGGGCGATCCGCTGGCCGGGTGGCAACTTCACCTCCGGGTACCGCTGGGAGGACGGCGTCGGCCCGCGCGACGAGCGCCCCACGCGGCTGGACCTGGCCTGGGGCAACGAGGAGTCGAACCGCTTCGGCACCGACGAGTTCCTCGCCTGGTGCGAGGCGGTGGGTGCCGAGCCGTACCTGGCCCACTCCTGCCGCGACGTGGACGAGGCGGTGCGCTGGGTCGAGTACACCAACTCCGACCGCGAGACGACGTTGACCGGACGTCGTCGGGCCAACGGCAGGGCCGAGCCGTGGAAGGTGAAGTACTGGGGTGTCGGGAACGAGGTCTACGGCCCGTGGCAGATGGGTCACCGGTCCGCGCAGGAGTACGCCGCCTCGGCCCGGGAGCACGCACGGTTCATGCGTGCGGTGGACCCGGACATCCGCCTGGTCGGCGTGGGCATCCCGTGGCGCCAGGAGGAGTGGACCCGCCCGGTCCTCGAGCGCGCCGGCCGATTCCTGGACTACCTCTCGCTGCACCACTACGGCGCGAGCACCCGCGCGTGGACCGGGGAGGACTACGACGACGTGGTGGCCCAGGCGGTGTTCTTCGAGCAGCGGATCACCGGCTACTCCCAGCTGGTCACCGCCATCGCCCACGACGTCGGCCTGGACGCTCCACCGGCGCTGGCCTTCGACGAGTGGAACATGCGCCATCTGGAACCTGCTGACTGGCCGGAACCGCAGGCCGGCGCCGAGGGTGGGACCGCCCCCCGGGAAACGCCGCCAGTGGACGGGTGGCCGACCCGGCTACGGGTGAACCGGTGGAGCCCGCGCACCCTCGGTGATGCCGTGTTCGCCGCCGGTGTGTTCCACGCCATCCACCGCACCGCGGGGCTCGAGGCGCCGGTGGCGATGGCGAACCCGGTCAACCTGGTCAATGCCAACGGGCTGATCGTGGCCCGCCCCCAGGGTGCACTGCGCTCCTCGCTGTACCACGTGTGGCATCTCTACCGGCACCACACCGGCCGGACCGCGCTCCGCGCCGAGGTGGACGGACCGGCCCGGTCGGGCTCAGTCACCCTGGGTGACAACCGGGACGCCCACGGTGAGCTGCTCACCGCACCGATGACCGTGCCCTACCTGGACGTCTCGGCCACGCGAGCCGAGGACGGCACCGTGCGTCTCGCCGTCGTGAACCGGCACCGCTCGGAGGCCATCCGGGTGCGCCCGGTGTTCGACGGACGAGCCGAGGGCACGCCCGCGCGCGCACGGATGCGGGTGATCGGCGGAGACGTGAGCGATCTGGACGCCGTCAACCTGTTCAGCACTCCGGACGCCATCGGCGTCCGCGACCTGGGTGAGGTGGACGCCGTCGGCGGAGCGTGGACGGTGCCGCCACACTCGGTGAGCGTGCTCGCCCTGGACGAGGGGCGGCGCTGAGGTGAACCAGCCGAACATCCTGTTGATCTGTACCGACCAGCAGCGCTTCGATGCCCTCGGCGCCTCCGGCAATGACGCGATCTCGACGCCGAACCTGGATCGCCTCGCCGGGGACGGGGTGCTGTTCGAGAACTGCTACGTGCAGAACCCGGTCTGCGGCCCCTCCCGCGCCAGCCTGATGACCGGCCGATACCTCACCAACCACGGGCTGCATGCCAACGGGGTGGATCTGTCCCGGCACGAGGACCTGTTCAGCCGCCGGCTGGCCGAGGCCGGCTACGACTGCGGTCTGGTCGGCAAGTTCCACCTGGGCGCCTGCCACGACGGACGCAGCGAACCCCGCCTGGACGACGGGTTCCGCGTGTTCCGCTGGTCGCACGAGCCCTACCCGGGGTCCTCGGAGAACGCCTACCACCGATGGCTGCGGGCCCGGCACCCCGAGCTGTACGAGGCGGCGATGAACGCCGACGATCGCTCGGTCTGGGACACGATGCCCACCGAGGCGCACTACACGCACTGGATCGGGGAGGAGACGATCGACTTCCTGACCCACTCCCGCCAGGACGGGAAGCCGTTCTTCTTCGTGGCCAACTTCTTCGATCCGCACCACGGTTTCGGTGCACCGGCCGAGCATCTCGCCCGGTACGACGTCGCCGACCTGCCGGCGCCGGTGACCCGCGCCGGTGAGCTGGAGAACAAGCCGCCGATCTTCACTGACGCGTCCAAGGAGTCCTACGCCGGGGCGGCCCGCGGCTACGTGGACTACAGCGAGGCCGAGCTGATGGAGGTCCGCCGCGCCTACTACGCGATGGTCTCGATGGTGGACGACGAGGTGGGACGCATCCTGGACACCTTGGCGGAGTCCGGGCTGGCGGAGAACACCATCGTCGTCTTCACCAGCGACCACGGCGAGATGCTCGGCGACCACCAGCTGATGCTCAAGGGTCCGTTCATGTACGACTGCGCGGTGCGGGTTCCGTTGATCGTGCGCTGGCCCGGCACGGCCGACGCCGGAGCTCGCCGCCGTGAGCTCGTCCAGTGGATCGACCTCGCACCGACGTTCCTTGCCGCCGCCGGTCTGGAGGTTCCTGACGCGATGCAGGGGGAGAGCCTGGCCGGACTGCTGCGGGGTGAGAACACCGGGTGGCGGGACTGGGCGTTGTGCCACTACCGGGAGAGCGGTGGCCAGTACGACCCGCCGGTGCACGTGACGATGCTGCGCCACGGCTCCTGGAAGCTGGTGGTGCACCACGGTGGGCCGGCCAGCAGCCGAGAGCGCACCGGTGAGCTCTACGACCTGGCTGCGGACCCGGACGAGCTGGTCAACCTCTGGGCCGATCCCGGCCACCGGGAGCGCTGCACCGAGCTACAGGAGATGTTGATCGACGTCCTGGTCGCAACCGAAGACCGAAGCAACCCACGATTGGCCGACTGGTGAACACTGTGCCCACTCCTGAGACCATTGACCCCGCCTATCCGCGCCCGCTGTTGGTGCGACCCGGTTGGCAGGACCTGACCGGGCCGTGGGGCTTCGCCACCGACGCCGGCGATCACGGCCGGACGGCCGGCTGGCACCGGGACCCGGCCCCGTTCACCCGCACCATCACGGTGCCTTTCCCACCCGAGAGTGAGCTCTCCGGAGTGCACCAGCGGGACTGTCCGCCGGTGGTCTGGTATCGCCGGTCCGTGCAGCTGCAGCGCAGCCCGGGTCCGGGCGAGCGTCTGCTGCTGCACTTCGGGGCGGTGGACTACCGGGCCGAGGTCTGGTTCAACGGTGTGCACGTCGGTGGGCACGAGGGCGGGCACACACCGTTCACCCTCGACGTGACCGAGGCCGTTGCCGCCGACGGGGAGCAGACCCTGGTGGTGCGCGCCGAGGACGAGCGCGACGATGCCACCCAGCCGCGCGGTAAGCAGGACTGGCGCACGCAGCCGCATGGCGTCTGGTACGAGCGGACCACCGGGATCTGGCAGCCGGTGTGGGCCGAGGTGGTGCCGGACCTGCACGTGCGCCGGCTGCACTGGACCCCGGACGTGCCCGGTGCGGCGGTGACCCTGGAGGTGGAGCTGTCCCGGCGACCGGAGTCGGCTGTTGAGGTCCAGGTGGTGCTGCAGCTCGGCGAGGAGGTGCTCGCGGCCCAGACCTGCCGCACGGACCGGCGCGAGGACCGGTGGGTGATCTCCGTACCCGCGCTCCGGCACCAGATGGAGCAGGGGCGGTTGGTGTGGAGCCCGGAACAGCCGACGCTGCTGGATGCACAGGTGGAGGTGCGCGCCGGTGGCGAGACCGACACGGCCCGTTCCTACGTCGGCCTGCGCAGCGCCGGGATCCGGGACGGGCGGTTCCTCCTCAATGGCCAGCCCCGCTTCCTGCGGATGGTGCTCGCGCAGAACTACTGGCCCGGTTCCCACCTCGCGGCCCCCTCCGCGGAGGCGCTCCGGCGAGAGGTAGAGCTCGCCAAGGAGCTCGGGTTCGACGGCGTGCGGGTGCACCAGAAGGTGGAGGATCCGCGATTCCTCGCCTGGTGCGACCGGATCGGCATGCTGGTCTGGGACGAGATGCCCAGCGCCTTCGAGTACTCGCCCACGATGGTCGAGCGAGTGACCCGGGAGTGGCTGGAGGTCATCGCCCGGGACCGCAGCCATCCGTGTGTGGTCACCTGGGTTCCGTTCAACGAGAGCTGGGGCGTCTGGCACGGGCTCGATGTCGCCGAGCAACGCCATGCCACCACCGCCCTGTATCACCTGACCAAAGCGGTGGACGGCACCCGGCCGGTGATCTCCAACGACGGCTGGGAGCACACCGAGAGCGACATCTGGGGGCTGCACGACTACGCGCCGACGGCCGCCTCGATGCGGGAGCGGTACGGCGATCGTGAGGCGATCGAGCGAGTCCTGAGCGATCGTCCGCCCGCCCGTCGGGTGGCGCTGCTCGGCGATCCGGTACGCCGTGGCCAGCCGGTGATGCTCACCGAGATCGGCGGCACCAGCCTGCGGCCTCGTGCCGACCAGAGCTGGTTCGGCTACGACGCCGTCGACTCCCTCGATGCGCTCACCGAGACCTTCCGGGAGCTGGTGGACGCTGTGCTGGACAGTCCCGAGCTGGCCGGGCTGTGCTGGACCCAGCTGACCGATACCGAGCAGGAGCGCAATGGTCTGCTCACTGCCGACCGCGAGCCGAAGATCCCGTTCGAGGAGGTGCGCGCCATCCTGCGTCGCCCGGCGCGCTCGGCGCCGGCGGAGGCGATCGATGCGGCCCGCCGGGGTGTGCGCGAGCAGACCTGAACCGCAGCCTGCCGGCTGCGATGAGGGCCCTCAGAGGTGCGCACGGAACTGCTCGAAGCGCCAGGCGAGCCGGTCTCGTGCAGGGGCGTCCCGCCGTCGTGCTGGTAGGTGCAGCGACTGACCGTGCATCTCCTGCAGCCCGTGCCGCAGCATCGGGCCGTCCTTCTCCTCCAGCAGGCGCAGGGAGATCTCCACCCGGTAGTCCGGGCTCACGCCGAGCATGTGCTGGTCGTAGGCGCTGTGGTGGATCTTGCAGAGCGCCAGACCGTTGTCCACGGTGGGCGCGCCGTCCAGCCCAGATGCCTGCCCCGGACCGATCGAGTCCGGCACGATGTGCGCCGCATCCAGCAGCGAGCCGTGGTGCAGCCGGCAGACGGCGCAGCGCGTCTGGTAGGCATGGATCACCCGGGTGCGGAAGGCGGGCTGGTGCAACCGCTGCCGGGCCAGCCGCCGGGCGTAGGCACGCTGTGGCTCCGGTAGGTCCCGCAGGTCGCCGAAGTAGCGGAACGCCTCGTCGAAGGCGATCACGAAGGCGCGCTCCTCCGGATAGTCCTCCACCACATAGACCGGCGCCACCGGGGTGTAGATGTTCGGCTGCTCCTTGCGGAAGAACACCAGCGGCGACCCGGTCTCCAGCGCCCGCCGGAGCTTGCGGTTGTCCCCACCGAACGGGTCGCCGGCGCGGTAGGCGTAGTGCAGCAGACCGTCCTCGGACTCCACATCGTCATACGGCCCGTGCGCTGAGCTGACGATCGCCAGCGTGGACTCGAAAGCGGCCGGGTTGCGGATCCCGCGGGAGAAGTCGATCAGCGGTAGCCGTTCACCCTGGTGCTGGAAGCTGAGCAGCTCTTGGCGGTGCAGGAAGCCGCCGTTCGCCTCGGCACGGTCCAGCACCCACCCGATGATCAGCTCGCGCAGCGCGCGTTCGGACAGTGCCTCCACACCCTGAGCTCACCAGGTGTACAAAGATTCCGCAAGCCCTTCAGGCGGCGGGGCGCACCGGTGCGTGCCGGCTACTGCTCCCGGTCGGTCAGTGCGCGTTCCACCGCTCGCTGGAGCGGCGCATAGTGGGCTTGCACCGCTTCGCGATAGGCGCTGGCGTCGCCGGCCTGCACGGCAGCGAGCATCTCTCCGTGCGCTCGGGCGGTCTCTACGATGTCGGCCCCGGGAGCTACACCGAGATGTGGCTGCAGATCGGTGTGAATGGTCCAGAACGCACCGACCAGCTCGCTGATCAACCGATTGTTCACCTTCTCCAGCAGGAGGTGGTGGAACGTGCGGTCCTCCTCGATGAAGAGCTCCCCGTTGGCGGCCTTCTGTGTCATCGCTTCCACGAGGCCGGTGAGTTCATCATCTTCGGTGCCGGCATACTCGTCGGCGAGTCGGTCGGCCATCGCTAGGTCGAGTGCGATGCGTACGGCTAGCACCTCCCGCAGCGTTCGCAGGTCCTCGTGCGCATCGGAGCGAGCGCGGAAGATCAGTCCGTTCACCAGCGGCGAGAGACTGAGGTCCCCGACGAAGGTGCCGTGACCGTGGCGTACTTCGACAATGTCCAGGCTGGCCAGTGTCCGGATCGCCTCGCGTACCGACGACCGGGAGATGCCGAGCTGGTCGCACAGGGCGCTCTCAGTAGGCATCGGGTCACCAGGACGGAGTCCCTCGGCGAGGATGAGGTCCTTGATGGCGTCGGTGGCCGACCAAGCGGACTTACGCGTGCTGCTTGGCGGGCTCGTGGTGGTCGATGCCGTCGTCATGAAGGGTGCCTTCCCGCTGTTCTCCGGCCAGTGTAGGCAGATAGGACGTCAGATGTTGCAGAGGTTCCGTCTTGACGGACGTTACGTGACGTGCCATCTTAGGCCGACAGCAGACATCAGACATCCGACACGGAGAGGAGGCTAGATGTCCAGAACGGGCGATCGCACCGGACGCCTGCCAAGTAGGCGCCAGTTCGCAGGATTGACTGCCTCAGCTGTCGCGCTGAGTGCTGCGGCGTGCCGAGCTGACACCGACCGGTCCGGTACACCCGACGGCGTGCTCAGTGGGGACCTCCTGGTGTGGACCAGTTTCACGCAGGGTCCGCGTGCCGAGTGGATGGAACACATGGCGCAGAAGTTCGAGGAGGCCCATCCCGATGTCCGCGTGACGATCGAGACCTTCTCCTGGCCGGACTTCTACACGAAGTGGACGATGGGGCTGGCCGCCGGTCAGGTTCCCGACATCTCCAGCGCGCTGCCGACCCATGTTGCCGAGCTGCTCAGCGTGCAGGCGCTCGCACCGGTCGATGACGTGATCGATGAGATCGGCCGAGACCGGTTTGCCGAAGCTGCGCTCGCAGAGGGCCAGGTGGACGGCGCCAGCTACTCCGTGCCGCTGTACACGCACGCGCAGGTGATGTGGTACCGGACCGACCTGCTCGAAGACGCAGGTCTTGAGGTGCCCACCACCTGGGAGGAGCTTCGTCATGCAGCCGAGGTCCTGACCAGCGACGACGTCTACGGGCTCTCCGTACCGCTCGGGTCGAGCGACATGATGGCGACTCGGTTTCTGAACTACTACGTTCAGTCCGCCGGTGAGCGCCTCCTCAATGACGACGGGTCGGCGAACCTGACCTCACCGGCTGTCCTGGACGGCATCGCCTACTGGGTGGACATGTACCGAAGTACCTCGCCCGAAGGCTCGATCAACTACGACGTGCTGCAGCAGGCGACGCTGTACTACCAGGGCCGGACCGCCTTCGACTTCAACTCCGGGTTTCAGATTGGCGGCGTTCAGGACACCAGTCCTGATCTGCTGGAGTATGTCGCGGCCGCCCCCCTTCCACGACTGACTGACAACGACCCCCTGTATGGCGGCGAGACGTCGAATACTCCGATGGTCGTCTGGGAGGCGTCGAGCATGCAGGAGGAAGCGAAGGCCTTCCTCCTCTCGCTCTATGAGACTGAGGAGTACATCGAGTTCTTGCACTCGGTGCCCGGCGGCATGCTGCCCGCCCTGGCCGACATCTCGGACGAGCCGGCCTATCTGGACGATCCGGTCCTCGATCAGTTCGCTGACACCGTCGAGGTGATCGATGAGGCGGTGCCGCGTGGGTCGGCGATCGGGATGGAGAACGGACCGACAGTTCAGGCAAGCATCATGACCGGCCAGGGCATCATCGAGGGGTTGTTTCAGGACATCGTCCTGAACGGGAGGCCGATCGCTGAGGCTGCCCAGGATGCGGAGGAGCAGCTCAACTCGCTCTTCGAGATGGCCGGTGTGGAGTTCGGACAATGACGGCCAGCATCGCCCACGCTCGCGACCCTCGTACCGACGGGTCGGCCCCCCGACGCCGAACTCTGAAGGGTCTGTGGAGAAGGCTCGCCAAGGCGGACAAGGTCGGCCTAGCTTTCGTTCTGCCGAGCATGGTCGCCGTCGTCGGCCTCCTGATCTACCCGGTCGTCTCGAGCGTCTACTACAGCTTGACGGATCAGAGCCTGCTCCGGCGCGACCACGAGCTGGTATGGCTGGACAACTTCCAGACGCTGATCACCAACGCGGACTTCTGGTCAGCGTTCGTGACCTCGATCCGGTGGACCGCCGGGTCGATAGTGGGCCAGCTGCTGCTCGGTCTCCTTCTGGCGCTCTGTCTGGACAAGGTCCGACGATTCTCTGGCCTCTACCGGGTCCTGCTCATCGTGCCGTGGGCGTTCCCCCCGATTGTCATCGGCTTCGGCTGGCAGTGGATCCTCGACGACGTGTACGGGTTCCTGCCGAACCTGCTGACCTCGATGGGCATCACGTCCGAGAACGTGAGTCCCCTAGCGAGCCCCGACACCGTCTTCTGGACCGTCTTGGCAATCAATATATGGTTTGGCGCCCCGTTGTTCATGGTCAACATCCTGGCCGCGCTGAAGACCATCCCCAAGGAGCAGTACGAGGCGGCGCTCATGGATGGCGCCAATGGCTGGCAGCAGTTCTCGTTCATCACTCTGCGGCACATCCGCAACGTCATCGGGTTGCTGGTCATTCTCCGCATCATCTGGGTCTTCAACAACTTCGAGCTGTTGTTCCTCCTCACCGGTGGCGGCCCGGGCGACATGACGACAACCCTGCCCATCTTCGCCTACCGGACGGGCTGGGGACTCCACCAGCTCGGTATGGCTTCAGCGATCACCGTGCTGTTGCTGGTCTTCCTCTTGTTGATGGCACGAATCGCGTTCGCAGCATTGAACTACTGGGAGCGTGAAGACTCGTGAGTTCTCAGATCTGTCCTCGAGTCCGCCCGGGAGGTGCCTTCGCATGAGCACACGCAATCCGGCCACAGTGGCTATGACCACAGCGCGGCACGTGTTCCTGATTGTCGTCTCGATCGCATTCGTCTTTCCTCTGGTGTGGATCCTCGTCTCGTCGTTCACACCGAGTGGCGAGCTCACCGCGAACCCGCTGAGTGTGCTTCCCAGTGAAGCCACGATCGAGCACTACCGAACGGTGATCGTGGACCTCGGATTCTTGACGAATCTTCGAAACAGCGTCCTGATCTCCCTAGCTTCCACCGTCATCACCATCGTGCTGGCGACTCTGGCAGCCCACGGAGTTGTACGGTTCTTCCCCCGCGTCGGCCGGCGGCTCACCCGCATTCTGATCGCTACGTACATGTTCCCGCCGATCCTCCTGGCCGTCCCGTATGCGACGATCATGATTCAGCTGAATTTGATCAACACGTATGCGAGCCTCATCCTGGCGTATCTGTCTTTCACCCTCCCGTATGCGATTTGGATGCTCGTCGGATTCTACCGGACGGTACCGTTGGAGATCGAGGAGAGTGCAGCTGTTGACGGGGCGACAAAGTTGCGAATCTTTCTCAAGATCAGTACTCCCATCGTCGCGCCCGGCATTGCTGCTACCGCGGTATATACGTTCATCAACTGTTTCAACGAGTTTCTCTACGCGCTGCTCTTCATCAGCTCTACGGAGAGGATGCCTGTTGCGGTCGCCCTGTATTCCATTACTGGAGCCGAAGTCCTTGACTGGGGCGCAATGATGGCGGCGTCGGCCCTCGTGGTGGTGCCCTCGGTGATCTTCTTCATGGCTATTCAGAAATACATTGCTGGTGGATTGACCGAAGGCGCCGGTAAATAGTCTGGCGGCACACAACTAGAAGGGGTTTATCTTTCATGGTCAGGTATGGAATTATCGGCACAGGCTACTTCGGCGCCGAGATTGGTCGGTTCCTCACGGAGATCGATGGGGCTACCGTCACTGCGGTCTACGACCCGGAGCACGCCGATCGGGTCGCGAACGAGCTGGCTGCCCGCGTTGCAGGGACTGTCGATGAGCTGTGTTCGGCCACGGACGTCGACGCGGTCATCGTGGCTTCACCCAACTGGATCCACAAGGAGGGCGTCTTCGGTGCAGCCCGTGCCGGCAAGCCGGTGTTCTCCGAGAAGCCCATTGCGTTGAACTACGCAGACTGCTCCGCAATGATCCGGGCGACAGCAGAGGCCGATGTGCTCTTCATGGCTGGCCACGTGATGAACTTCATGGCCGGTGTTCGCGAGTCCAGGCGGATCATCGACGCGGGTGAGATCGGAGACCTTCTGTTCGTCCGCGCGATCCGGAACGGCTGGGAGGACGTTCAGGACAGCGTGAGCTGGAAGAAGCAACGCTCGCTCTCTGGCGGCCACCTCTACCACCACATCCATGAGCTGGATTTTGTGCAGTCCCTCTTGGGTCCGGCAACCGATGCGTACATGACCGGCGGAAATGTGGCCCACTCCGGCCCGCAGTTCGGCGATGAGGATGACATGCTGCTGATCTCGCTCCAGTTCGAGGGTTCGCGATTCGCGACTCTGGAGTATGGATCTGCCTTCCGGTGGCCGGAGCACTATGTCTTGATCCAAGGCACCCAGGGCGCGATCCGTATCGACCTGCAGGACGCTGGGGTCGAGCTTCGGGTTGGCGGGGAGTCGAGGCGGTTCCTGCTGCACCGTACGGAGCAGGAAGATGCTGATCGCAGTGCCATCTACAGCGGAAGCCGTACCGACGGGGCTGTCCAGTACGGCAATCCCCACCGCCGACCACCGATGTGGCTGCGCGGAATCATCGAGGAAGAGATGCGGTACTTCCACGGGCTTCTCTCCGGGGCGGCACCGGAGGCCGAGTTTGCCGGCCTGACCGATGGCAGCGCTGCCGCGGCGTCGATCGCCACCGCCGATGCGCTCACTCTGTCACTGCAGGAAGGGCGGAAGGTCGCTGTCGCCGAGATCACCGGTGCCGACCTGGCGACGACACCCGCATGAGGACCGGGCGTACACCCCAGCATCTAGATCGGTGGACCAGTGATTCCACGCACCAGCAGAAGGAAGAGTCTCCATGACTGCCGCAGCCCACACGCCATCCCCGCCGCGAGCGTTCCAGGGCGTGATCCCACCCCTGGTCACCCCGCTGACCGCCGACGGGCTCCTGGACGAACCGAGCCTCGCCCGGCTGATCGAGCACCACCTCGCCGGTGGCGTGGACGGCTTGTTCGTGCTCGGCTCCAGCGGCGAGGTGGCGTTCTTCGAGGACGAGATGCGCGACCAGGTGCTACGCACAGCAGTCCGCCTGGTCGATGGCCGGGTGCCGGTGCTCGCCGGGATCATCGACACCCAGACTCGCCGCGTGCTGGCGCACCTGCGCCGGGCGGAGGAGATCGGGGTGGACGGCGTGGTTGCTACTGCCCCGTTCTATGCGATCACCGGCCCGGAAGAGATCGAGAACCACTTCCGCGCCATCGCCGCCGCTACCGAGCTCCCGGTGTTCGCCTACGACCTGCCGGTGTGCGTGCACACGAAGCTCGATCCGGCGCTGTTGGTCCGCCTCGGTCGCGAGGGGGTGCTGACCGGGGTGAAGGACTCCTCCGGAGACGACGTCGGGTTCCGCCGGCTGGTGATGATGAACGAGGCGGCCGGTGGGTCGCTCACCCTGCTCACCGGGCACGAGGTAGTCGTCGACGGTGCCTACCTGGCCGGCGGCCACGGCAGCGTTCCCGGTCTCGGCAACATCGATCCGGGTGGGTACGTGCGGATGGACCGGGCCGCTCGCGCGGGTGACACCGAGACCATGTGTGCTGAGCAGGAGCGGCTCGCGGCGCTGTTCGAGATCGCGTTCGCCCCGGTGGGTAAGGTCGGACCGGCGGCCGGAGTGGGGTCGTTCAAGACCGCGCTGTACCTGATGGGTATCTTCGACAGCAACGCGATGAGCGCACCGATGACCGCGCTCGAAGGAGAGAACGTGGAGCGTATCCGCACCGTACTGATCGACCTCGGGGTCGAGCTGGTGCGATGACCGAGACAGCCGCCGGCGGGGCGCCGGTCGCCGCCCGGGTGCGGACCGTCCGGGGCCCGATCCTTGCCGCCGACCTGGGCGGCACCAAGATCACCGCCGGCCTGGTTACCCCCGGCGGGGTGGTGGTCGCCCGGCGCACCGTGCCCACGCCGGCCGCGGAGGGCCCCAATGCTGTGGTCGCTGCCGTGACCGCAGCGTTGGTGGCCGTGCGAGACGACGTGGCAGCGGCCGGGGACGCTACGGTCGGCGCGCCGGTGGCAGTAGGGATCGGCAGCGCCGGGGTGGTGGACTCGGCCACCGGGCGGATCATCTCGGCCACGGACGCGATCCCCGGCTGGGCCGGCACCGAGCTCGGCC
>DXBY01000227.1 GCA_019116305.1 Candidatus Ruania gallistercoris | reverse complement strand
GGCGTCGTCGCTCCAGCGCAGATCCGGGAGTGTCTCCAGCTGCCCGGTCGCGGCCGCGTACAACGCCGAGGCCAGGGAGGACTCCAGCCGGGCGAGCACCACCTGGGTCTCCGGATCGCCGAACCGGGCGTTGAACTCCACCACCCGCAGCCCGCGGGAGGTCAGCGCGAGCCCGCAGTAGAGCAGCCCGACGAACGGGGTGCCACGCCGGGCCAGCTCACGCACCGTGGGCAGCGCGACCCGCTGCACCACATCGTCGACCAGCTCCTCGGGTGCCCAGGGCAGCGGTGAGTAAGCGCCCATCCCGCCTGTGTTCGGACCGGCATCGCCGTCGCCGAGGCGTTTGAAGTCCTGGGCGGGGGCGAGCGGGACCACATGGGTGCCGTCGGAGAGGCAGAACAGGGAGATCTCCGGTCCGTCCAGGTACTCCTCGACCACCACGGACGAGCGCCGGTCCCGGTTCACGCACGAGCCGGCGTGGTCGTGGGCGATCTGCCGGTCCTCGGTGACCACCACGCCCTTACCGGCGGCCAGCCCGTCGTCCTTGACCACGTGCGGCGCGCCGAAGGAGTCCAGGGCATCATCGGCCTCGTCTATGGTGCGGCACACCCTGGCCATCGCAGTGGGCACGTTCGCGGCGGCCATGATCTCCTTGGCGAAGGCCTTCGAGCCCTCCAGCCGGGCGGCCGCGGCATCCGGGCCGAACACCGGGATTCCGGCGGCGCGCACGGCGTCCGCCACCCCCGCCACCAGGGGCGCCTCCGGGCCGACCACCACCAGGTCCGCATCGAGCTCACGCGCGAGCGCGGCCACGGCTGTCGGGTCGCAGGGATCCACGGCGACGTTGGTCGCGATCGCAGCAGTGCCGGGGTTGCCCGGGGCCACGGTCAGTGCCGTGGTGGCCGGGTCGGTGGCGAGGCTGCGGGCGAGGGCGTGCTCACGGGCACCGGATCCGATCAGCAGGATTCTCACGAGCCCCGAGCCTACCGGCCATCGCTCCCCCGGGCCGACGCCCGTCCCATCCGGTGCACCCCCTGCTCGCGCCTCCTGCCGCCGGCGGTCGGCCTGATACGTGACCCCTCTCACCGTGGTTCGTGCTCGAGTTGCTTAGGCTGGTCGGGATGTCACCACCTGCTGCGCCGAGACCTCCCCGGCGTTCCCCGGCCGAACGGTGGGTCCGCCGCACCTCGCGCACCCTGATCGTGCTGGCCACGGTCTCCGGCGGACTGGCCTATATCACCTTCGGTGTCCTGATGGAGTTCGACAAGGACGACGACCCCGCCTATCAGGGCCTGCTCACGGTGTGCGTCGTCGTCTTCCTCACCGCGGCCGCCGGGCGGGTGCTCTGGGGGATCTTCGTGTTCGCCCGCAAGGCAGTGCGGCGCGGGCCGCGGCGGCGCGAGCTGCGAGCCATGGCGCACCGCATCGGCTGGCAATGGATCGCCCGCCGGAAGCAGATCCCTGCCGCGACGCGCGGCCGACTCAGCCACATCGACCCGGTCCAGGTCAAACCTGATGACGCCAAGCCCCGGTACACCGAACTGCTCTACGGCACTTTCGCCGGCCGCCCGTCGCTGTCGGTGCACGTCGAACGGGACTCCCGGTTGCTTCCGGTGGTGGCCCAGCTGGTGGCCCATGAGCTACCCGGGGCACTGCCCGAGCTGCGGATCACCGACCGGTCGGACGACCCGTACGGGCTCGCGCCGGCGCAGCAGTTCGAGTCCGCCCGGTTCAACGAGTCCTGGCGGGTGCACGCCAAGGACAAGCGGTACGCCTCCGCGTTCACCCACCCCGGGATGATGCAGCTGCTGAACGGTCTGGACCCGAGCATCACCACGCTGCACCTACGCGGCGCCTGGTTGATCTCCGAAGCGCCGGTGAGCTTCAACCCGCAGCTGCTCCAGACCCACCTGGACGCGATGGCCCGGATCGCCGAGGCAGTTCCGGACTGGGTCTGGGCGGAGTACGGCTCGGTGGATCCGGGCACCTGGTCGCGCCAGGTCTGAACCGTCCGGCGCACAGGGGCCCGGTCAACGCAGCGAGTCGTACAGGAGCCCGGCAGCCTCGGCCGGGGACAGGCGCGCGAAGGTCTCCAGACCGAGGACGTAGCGCGCGAAGATGAACCCGACGATCGCAGTGGCCATCGTCGCTCCTCGTCGACGGCCGTAGGCCTCGGTGAGGGTCTCGACCACAGTGTGCTGCAGGTACGTCGAGATCGCACCGGCGGGAAGAGTCCCCGCTGCGAACGCCCGCGCGAACCCCAACAGCCGGGCGCCGTGGTCCGGGTGTTCCCACACGGCCACGAGGGCCTGGGCGAACCGGCGCAGGTCGACGCTACCGTCGGCTCGCCGGGTTGCGGTGAGGACTTCCTCCGGGCTGATCGTCAGCTCCGCAGCAGCGGCGAACAGCCCGTCCCGGGAGCCGAAGTGGTAATTGACCAGAGTGTGGCTCACGCCGACCTCGGTGGCCAACGCACGACTGGAGCACGCGGCGAGATCACCGGTCAGG
>DXBY01000226.1 GCA_019116305.1 Candidatus Ruania gallistercoris | reverse complement strand
AGCGGCTCGTCTCCTGGGTACGGCTGTTGCTGGACGGGTTCCTGGAGCAGATCGCCACCGATCCGCAGTTCACCGCTGAGCGGGAGGGGCCGGTGCTGCGCGACGCGGTCCTCGTCTTCGTCACCGGGCGCTGTGCCTCCGGTGCCATGCCGGTGGCGTAGGTCTCCGGCAGGCCGGCCCCAGCGTCCGCTCCCCGCTACCGAGTTCGGGTCAGCGCATGTGCCGCCGCCGCGAGTGGACCCGGGGTGGGTCGGTAGTAAGCCCAGCGGCCACGCTGCTCCCGGGTGACCAGGCCGGCGGTGACAAGGAGCTTCATGTGATGGGAGACGGTCGGCTGGGAGAGCCCGATCGGCCCAGTCAGGTCGCATGCGCACACCTCGTCCGGGGCGGCCGCGGCGATCAGTGAGTAGAGCTTGACCCGGGCGGGGTCGCCCAGCGCTTTGAAGACCTGCGCGATCCGCTCGGCCTGCTCGTCGCCGAGTGGCTGCTGGGACGGGTTGCAGCAGTCGGCGAGGGCCTCGGTGAGCGATTCGGGTGCGGTGGTCATGACTCACATTCTGCCCGACGTATTGACGACTGTCGATTTGTCGTGACACGCTCGAACCTCTCAAATCGATGAACTTCAATATGAGGAGGTAGGTCGTGGCGCTGCCCGTGGTGGTGATCGGTGCCGGTCCGCAGGGGCTGGCCGCAGGGGCGCATCTGGTCGAACGCGGCCTGGAACCGGTGATTCTCGAGGCCGGCACACAAGCCGGGGCTGCCGTGGCCGAGTGGGGCCATGTGCGTCTGTTCTCGCCGTGGCCCGAACTGGTCGATCCCGCATCGGAACGACTGCTGACCGCCACCGGGTGGCAGCGACCGAACACGGGCTACCCCACGGGAGCTCAGTGGATCGAGCACTACCTGGCGCCGCTGGCCGATGCCCTCGGTGACCGGGTGCGCTGCGGCGCGCGGGTGATCGGCGTCGCCCGGAAGGGCCGGGACCTGTCGGTGGACGCGGGCCGCGAGCAGCAGCCGTTCGTGGTGCACGTCCAGCACGCCGGCGGCAACCAGGAGCGGATCGAGGCGCAGGCGGTGATCGATGCGTCCGGCACCTGGGCTACTCCCGCTCCGGCCGGTGCGGACGGGTTGCCCGCCGTTGGGGAGGCTGCGGCGACCAGTGCCGGCCTGGTTCGGGCCAGCATTCCCGACCAGGCCCACGCGCAGGCATTCGCGGGCGGGCACGTCGTGGTCGTCGGAGCCGGCCACTCCGCTGCCACGGCGGTCATCGAGCTCGCAGACGTGGCCAGGGCACACCCCACGATGAGGATTTCCTGGGTGCTGCGCCGGGGACAGATCGGCCAGACGTTCGGTGGCGGCGATGCCGATGAGCTTCCCGAGCGGGGCGCCCTGGGCCGGCTCGCGCAGCAGACTGTCGCCGATGGTTTGGTGGAGCTGGTGACCGGGTTCCGCACTGCGCAGATCGAGAGTGACGACGGCGGTGCGGTGCTCACCGCCGAGGACGGGCGCAGCCTGGCGCCGGCCGACCAGGTCTTCGTACTCACCGGGTTCCGCCCGGACCTGTCCTTCCTGAGCGAGGTGCGCCTGGACCTGGATGCCCGGCTTCAGGCGCCGGTCCGGGTGGCGGAGGAAGTGGATCCGAACGTGCACTCCTGCGGCAGCGTGCGGGCCACCGGCGCGGCCGATCTGGCACAGCCGGATGCGAACTTCTTCATCGTGGGTGCGAAGTCCTACGGGCGGGCGCCCACGTTTCTGGCCCTGACCGGTTTCGAGCAGGTGCGCAGCGTCGTCGCGATGATCGCCGGTGACCGTGCGGGGGCTGAGCGGGTGGAGCTCGAATTGCCGGACACCGGGGTGTGCGGCGGCAGCGGCCTGTTCGACGCTGACGAGGAGTCCACCGGATGCTGTACTCCTGGGCCACAGGCCGTCACGCTCGGCGTGCGGGAGCCGGTATGACCCGGCTGGTGATCGTCGGCGGTGGCCAGTCCGGACTCGCCGCCGCTCGAGCGGCTCGTGACCGCGGCTGGGAACCGGTCGTGCTGGAGGCCGGGCCGGACCCGGTCGGCTCCTGGCCGGACTATTACGACAGCCTGCACCTGTTCTCCCCGCGCCGGTTCAGCAGCTTCCCGGGATACCTGTTCCCCGGACCTGCGGACAGCTATCCGGCACGGCAGGAGGTCGTGGACTACCTGCGCGGATATTCGCAATGGCTGGACGTGGAGATCCGCACCGGGGCACGCGTCACGGAGGTCACCCGAGACCGGGACCAGGGGTTCACCACGCACCTGGCGGACGGGAACGTTGTCTCCGGCGACGCACTGGTGGCCGCGAGCGGATCGTTCGGCAATCCGCACCTCCCCGCCATTCCCGGGGCGGAGCAGTTCGGTGGGCAGATACTCCATGTGGCGGACTACCGGTCGCCGGAACCGTTCGCCGGACTCCGGGTGCTGGTGGTCGGGGCGGGCAACTCCGCCGTCCAGGTGGGCCACGAGCTCGCTCAGGTCACGGATGCGTCCCTGGCGGTGCGCCAGCCGGTGCAACTGGTCTCCCAGCGGGTCGCCGGGCGCGATCTGCACTGGTGGTTCCGCCTCACCCGCGCAGATTTGCTCCCGCCGCGAGTGCTGCAACGACTGGTGCGCGGCACACTGGTGATCGACAGCGGCCATTACCAGGAGGCGCTGCGCCGCGGGAACCTGCCCCAGCGGCAGATTTTCACCGCCTTCACCCCTGACGGTGTCCGCTGGCCGGACGGCAGCCAGGAGCCGGTCGATGCGGTGATCTTCGCAACCGGGTACCGCCCGTACCTGCCCTACCTACAGTCCCTCGGTGCCCTCGATGCCACTGGCGCACCCCGGCACCAGAGCGGCATCTCGACTGTTCAGCCTGGGCTGGCCTACCTCGGACTGGAGTTTCAGCGCACGTTCTCCTCGAACACGCTGCGCGGCGTACACCGCGACGCTCACTTCGTGATCGACGCCCTGGCTCAGCAGCGGCGCCGGGTCCTCGTTGGCTAGCACCTCTACACCTGCTGCCGGTCGGTGGGCGGAACGGCTGAGCCCGCGGCTGTCCGTGGTGTTGGCGAGCCTGTGCGTGACCGAGGTCGTCTCCTGGGGCTTGCTGTACTACGCGTTCCCGGTCTTGGCGCCGATCATCAGCGCCGATACCGGCTGGTCATCGGTGGGCGTGAATGCCGCGTTCTCCGGGGCCCTGGTCGTCTCCGCGGTTGCGGGGGTACCCGTGGGCCGGGTCATCGACAGCCGCGGTCCGCGCCAGGTGATGACCACGGGGTCAGCGATGGGGGCAGTGGCGCTCGCGGTGGTAGCGACCGCGCCGAACGCACTGGTGTTCGTCCTGGGCTGGCTGGTGGCGGGGGCGGCGATGTCCGGAGTGCTCTATCCGCCGGCGTTTGCGGCGGTCACGGGCTGGTTCACCACCCGCAGACTCGCCGCGCTGACCACGCTGACCCTGATCGCCGGTCTGGCCAGCACTGTGTTCGCACCACTGGTCGCGGCGGCGGGGGAGGACCTGGGCTGGCGGGGTACCTACCTGGCGGCAGCGGTGGCGCTGGCAGTGCTCACGGTCCCGATCCACGCTGTGGCGCTGCGGCGGCCGTGGCCAGGGGCGCAGACGCGGGCCTCCGGCCAGCGAGCAGCCCAGCGGCACTACACCTCCGCCGTGCTGGCCAGTAGCCGGTTCCGGCTGCTCGCGATCGGGTTCACGGCGGTGTCTCTGGCGATGTATGCCGCACTGCTCGCCCTGGTGCCGTTGATGCTGGAACGCGGCATCTCTGCGTCGTCCGCCGCGTGGATCCTCGGGCTGGGCGGGGTCGGGCAGGTGGCCGGGCGGCTGGTCTACACCCCGCTGGCGCCGCGTGCCTCGTTGCCGGTGCGGACGGCGATCGTGTTCGCGCTGGTGACCGCAAGCATCGCCGCCTTCGCGGTGGTCCCTGGGCCTACTGCGGCACTGGTCGCGCTCTCGATGCTGGCCGGGATCGGGCGGGGCGTGGCCACGCTGCTGCAGGCCACTGCGATCACGGATCGGTGGGGCGCACGCGCCTACGGGCACCTGTCCGGCATGCTCGGCCTCCCGGTGCTGCTGGCCACGGCTCTGGCACCATCGGTCGGTGCGATGCTCGCCGAGGTCACCGGCAGCTACGCCACCGGGTTCGCGTTCCTTGCGAGCCTGGCCGGGCTCGGTACGGTGCTGATGGTCGCCAGTGCACGCGAACCGAGGACCGTCAGCGGCTCGCGGTCGGCGCCTCCAGGCTCGAGATCAGCTCCTCGACGCGCCCCTTGATCTCGTCCCGGATCGTCCGCACCGCCGCGAGGTCCTGGCCGGCCGGGTCCTCGAGCTCCCAATCCTCGTAGCGCTTCCCCGGAAAGATTGGACAGGCGTCCCCGCAGCCCATGGTGATCACCACGTCCGAGGACTGCACCGCCTCAGTGCTGAGCACCTTCGGAGTCTGCGCGGTGATGTCGATGCCTTCCTCGCGCATGGCCTCGACGGCGACCGGGTTGATCTGCGCTGCGGGCATCGATCCGGCCGAACGTACATCGATCCGGTCCGCACCCAGGTGCCGCAGGTAGCCGGCGGCCATCTGGGACCGGCCGGCGTTGTGCACGCAGACGAACAGGACGGAAGGTTTCTGGGCAGTCATGCCGTCGTTCCGGGCCGATGCGTGGCCGACTGCGAGTCTCGGGGCGGAGGAACACAGGGGTTCACCATGCTTCTATGGTGACGAGCGCCGGCGCGATGCGCCATCTCAGGCGATGCGGTGGGCCTGCGCTGGGTATGCACCGGGCCGCTCGCACTCAGCACGCGGCTGGTGGCGGTGGGAGGACGGCTTGAACCTAGCTACGGTGCTTGACCTCGCGTCAGGCTCCGTCTGGTTCCCGCGCACACCGGTCTTCCGGCCCCTTCTGGGCTTGCCCGACGCCGTCGATAATCACCCGCACGCCCCGCCGTATCCCCGGCTCAGGCGGACTTGACAAAGTCGACCGGCAGCCTAGACTCAAGCCACCTTTAACGATCAACCTCATGCTGGGAGAGTTCCGATGAAGACTCATACAGGTCGCGCCACAGTCGTCGCGACTGCGCTGGTGGGTGTTGCTGCGCTGATGCTGACCGCCTGTGGCGCAGAATCCGAGTCCGGTGGGGGAAACGGCGGCAGCGACGGCGAGGTCACCACCCTGAGTTTTGCCGCCTCGACCTTCGGCGACCCCGGTCGCGGCCCGCACCTGGAGGAGTGGCTCGAGGAGTTCAACGCCAGCCAGGAGAACATCCGCGTGGAGGCCGCGGCAGTCCCGTACCCGACGTTCGGTCAGACCGTGCTCACCCAGATGGGTGCCGGCGAGGGTCCTGACCTGATCCGGTTTGACATGCCGGAGTTCGAATCCGCCTCCGACGCCGGCCTGGTCGCCCCGCTCGACGACCTGCTGGACCTCAGCGGCACCGATCTCATCGCTCAGCCGGACCAGTTCATGGTTCACGACGGTGTACGGCACGGGGTCATCTTCGAGGCCTCGAACTATGCCCTGTTCTACAACGCGGACCTGATCGAGACGCCGCCGACCACCTATGCGGAGTTCCTGCAGGTCGCCCAGGACCAGACCTCCGGCGACGTGTTCGGCCTGGCGTTCCGCCACATGGAAGCCGAGGAACCGGGTGTCTGGCAGGACATCTTCAACTACGTCTATGGCTTCGGCGGCGCCTGGACCGACGGTGAGAGTCTCACGCTCAACGCCCCGGAGAACGTTGAGGGCCTGCTCGCGTACCAGGAGCTCTATGACGCCGAGGTGATCCCGCGCGGTACCGACGCGGCGACCTTCCGCCGGATGTTCGCCGAGGGCCAGGTCGCGATGGAGCTCAACAACGGTGGCTACGCCACGCACCTGATCGCCGAGAATCCCGACCTGAACTTCGACGTCGCTCCGATCCCCTTCCCGGCCGGCGCCCAGGGGACGATTCTGGCGCCGATCGTCATCAACCAGGCCAGCGAGTCGCAGGAGGCAGCGGCTACGTTTATCACTTGGGCCCTGCAGCCGGAGAACCAGGTGTCGCTCCAGGAGATCCTGGGCGCCAGCTCGGTGGCCACGCCGACCGAGCGGGGCTCCGAGTCGCTGTCGGAGATGCCGTTCCTGCCCACCTTCGACGAGCTGACCGAGTCGAGCCTGCCGCACGTGGTGGGCGGCTTCGAAGCGCAGACGCCGGACATCCGCACGATCGTGGTGCAGAACGTGATCGCGGCCCTGCAGGGCGAGGTCGACATGCAGACCGCGATGGACAACGCGCAGCAGGAAGCCGAGGACCTCCTGGGCTGATGGGAGTCAGCTGCACCGCTAGCGGGCGAGGCACACCCGCCCGCTAGCACCCTGCCACCAAAGGACCACGTCTCATGACTACTCTCGCGCGCCCCCACGCGGCCGGCAGGCAGGAGCGGCGCCGGCGCAGCCCACACGGCAGCCGTTGGACGCCATACCTCTTCCTCGCCCCCGCCGCGGTCTTCATCGGCCTGTTCCAAGCCGTTCCTCTCGCGCAACAGCTGTACATGAGCTTCACCCAGACCTCGCTACTGAATCCCACGGCGAACACCTGGGTGGGGCTGGAGAACTACCTCCGCATCTTCGGTGACGACGACTTCCGCCGCACGTTGCTGACCACTCTGATCTACGTCGTCGTCTGCGTGGCCGGTGCCGTCGGAGCCGGACTGGCGATCGCCCTGGTGCTCAACCGCCCCTTCCCCGGGCGCGGTGCGGTGCGAGCCCTCGTCACCGTGCCCTGGGCGGCGCCCGGGATCGCAGTGGCGCTGATCGCCGTCTGGATGCTCAACCCCCAGTACGGCATCGTCAACAGGGTCCTGAACGCCCTCGGCCTGGGCGTGCCTGGCGGGGCCATCCTCGACAGCCAGACATATGCGCTGCCGGCGATCCTGGTCACCACGATCTGGCAGCTCTTCCCGCTGTGCACCGTGGTGTTGCTCTCGGCACTGCAGGCCGTGCCGAAGGAACTCGTCGAAGCCGCGACCATGGACGGTGCGGGGCGGTGGTGGACGTTTCGAACCGTCACCTGGCAGGTCATCAAACCGGTCGTGGGGCTGCTGGCGCTGCTGATGACCATCTGGTCCATCCGGCGCTTCGAGCTCATCTGGCTGATGACCCGCGGTGGGCCGGTGGGCAGTACGCGAACCTTGGTCATCGATCTGTACTCCGAGGCGTTCGACGCCAAGCGGCTCGGCACGGCGGCGGCCATTGGCATGGTCGGCGTGATGATCTCCCTCATCGTGATCGCCGGCAGCCGCCTCGTCGCCCGAGCAGCCGAGACGGAGGCTACCCGATGAGAAAGTTCCGGATCAGTGCCGGTGTGCGCGCCGTCGCCGTGCTCATCGTGATGGGCGTCGCCGTTTTCCCCCTCTACTGGATGCTCGTCACCGCGATGTCCAGCAACGCTGACCTGTTCGCCCCCGAGGCGCGCCTGCTGCCCGACCTTTCCCGCTTCGGCGTCTTCGCCGAGGTGCTCGCCCAGGGGGAGGTGGCGAGATGGCTGCGCAACAGCGCGATCGTGGCCGCCGGCACTACGGTGCTGTCCATCCTGCTGGGAATCGGCCTTGGTTATGCGCTCTCGCGCTACTCCTTCCGCGCCAAGGTGGTCGTCACGGTGGTGCTGCTGCTCACCCAGATGCTGCCCGAGGCACTCATGGTCGTGCCGTTGTTCTCCCTGTTCAACCAGTTCTCACTGCTCGACTCGTTGCTGGGCCTGGTGCTCGCCAACGCGGCGTTCGTGCTGCCAATCGTCGCCCTCATCCTTAAGGGCGCGATCGACGGCATCCCCTGCGAGCTCGAGGAGGCCGGCCGCGTGGACGGCGCACGGCCGATGACGATGCTGCTGCGGATCAACGTGCCGCTGATCGCGCCGTCGATCGCTGCCGCCGCCGTCATCGCGTTCTTCCACGCCTGGAACGACTACGTCTTTGCGGTGACGTTCATCTACACGCCGAGTCGCCAGCCCGCTTCGGTGGGCATCGCGAACTTCATCGGAGAGGTGGGCACCCCCGTCCAGACCGTGATGGCGGTCGCCTTCATGTTCACGCTTCCCGCGGTCATCTTCTACCTGTTCGCCCAGCGCTACGTCGTCGCGGGCATGACTGCCGGCGCAGTGAAGGGCTGAGAACACACATGCAGATCAGAACAATTGAAACCTTCGTCGTCGACTTCTACCGCACCAACATCGTGATCGTCCGGGTCGGTACCGATTCCGGCATCGTCGGCCTTGGCGAGGCCACGCTGGAGGGCAAGGAGCGTGCCGTCGAGGGCGCCATCGCCGAGCTGGCCGAGGCCGTCGTCGGACTGGACCCCACCCGGATCTCCGGAACACTCTACGAGCTCGGTCGCAACTGGTATTGGCGGGGCGGCCCGGTCATCATGACCGCGCTCAGCGCGCTGGAGATGGCGCTGTGGGACATCTCCGCACGGGAGCTGGGCGTGCCGGTCTCCCGGCTTCTCGGCGGGAATACCCGCGACCGGGTCCGTGCCTACGCGAACGGCTGGTTCTCCGGGGCGGAGTCGCCGGAGGACTACGCGGCCGCGGCAAAGCGCACGGTGGCGACTGGGTTCCGCGGTTTGAAATGGGACCCGTTCGAGAACTACGACTTGGTGATCACCACCGAGCAGCTGGACCGCGTCATTGCCCAGATCGAGGCGGTGCGCGTGGCCGTCGGCCCGGAGGTGGAGCTTTTCATCGAAGCGCACGGTCGCTTCGACGTGCGGCACGCGACCATGGTCAGCCAGGAGATTGCCCAGTTCCGGCCGGTCTGGTTCGAGGAGCCGTGCCCGCCGGACAACCTGGAAGCCCTGATCGATGTCCGCCGTCGTTCGCCGGTGCCGGTAGCGGCGGGGGAGCGGTGGTTTGGTCGACAGGCGTTCATCCCGGCACTGGCCCGGCAGGCGGTGGACTTCGTCCAGCCGGACGTCACCCACGCCGGGGGTCTTGCCGAGCTGGCCTTCGTCTCCACCCTTGCCGCGGCCAGCTATGTGGGGTTCGCCCCGCACAACCCGAGCGGACCGCTGAGCACCGCCGCGACCCTGCAGCTGGGCGCGGTCCTGCCGAACTTCCGCTACCTGGAGATCATGGCTACGGACGTGCCCTGGCGTCCGGAGATCACCAACGAACGGCTGACCCTGACGGCGGAGGGCGACGTGCTCATCCCGGAGGGCATCGGGCTGGGCATCGAGATCAACCCCGAGGCGATCGAGCGGCATCCGTTCCGGCCACACCCGTTGCGCCTGTTCGACGATGCGGTCTACGACATCCGCCCGCCCGACGAGCGGTCCTTCTTCAATCTGGAGTCGGGTCGCTGACCTGCGGGCGCCTCAGCGGGTCGACTCGCGCAGCACGAGCTCGGCGGTCACCACCGACGTGGCCGGCGCCGGTGCCTCGCTCTCGTCGCCCTGGGTCGCCATCCGCTGCTCCAACAGCTGGAGTGCGCGATCGGCCATCCAATCGTTGCCCGGCTCCACGGAGGACAGCCTCGGCACCAGGAAGTCCGCCTCACGCCCGTTGTCGAAGCCGATCACCTGCACGTCGTCCGGCACGGTAATGCCGCGGTCGGCGAGCGCGCGAAGCACGCCCGTGGCCGCTGCATCCGTCAGCACGAAGAGGCCGTCGAACTCGGCCCCGGACTCGTAGAGCTGGTTCACCGCTTCGTATCCCGAGCGCGGGTCGAAGGACTCGATCTGGACCACCAGGCGCTCATCCACCGGCACCTGCGTGTCCTCGTGGGCTTGCCGGTAGCCGCGGGTCCGTAACGAGGGCATGTCCGCGACGCTGTGATCATGACGGCCGCCGATGATCGCAACCCGTGTGGACCCGGTGGAGAGCAGGTACTCGACCGCGCGTTGCGCGCCGCCGATGTTGTCCATCATCACGTGGTCGAAAGTGGACGGGACTGGCCGCTCGCCGATGAACACGACCGGCTTGTCGAAGCGGAGCTGAGAGAGGTCCTCGGTCTCCAGGTGCAGCGGGCTGATGATCACACCGTCGTACATCTGCAGGCGCCCGAAGGCGATGGACTCGAGCTCTCGCTCAGCATCTCCACCGGTCCGTTCGATGACCAGGTGGCGACCATGCCGTTCCAGGGTCCGCCCGATACGCGCGGCGAGCTGGCCGTAGTACGGGCGGTCGATGTCGGGCACGATCAGGGCGACGGCGCCGGTCTGCCCGGACCGCAGGTGCCGGGCAGCGAGGTTCACCTGGTAGCCCAGCCGGGACACTGTCGCCAGCACCCGCATCCGTGTCTCCGCGCCGACTCCAGGGCGGCCGTTGATCACGTTGGAGACCGTCATGGCTGAGACGCCGGCCTCCCGCGCTACATCCACCATCCGTACCGTCACGGTTCCATCATGGCGTGCTTCGCGGGCGCCGTGGGGCGCTGCACGTGCGGATCGATCGTGATCCGCCCGCTCAGCCCGCCTCGGTCCCCGTCCCGAGCAGGTCCGCGGCATCCAGGATCGAGTACGCGTAGCCCTGCTCGGCGAGGAAGCGCTGCCGGTGGGCGGCGAAGTCCTGGTCCACCGTGTCCCGGGTGACCACGGCGTAGAAGTGCGCGGTGCGCCCGTCGGCCTTGGGTCGCATCAGCCGCCCGAGCCGCTGGGCCTCCTCCTGCCGGGAGCCGAACGAGCCGGAGATCTGCACCGCCACCGCCGCCTCGGGCAGATCGATGGAGAAGTTCGCCACCTTGCTCACCACCAGCGTGGTCAGCTCCCCGCTGCGGAACGCCTCG
>DXBY01000032.1 GCA_019116305.1 Candidatus Ruania gallistercoris | reverse complement strand
TCCACACTGTCCCGGTTGAAGATCTTCGGCAGCGTGGCCCGCAGCGATGGGTTCGACCCCTCCAGCTGCTCCATCGCCTCGTCCACCAGCTGCCCGATCGACGCCTCGGCCTCACCCGGCCCGGCCACCCGGCCCTTCGCGTGCTGGGCCAGGTACTCCCACCGCCCCCGCTGGGATACCCAGAACACCCCCGCGCTGCGGTACTCGTCCACATCCTCCAGCAGCGGCGCCGCCTGCTCCTCGGTGTACCCGTCGGCGGCCAGCTCGGCGGCGATCTCCTCGCGCCGGGCCTCGAACGCATCCGAGACGTACTTGAGGAACACCAGCCCGAGGATCACGTCCTTGTACTGGCTGGCATCCATCGACCCGCGCAGCTTGTCCGCCGCCTTCCACAGCGTGTCCTTGAGCTCCTTCATCGTGCTCGCGGTACTCGGCGTGGCGACGGTCTGCTTCTTGCGTGGGGGCACTGGGATCCTCATTCTCCTCCGGGCGCCGGTGCGCCGTCTTCATCTTGTCCTACCTGGAGCACTCCGGTGGCCACTCCGGAAGTCAGTTCCCCGGCGAGCGCCTCCAGCAACGCCGCCCGCTCGGCAAGTTCTTCCTGCGCGCGGTGTACCTGCTCCAGGGCGCCGGTCAACGCTTCGGTCTGTTCCTGCGGCACCAGCCGCACCGAGAAGTCCCGCCACCGTTTGGCGGCCACACCCTGGCGGCGATGTCCCGGGCCAGCACCCCCGGCACCAGCCCGACCTCCGGATGCTCCACCCGCAGTACCTGCGCCGGGAAGGCCACCACACTGAATCCTTCGTGGTCCACCATCGCCGCCGGGCGCCGGGCCACGGTGAACACCACGTCCCCGGGCTCGGTCAGCCGGCTGGCCGGGTATCGTGCGGCCAACTCCATCCGGTCGACCACCCGCGACCCCACGGCAGCGTCACCGGCCAGCTCGGCCTCTCCGATCAGGCGCACCTCCCCGGGCACGCCAGTTGCCACGCGCACGTCCTCGAACCGATTCCCGGGCAGACGGCGGAGCACGCCCTTGTCGATCAGCTCACCGATCCGCGCGGTGCGGAGGGCGACGGCGGAGCCTCGCTGGGTAGGGACGCTCACCTCGGTCCGTGGTCCGGTGGCCAGGGCGTGCAGCAGCTCCTGCACGCGGGCGCTGGTCGCGCCGTCGTCCTCGCGCACGCCCCGCTGCGTCGGTCGTGCCGTCTCCAACAGCCCACCACCGCCAGCGAGGATTGTCGAGGTAAGGCTGAACCGGGCGAACCGGAACGCGTGCGCGGCCACCTCGGCGGCACTGCCCATCGCCGCCACCAGATCGGTGAGCAGATCCTCCTGCGCTGCGCCGTCGACCTGGCCGCTGGGACTGAGCAGCCGGTCGGACACGTCCGCCACCATCACCCAGCGGCTGCGGATCGGCACCTGTGGGTGCGCATCACCCAGCACCCACAGCGCCAGTCGTTCTCGGGAGCGTTCCGGCACCAGACCGGCGGGCAACAACACGGCGGCGCGCACCTTGTCCGTGCGCAGCAGCTGCGAGCGCACCGACTCCATCCCCGGCCCCGCGGCGGCATCCAGCAGTGCCCGGGCCGGGCCGAGCACCAGAGCCCGCTGACCCGGCGCGAGGCGCAGCGCGATGTCCTCGATCTGCTCCAGCACCACCTGCTCGGGCAGGTGCTCGGCGGTCATCGCGGTCACCACCAGCGCGTCGGCACCGAAGCCCTGGTCCAGGTCCCGACTCTGCACGACGTAGCCGTGCGCACTCAGGCGCCGGCGCATTAGCCGGCCCGCCCCGTCCGGCAGCACCGCCACCGGTCGGTCCAGGTGTTCCTGGTCGCCAAGCACCGCGGTGAGCAGGTCCCCTCGGCCAGGATCGGGATCCGCAACGGTGAACGTGCCGCCGGTGTGCAGCGCGGCGGCAATTGCGGCGATCAGTCGCAGCGACACCGGGGTGAGTGTGGCCGGTACCGGCTCATCGAGGTCGAGCACCGGCCGGGTTGCGTCCCGCGCCAGGGACCGGGCGGCGGTCACCGTGAGCAGTGACTCCAGGGCGGCGGCCGGGGTGTAGGCGGCATCGGCCATCACATCGGCGAGCGCGGCCAGATCGGTCAGCTCGGCACCAGCGGCCGCCACCTCGGCGAAGCTGTCCGCATCCTCGGGATCGACGTCGTCGGCGAGATCGAGGATCTCCTCCGGCGTCAGCGCGGCCAGCGCTGCGCCGGAGGAGGCCTTCACCCGAAGTAGCGCAGTGAGCGTGCCGAACAGGGAGAGGGGAGCTGCGCCGTCGTCATGGGCGAAGCCGCGGATGGCCAGATCGATGGCGAACTCGCTGTTGTTGCCCCGGCCGGTGCGCTCCACCCAGGCAGCCACCTCGGCGGCGGAGAACAGCGGCTGCTGCCCGCGCTGCAGGAGGGGGCGGGGGAAGGGGTCCGGGCCGTCGGCGTAGCGCTGCCGCCAGATGGAGACCACCGGGCGCTTGACACGGGCGGTCTCGGCGATGTCGAGCAGGCTCACGCGCAGGCCGGAGAGCACACCGAACAAGGCGCTCTCGGCTGTCTGCGGCTCGTGCCGCTCGAACGTGGTGAACATGCGGACAACTCTGGCGCAGACCACCGACATTCGTTCCGGATCCGCGATAACCCCTCTTATCGCACGAGGACGCTCGGATCGTCATGGGTGCGGCACAGACTTCTCGACCAGCGGGCCTGATCAACCGACCAGCCCGGAGGGAGACGAAGGAGAATCCGATGAGAACATCAGCGATCCGCGCTGCAAGTGCAGCGCTGCTGGGCGTGACCCTGCTCGGCACAGCAGCGTGCTCGAGCGACCAGCCAAGCCAGAACACCGAAGCCGGTGGCACAGCGGCCACGGAGGATGCGGAGACCGAGCCGGCCGGTGCGCCCGGTGAGGACAACGCCGAGGCCGAGGGGGCGGCCGATGGTCTGGTCGCCGAGCCGATCGAGGTACCGGAGAAGTCGGTCGGCACCCGCGAGCACCCGCTGCCTACCGGTGCGGAGTTCGTCGATGGCGACTGGACCGTGACACTCGGGCAGCCGCACAACGGGTGGGACGAGCTCCGGGACGCCGATCCGTACATCGAGGAACCCGAGGAGGGTACGGAGTACTGGCTGGTGCCGGTGACCGTGACCTACACCGGTGGGGAATCGGCGGCGCCGTGGCTGGACCTGCAGTTCGGCTTCGTCGGCGAGGACAACCGCAGCTACCGCGACTGGTGCCCCGTGATCGTGCCCGATGACCTGATGGAGGTGGACGAGCTGTATCCGGACGGGACGGCGGAGGCGAACGTGTGCCTGCCGGTACCCGCCGACGCCCGCGGGTTGTGGTCGGTGAGCTCCGAGTGGGGCGATCCGGTGTTCTTCACCGCGGAGGCGGGTGGCGACGATGCGTAGCGGCGTGCGGCCGTTGGTGGTGCTCGGTGCCGGACTGGTGTTCCTGCTCGCGGCCTGCGATGCGGGCGTGAGCGAGCCGCGCGGTCAGTCCGAACCGAGGACCGCTCCTGCGGAGCACTCCTCACCCGAAGATGTCGGCACGACGGCGGAGGGTTCAGCGGACCGGACCGGTTCGAGTGGCCAGGAGAGTACAGGCGACCAGGCGGGCACCGAGACCGAGGATCCGGAACCGGAACCTACGCCGGAGCCCGAGCCGGCAGCGGACGAAGGCTCACGTGAGAACCCATTCCTGATCGGTGAGGACGTGGGCAACGACGACTGGAGCGTCATGCTCGAGGAGCCCTACGAGGCGTGGGACGAGGTGCGCGCCGAGAACCAGTTCAACGACCCGCCGGCGGACGGCATGGAGTTCTGGATGCTGCCGGTCACCGTGACCTACACCGGCACCGAGACCGGTGACCCTGCATGGGACCTGGACTTCGGCTTCGTCGGCGACGACGGGCGCACGTACGACGACGACTGCGGCACGGTGCCCGAGGAGTTGTGGGACGTGGGTGAGATGTACCCGGACGCGGAAGCGAACGCCAACGTCTGCCTCGAGGTCCCCGAGGGCGCGCCAGGGCTGTGGACGGTCGCGGCGAGCTACACCGACCCGGTGCTCTTCACCGCCGAGCAGGAGT
>DXBY01000225.1 GCA_019116305.1 Candidatus Ruania gallistercoris | reverse complement strand
AACAACTGCGCAGTGGCGTCCTGGCGCTCCTGCGACTCGGTCCGCACCAGCGAGAATCCGGATCCACCGGTGGGCACCAGCGGCGGCTGGTTCACCTCACCGGGCATGAATGCCGCACCGAGCTCGAAGTCCACCGCTTCGGTGAGCCCGCGCATAGAGGCGGTGGAGCCGTGCACTGCGGCCACCAGGCCGGTCTGGAAGTCGGTGTGCGCCGCCTGGGCCATGTAGGCGTTGCCGTCCACGTGCACCCACTCGTTCGCGAACGTCATCAGCTCGCGGATCGGCTCCTCATCGGGCATCACCTCGAAGCCGTCGGACCACTCCCCGTCGAACGCCCACAGCCAGGAGGACGCCATCCAGGCATCGCCGCCGGAGTAGGCGAAGGTCTTCACATCCTGACCGGACTGCTGCACCGAGGAGATCTCGCCGCCCAGCTCGCGCAGCTGGGACCAGGTGTACTGGGTGTCCACCGGCAGACCCAGGTCCTTGAACAGCGTCTTGTTGTAGTAGAACAGCGGGTTCGACCGCGCGAACGGGACCACGTAGGTCTCCTCACCGGCCATCCCCTCACCCACATAGTTCTGCAGGTAGATGTCGGTGTTCCACTCGTTGTCGAAGTGCGGGTCCAGCGGGGTCAGTGCGCCGGCGAAGTAGAACTGCAGCCACTGCATCTCCGGGAAGCAGACCATGTCCGGCACAGCCTTGGCCTGCAGCGCAGCGGTGAACGCGGTGTTCAGGTCCGCATATCCGCCCACCGACTCGATCGCGGCGTAGACGTCCTCCTGGGAGTCGTTGAACATCGTGAACAGCTCCGAGACCGCCTCGAACAGTCCACCCGTCCACGGCGCCCAGAACAGGATGTTCGTGCGCCCGGAGTACTGCGACGGGATCTCCCCGAGCGCCGCCTGCTGCATCTCGCTGCGGAGGTTGGAGGTCTCGCCGGAGACAACCTGGTCAGCGGAAACCGGTCCGGTGCAGGCGGCCAGAGCAGCCGTACCGGCACCCAGTCCGAGGGCGGAGAGCAGGTGGCGGCGGGTGAGGGAATAGGTGTGCACGACGGCGCTCCTTCAGTGATCGGTCATCGGTTGACGTGGTCTGGTGGTGCAGGGGAGAGGCGGGTACATCGGCGTCAGCCCTTCAGTGCACCGGCGGTCAGGCCGCCGATGATCCGGCGCTGGGCAAGGAAGAAGACAGCCAGCATCGGCAGGGCGACGATCACCGTGCCGGCCATCACCGGCCCCCAGGAGTCGTAGCCCTCCTGGCTGCGCAGGAACATCAGCCCGATCGGGAGGGTGCGCATATCGGCGGTGGAGGTCACGATCAGCGGCCAGACGAAGTCGTTCCACTTGGCGATCAGCACGATCAGGGTGGCGGTGAGGATCATCGGCCGGCAGATCGGGATGACCACGGTGACCATCCGGCGGAAGTGACCTGCGCCGTCGACCATCGCCGCATCGGTGAGCTCGGAGGGGACCTGACGCATCTGCTGGTAGAGCAGGAACATCGCGAATGCCGAACCGATGCCCGGCAGAATCAGCCCCTGGTAGGTGTTCAGCCAGCCCAGATTGGACACGGTGATGTAGTTGACCAGCAGAGTGATGTGCCCGGGGAGCATCAACGAGCCCACCATCACGGCGAACACCAGCATCTTGCCGCGGAAGTAGACGAACGCGAACGCGTAGGCGGACAGCAGCGCCACCCCGATCTCCAGGGCGGTACCGGCCACAGTGGTGATGATCGAGTTCTTCAGGAACGCACCGAACGGGGCCGAGGTCCACGCCTCGGCGAAGTTCTCCCACGCAAGCTCGCTCGGCAACCAGGTGAGCGGGAAGGTGTAGATCTCGTTCTCCGGCTTCAGTGCGGAGCTGAACAGCCAGTAGATCGGTACGGCGAACACCGCGAAGGTGAATGCCACCAGCACCTGCAGCGCGATCGTGGCCGGCAGCGGCCGGCGCGGGCCCCCGGCCCGGCGGCGCGAGGAGCGCCCACGCGGCGGCCGGTCGTCCGCGGTGGGCTCCGTGCCCGGTGTGCCGGTGGACTTCGCGGAGGCAGTGGGCTTGGGTGCGGTGAGCGTCATGAGTAGTGCACCTGCTTGTTCGCGAACTTCGTCTGGACGAGGGTGACGATGAGCAGAAGCACGAACATCACCGTGGCGGTGGCCGCCGAGGTGCCGATGTTGAAGTCCACGAACGCCTGGTCGTAAATCATCCACGGCAGGGTGGTGCTCGAGGTGCCCGGCCCGCCGTTGGTGAGCGTGGCGATGATGTCGAACGTCTGCGCGGCCGCGATGATCCCGGTGACCACCAGGAAGAACGTGATCGGGCTGAGCAGCGGCAGAGTGAGGTGACGCAGCAGCTTCCAGCCGCGTGCGCCGTCGAGCGCGGCGGCCTCGTAGATGTCCTTGGGCAGGTCGAGGATCGCGGTGTAGTAGATGATCGCCACGAAGCCCAGCCGCTGCCAGGCGTAGGCGATGGTGATCGCCCACACGGAGAAGTCCGAGGTGGTGGTCCAGTGCGGGGAGTCCATCCCGATCATGCCGAACAGCCAGCGGCTCAACCCATAGTTCGGGTCGAACATGAACAGCCAGAGCACACCGATCGCCGCTCCGGGGAGCATGTGCGGCGCGAACGCCATCGTCCGTACCAGGCCGGTGAACCGCAGCTTCTGGGCGAGCAGCCCGCCGATCGCCAGCCCACCGACCAGGGTGCCGACCACGGCCACCAGCACGAAGATGGCCGTGTTGCCCAGGGCGTCCATCAGCATCGAACCGGGCTGGAACAGCTCCCGGTAGTTCTCCAGCCCGACGATCACCGGGGCCGGCTGCACGAAGTCCCACTCGGTGAAGCTGAGCACGAAGTTGTACAGCGTGGGGTAGTACCCGAACAGCACGATCGCAGCCAGGTTCGGCGCGATCAGTGCCCAGAACAGCAGACCTTCCCGGCGGTTGCGCCGGCGGATCTGTGGTGACCTGCGCTGCGGCACCTTCGTCTTGCCCTGGGAAGGCTGCGGCCGGCTGACCGGCTGCAGGAGCACACTCATGGGGCCTCGCTTCGGTGGACTCGTCAAGGGCCGTCGTGGCGCATGCGCAGGCTGCCGCCGACGATCTCCCCGCTTCGCCACCCAGTGAAGCGGCCCGGGGTGATCTGCCCGCAGCCGACATATGACCGGGAGGGGACCATGTGGTGAACGTCTCCCTGTTGGGGCGGCAGGCCAGATCCTGGTCGGCGGTGCGGTCCAGCCGACCGAGCGCACTACTCTGGCGGGATGCTCGAGGAGGTCCGCCGCGGGGTTCGGCGATGAAGTGGGTGCGGGCCTTGCTGGACCCGTTCATGGTGCTGATCCTGCTGGCGCTGGTCCTCGGTCTGGTGCTGCCGCTGCCCACAGCCGCGATCGACGGCGTCGGGGTGGCCGGCGATGTGGCGATCTTCCTGCTGTTCTTCGTCTACGGTCTGCGCCTGTCCACCCGCGAGGTGCTGGGCGGGCTGCGGAACTGGCGGCTGCAGAGCAGCATCTTCGGCTCCACCTACGTGCTCTTCCCGCTGCTCGGACTGTTGATCGCGGCCGTGGCCGAACCGCTGATCGGGGCCACCCTGGCCACCGGCATGCTGTACCTGACCCTGTTGCCCTCCACAGTGCAGTCCTCCGTGGCGTTCGTCTCGGTGGCCCGCGGGAACGTGGCCGGTGCGATCTGCGCGGCCACTCTCTCGAACGTGGCCGGGATGGTGCTCACCCCGCTGCTGGTGCTCTGGCTGATGGGTGCCTCCGGCTCCCAGGGGATGGGTGGGATCCAGGCGGTGCTGCTGCAGCTGCTGCTGCCGTTCGTGGTCGGTCAGCTGCTGCAGCCGTTCTTCGGAAGCTGGGTACGGGCGCACGCGGGGATCACCAAGGTGCTGGACCGGGGCACAGTGGTGCTGCTGGTGTTCGGCGCCGTGCTCTCTGCGACTGCCGACGGGGTGTGGCAGCAGGTGTCGCCGCTGATGCTGGTGGCGCTGCTCGGACTGAGCGGCGTGCTGCTCGCGGTGATGCTCTCGGTCACCTGGTACGGCGGGAGGGGGCTGGGCCTGGATCGCGGCGACCGGATTGCGTTGCTGATGTGTGGGTCGAAGAAGTCCCTGGCCACCGGGCTGCCGATGGCCCTGGTGCTGTTCACCCCGGCCGTGGCGGCCACTATCGCCGTGCCGGTGATCATCTTCCACCAGCTGCAGCTCGTAGTCTGCGCCGCGCTGGCGCGGCGGCTCGCAGACGCCTGACGGCCCGGCAGTGCGCGGGGTGCGCCCCTCGTCGTGCTGACCTCGGGCTCTCGTGCTGGCCTCGTGCTGTCGGGGCGGGCTCGTCCAGCTGGGGCTGGGCCCGCCCCGTCTGGGCCCGCCCGTTCGGGCCGGCCGTGTTCCGGGCGTACACTGCCCGGTGCCGGACGCCTCGTGTCAGTCAGATACCCGGGCAGGCGCCGAGCGCGGGGAGTGCCGGCCACCGGGCGCCACCGGCGCCACCACGAGTGCTGAGGAGTGAGGACGGCCATGCGCGGAGCGTCGAGCTCCAAGCCGGTGAACCGTAACGTCGTCGTCGCTGTACTGCTCTCCGGCGCCTTCATCGCCATCCTGAACCAGACGCTGCTGGCCACCGCACTGCCGGCCTTCATGCGGGACCTGGACATCACAGCGAACACGGCGCAGTGGCTGACCACGATCTTCATGCTGGTCAACGGGGTGATGATCCCGATCACCGCATTCCTGATCCAGCGGTTCACCACCCGGTCCCTGTTCCTGACCGCGATGGGCCTGTTCACCGCCGGCACCGTGGTGTGCATGCTGGCGCCCTCGTTCGCTGTGCTGCTCACCGGGCGGGTGGTACAGGCCGCCGGTGCCGGCATCATCATGCCGCTGATGCAGACGATCCTGTTCGCGATCTTCCCGGTGCACAAACGCGGCACCGTGATGGGCACCTTCGGTCTGGTGATCGCCTTCGCCCCGGCGATCGGTCCGAGCCTGTCCGGGTGGATCGTGGACCACTACCCGTGGCAGACGCTGTTCCAGATGATCGTCCCGTTCGCCGTGGTGGACATCATCGTGGCGGCGATTATCCTGCGGAACGTCACCGAACGCGCCTTCCCGAAGGTGGATGTGGCCTCGATCATCATGTCCACACTCGGTTTCGGTGGGTTGCTGTACGGCTTCAGCATGGCCGGTGCGCTCGGCTGGACGAGTCCGACCGTGCTCGGCTCGCTGTTCGGCGGTGCGGCCGTGCTGGTGGTGTTCATCTGGCGCCAGCTGCGGCTGGCCGAACCCGTCCTGGAGTTCCGGGTGTTCCGGTACCGGATGTTCACACTGAACACCGCGATCGGGATGGTGGTGTTCATCGTGATGATCGGGGGTACCACTGTGCTGCCGCTGTACATGCAGAACATGCGCGGCTTCCCGGCGGTGGAGTCCGGACTCGTGCTGCTGCCGGGAGCGCTGCTGATGGGGTTGAGCTCGCCGATCACCGGCCGGATCTTCGATGCGTTCGGGGCCAAGTGGCTCGCACTGATCGGAACCGCGATCGTCACCGGCAGTACGTTCTTCTTCGCGGTGCTGACCGTGGACACCTCTTTCACCTACCTGGCGGTGGTCAACACGATCCGGATGGTTGGCACGGCGATGGTGCTGATGCCGGTGACCACGGCGGCGCTGAACGAGCTTCCCCGGTCGCTGATCCCGCACGGCACCGCGATGAACAACACGATGCGGCAGATGGCTGCCTCGATCGGCACGGCGGTGCTGGTCACGGTGATGACCTCCGCTGCGCTCGACGGCAGCCCCGCGGGACTCGTGCACGGTGCGAACATCTCGTTCCTGGTGGCCGGGTTCATCGGCGTGGCCGGGATCGTGATGTCGCTGTTCATCCGTCCGCGCGGGGAGTCGGTGCGAGACTCGGGCCCGCAGACCGGATGAGTCTCAGGACCGGGTGAGTCTCAGGCCAGCACCATCCGCACCACCCGGCGGGAGGCCAGCGAGCCGGCCAGCACCAGCGCACAGGCGCCGAGCACGCTGAGCACGAACTGGATCGCCACCGCCGGTGTGGTCAGCACCGCCACACCGAGCGCCGGGAGCAGGAACACCAGCGCGCCACCGGTCGCCAGCGCCACGGCCGCCAGCAAGGGCACCGCGGTCTCCCGCAGCCGCGCCTCGTCCAGCACACGCAGGTCGGTGCCGGCCAGGCTCAACGCCCGGTACTCGCTCCGCCGGTCGATCACGCCACCGGCCTGCATCACCCCGGTGGACACTGCGGCCACCACTCCGGCGATCGCGAGGGTGAGGAACCCGCCGGTGGCCATGTCACCGAAGAGTTGGGCCTCCTCGGGGTTGCTCGTGCCAGCGTTGCTGAACAGCGCGATGGCGGCGGTCATCCCGGCGATGAAGGTCGCCAGGGCGACTCCGCCCACGGAGCGCCACGCCGTCTTCGGTGCATCGATGATCCGGCGGGCAGCCACCAGCTGGGCGGCGGTCCTGGCGCGCCGTGCGCTCAGTTTCCCCACCAGGCCCATGATTAGCGGGCCGATCGCGTTCATCATCGCGAACCCGCCGACCACCAGCAGCACCAGCACCATGATCCCGGCCTGCCCGGTCTCCAACAGCACGGCGAAGACCACGGCGAAGCCGAGGATGGGCACCACCCGGGACCAGTGCAACGGATTCGGGCGGGTGCGAGCGGCCACCCCCAGCGGAGTGATGGCGACCTTGCGCAGGCTCGCGCCGGCGGAGACGAGGGCGATCACGGTGACCGCGGCGATCGTGGCGATATAGGCCCACCAGGGCGGTAGCAGCTCACCGTAGCTGAACGCACGACCCTGGAACTCGATCGGCAGGACCAGCGGAACGAGGGCGAACATGCCGGCCGCGCCGATCAACGCACCGGTCAGTGCCTGCACGGTCGCGTCCAGGATGGTGATCGTAGAGACCTGCGCGGTGGTCGCTCCGGCAAGCCGCAGGGCCGCCAGCCGAGCGTCCCGCCGGGCCACGGCGAGCCGGGCCGCTGCGCCACCGAGCGTGGCCAGCGGTACCAGCAGCAGCACGGACGCCGTACCGGCGAGCATGACGTAGAACCCGGCGTCGTCACCGGCTCCGGGAGCCTCGGCGCGGGCGGTGAAGGCGAGGAACCCGCCGAGCACCACGAGCACCACGGCGGTGGTCACCGCGAACGCGAGGATTGCCAGAGCACCGGTGAGCCGGTGCGGGTCGGCATCGGAGGAGCTGCGCCGCCGCAGCAGCACCCAAAGGTCCAGGGCCGCCTTCATCGGGGCACCACTGTGTTCGCGGGGGCGGACCACGACGGCGGAGCCTGGGTGGCGTAGCCGTCTGCGGCCGGGGAGGGGGCGCCCGAGTGCACTGCCGACGGCGCAGCCTGAGCCGGCCCGGGGCTCGCACTCGGGTGCGCGGCAGCTGGGTGGGTGGCGCCTGGATGAGCGACGCCTGGGTGGGTGGCGCCCGGGTGCGTGGCCTGACCGGCCGGAGCTCCGCCGTCGGCGGTATCGGCAACGATGCGGCCATCGCGCATCTGCACTGTGCGAGAGCACCAGGCCGCGACCTGGGGATCGTGGGTGACGATCACCAGGGCCGCGCCAGTGGCCCGGGTGGCCTCGGTGAGCACCTGCAGCACCTCGTACCCGGTGTGCTGGTCGAGTGCACCCGTGGGCTCATCGGCGAACACCACACCGGGGGAGCCGACCAGGGCGCGGGCGATCGCCACCCGCTGCGCCTGACCGCCGGAGAGCTCCCCGGGTCGCCGGGCCTCCATCCCGCCCAGGCCGAGGTAGGCCAGCCAGCGTCGGGCGATGTCGGTGGACTGGGTCCGGGAGGTGCCGGCGAGCATCAGCGGCAGGGCTGCGTTCTCGTCGGCGGGCAGCTCGGGGAGGAGCTGACCGGACTGGAACACGAATCCGAAGTCGGTGCGGCGCAGGCCGGTACGGGCGGTCTCGGACATGGCGGTGAGATCCTGGCCGGCCCAGATCACCTGGCCGCTGGTCGGGGCAAGAACACCGGCCAGGCAGTGCAGCAGCGTGGTCTTGCCGGAGCCTGACGGTCCCATCACGGCGACCGCCTCACCGGGGTTCACGGTGAGGCTGACGCCGGCGAGGGCAGTGGTGAGCACCCCGGCGGTACCGTAGGTCTTCACCAGGTTGTGGGCGGTGAGAGCAGATCGTGTGGTCATGGCATCCAGCCTGCTCGGATCCGGTCCTGATGGCGTCCGGCCACGGACGGGACCTGGTGCCAGGCTGGTCCACCGGTGGGCTGGTGCGGTGTCCACCTACGGTCGTAGGCGGATGGCTCCCGCGCTGTGCGGACGGTGCGGACCGGCCCGCGTGGTCGGTGCGATCCGGCACACACTTGCCGGTTCCGTGCCCCGTGGATTGGTCAGCCCTGCCGGGGAGCGGGTACAGTGGTCCGCGGTCCAACACCGGCGCCCGTAGCTTAATGGATAGAGCATCTGACTACGGATCAGAAGGTTGGGGGTTCGAGTCCCTCCGGGCGCGCAGCGAGAAATGGTCAGATCCTCACGGGTCTGGCCATTCGTGCATCCGGGCACCCGTGGTTTTCCGGCACGCGCAGATCAAGCGCGAGGTTTCGGGGCGGCGCGGCCGCTACGCCTCGATCGGTTCGTAGTCGCTGTTCGCGTACCCGGCGGGACCGCCGTGCAGGTGGTTGTCGATCAGCAGAGCGAGCGCACCGGCGAGCCGGGGTCCCCCGGTGAACTGGGCGAAGGGTTCCGCGTCGCCGTCCACCTCCAGCTCCTCCAGGTCCTCGAGTGCGACCGTCTCCGACTGACCGAGCCGCGGGGCCTCGGCAGGATCATCCGCAGGATCGAGCTCCAGCGCCCACCCGGTCGCGGTGGTCAGGTGCACTGCGGCCTCCCTGATCCAGAAGATCTCGAATCCGAGGTAGGGCAGTCCACCACGGGTCTCGTCCTCGACGCAGCGCAGGAACGCGGTCTCCGGAAGGCCGAGCTGGGAGATGCCGTCCTGGGTGCGCGCCCAGTAGCTCAGCGGTCGCCAGCCAGTCGGGAGCGTCAGGGGTGCGTCAGCCATAAGGGCGAGCGTACCGGCCGGCGAAGCGCGACCGCCCACGCCCGGCGCACCTCCGCCCACGCCCGGCGTAGTTGCCCACCCTGGCCTGGGCAGACCGGGGTTGGGACTCTGTGCCCGGCGCATGTCGACGCGCCAGCCGGGCACCACCCACTGCCGCGCAGTTGCCGCGTTCTGCCGTCCCCGATCGGCGGACGTGTGAAGCAGTTCACACTACACTGGCGTGACGAGAGTCACTCGGTTCAGTCGTACTAGGTGTGGGCGAGGTGGAATATCTCCGAACGGCCGATGGTGCGGCCACCCTGAGCAACCGGCTTGCCGCCGGGCCGCGGGACTG